>JBPPMD010000222.1:0-2904 GCA_051305875.1 Desulfuromonadales bacterium | reverse complement strand
TCGGAGATGAAGACCTCCGAAGTTTTCAGGTCGACACCGAGGGGTTTGTACGACTTGTCGATGATGACCTGGGAGAGCCAGTCGTAGCCTTGCTCGGGGCCGTATCCATGGAAGGACTCGCTCCTGGCCATGTCATCAACACCTTGGTGAAAGGCTTTGAGGACCGCCGGCGCCAGTGGCAGGGTGACATCGCCGATACCCAGGCGGATAACCTTGGCCTCGGGGTTGCCATCGGTAAATTCTTTGATGCGACGACCGATTTCGGGAAAGAGATAGCCTGCTTTGAGCTTGAGGTAGTTATCGTTGATTTTAGACATAGGAAAAAACAAGTCTCCGGTGTTCGAGTGATTAAGTCGGACTCACACGCGCTCATTTTCTTTGCTGTGCGCTCGAGTGAGCCAGGCGAATAGTCGAGAGATGGTCTTGATCTGTTATTTCAGTCCGAGCACATCCTGCATATCGTAAAGCCCGGCTTGTCTGCCCCCCAGCCACCCTGCGGCGCGTACGGCGCCGCGGGCAAACATGTCGCGGCTCATGGCGCGATGGGTCAGTTCAATCCTTTCACCCATGCCGATGAAGTAAACGGTGTGCTCGCCGATGATGTCGCCGCCGCGCACTGTCTGCATACCGATCTCTTCCCGGGTGCGTTCGCCGCACATGCCCTCGCGGTGATAGTTGGCGACCTGGCTGTAGTCGCGATCGAGAGCCTCGGCGACAATTTCACCCATGCGTACAGCGGTGCCGGAAGGTGAATCCTTCTTCTTGTTGTGATGCAGTTCGACGATTTCGACATCGAAGCCTTCACCGAGAGTCCTGGCCATATCCTTGAGAAGTTTGAAGCAAACGTTGACGCCGACACTCATATTCGGCGCAAAGACCACGGGGATCGATTCGGCGACCCGTGAAATAACCCGGCGCTGCTCTGCATTCATACCGGTGGTGCCGACCACGATCGCTTTACCGAGCCTGGCACAGACTTCAGCGTTGGCCAGGGTGACTTCCGGCCAGGTGAAATCGATCAGTACATCGGCCTCGGCCAATGCCTGCTCAAGGGAATCGGTGATCGCAACGCCGAGATCGCCGCAACCGGCGACGTAGCCGGCATCGTCGCCGAGCCTGGCATGTCCGGCCATTTCGACAGCTCCCGCCACTTCAAGCCCTTCGGCTTCGGTAACCAGGGTAATAATTCGGCCGCCCATCCTGCCGGCGGCTCCGGTAACAGCAACTTTAATCATGACCAATTCCTTGTGAGCCAGACAAAGACATGAAATTAATTGAAGTCCTTGGCGTCTTCACGTCTTTGTGGCGAAAAATCAGATGAGTTTATACTTCTGCAAAACCGACCTCAGCTTTTCAAGCGTCGCATCACTCATATTGACCAGCGGCAGGCGGACATGTGCTTCAATCTTACCCATCAGTTCCAGCGTCTTTTTGACCGGTACGGGGTTCGATTCGATAAACATGGCCGTGTGAAATTCAAGTAATTCAAGGTGCAGCTTACGGCCCGCCAGGTAGTCACCGTTCTGAACCGCCTCGACCATATTCTTGACCTGCCTGGGAATTGCGTTGGCGGACACCGAAATGACCCCTTTGGCGCCGCAGCACATCATCGGGAAAGTCAAAAAGTCATCTCCGGAGATGACGTCGATCTTGTCGCCGGCCCTGGCCAGAATCTGGCTGATCTGGGTGAGGTCACCGGAAGCTTCCTTGATGGCTACGATGTTGGCAAACTCGGCCAGGCGGATGGTGGTCTCGGCGGTTACGTTGACGCCGGTACGGCCCGGCACGTTATAGAGCACCTGGGGGAGGGCGACCTCCTCGGCGAGCTTTTTGTAATGTTGGTAGATGCCTTCCTGAGAGGGCTTGTTGTAGTAGGGACAGACCAGCAACAGACCGTCAGCGCCGTTGGTCCTGGCATTCTTCGACAGATGGATCGCTTCGGCCGTGTTGTTGGCGCCGGTGCCGGCAATCACCGGAACGCGCTTGTTGACCTGATCGATACAGACCTTGATGACGTGCTCGTGCTCGTCAAAGTCGAGGGTTGCCGATTCACCGGTTGTACCGCAAGGGACGATGACATCGGTACCGTTCTCAATCTGGAAATCAATCAGTTGACGATAGGTCTCCTCGGCGAACTTGCCCTGACTGTCGAAAGGGGTGACGATCGCTACCATGGATCCACTAAACATGATCTTCTCCTTGCCTGATTATCTGAATCGTTCTTTTCTGGTAACTAGCAGCCGGCTCATGGATAGTCCGACAGGCTGCTAAAGCGAGTGCATGTGGTCAGCAGCCATTGCCTGCGTCCAACGTTGTCACTTAACTTCCCGCAAGCAACAGCTGCAGCCCACATGCTGTGATGTTGAGTAAGAGAACTGAATCGTTCTTTTCTGATTAATAAAGCACTTACCTAACATAGCCGCAGGCTCATGTAAAGGCCGTACCAGGACGTGCAAGCGCCATTACTGCGGGGTGGCCAGGGCCCCGGGACTCGCCATGCTTTCGAGCACTTGAGCGTCAATGCGGATCAGTGTACTGACGCGGTACTCGTAAGTCCGTCCATTGTCGAGGCCGCGATCAAGCAGGCGGGTCGCTTGCAAAGGCTCGCTATTGACCGGAACCATCGGAAACGGCCGCTTCGACTGCCGGCGATATAGATTGTAGCCGATCAGTTCCATTCCGCCAGCTAAGACGGGCGCGTTCCATTGCACGCTAACCTGGGCGTCACCGCCTTCCACCTGCAGGTCTGTCGGTGGCGGTGGCGGTGGTTGTTCTGCCAGATGAACCGTAGCGGCCGGTCCTTCCTGGCCGCCAACGGTTAAGGGTACGATGGCGTAACGGTAACCGTTGCCGATGTGAATGTCCAGGTCACGCCAGTAAATCCGGTTGCCGAAACGTTGCCCC
>JBPPMD010000197.1:0-2270 GCA_051305875.1 Desulfuromonadales bacterium | reverse complement strand
GTACGCAGCCAACCCTGGACGAACACGTCGCCTTGAGCCTGCTTTTCCTGCAATATTTTTTTTACCCGCCGACGATCCTGACGCCAATCCTGTCCGGCCATCTGCCCCCCTGTAGAATCATGGTTATTTTCGGACTTCAACCCAAAATTGTTCGCCATCAAGACGCCAAGACACGAAGAAAAAAACCTTGATATCTTTCTGGAAGATGAAAGCACCAAACCTTAAGAAGGCAATAAACAACGGGGAATGGCTTGCAAACCAATCCCCGACATTGAGAAATCAAATAAACTGTCTCTGACAATACTTATTTTGTTACAGAATCATATGTGGTTGTAAATTTATTGAATGACCCCTCTGTTGCCAGACCCAGGGCACCCACGGCCACAATTGAAACCAGAATAATCAGAACCAGCATCATGGCATATTCCACTGCCGTGGCACCACGTTCATCACGCAAAAAGTTGTATGATTTTTCCGGAACTTTTATGCTCATGGGAGTCTCCTTTCGTTTTAGAAAGTACTGGTAAAACATATCTTTTTTTCCCGTAATTGTCAATCGAACCCCGATCAATCGAACCCCGAGTCTTTAATCATGTTCCCGCGTCTTGAAAAATTCGATACCCGGCCACTGCTCCACAACGTAGCCAAGCCGCCATTCGCTGGGCGCGAGATAACTGAGATTGCCTTCGGCATCGAGCGCCAGATTCACCTGGTTTTTCTTTTCGAACTCTGCCAGCTTTTTCGGATCAGCACTGCCTACCCAGCGGGCCGTGGCATAATCAACATTCTCGTAAATGGCGTCAACGCCATACTCCGTCTTAAGCCGCTCCATGGTGACATCAAATTGCAGGATGCCTACAGCCCCGACGATGTAGTCATTGCTGATTAACGGCCGGAACACCTGGATTGCCCCTTCCTCCGAAAGCTGCATCAAGCCCTTTTCCAGCTGTTTCGCCTTCAGAGGAGATCTCAGCCGGACCCTCCTGAAGTGCTCTGCAGCAAAGCTTGGGATGCCGGTGAACTTGAGCAGCTCCTTGTCGGTAAAGGTATCACCAACCTTGATCGTGCCATGGTTGTGCAGGCCGATAATGTCGCCCGGAAACGCTTCTTCAACATTGGCCCGGTCCTGAGCCATGAAAATAATCGCCTTGGAAAGACTGACTTCCTTGCCGATGCGGTGATGACGAACTTTCATACCGCGCTGAAAACGTCCCGAACAGATGCGCAAAAAAGCGATGCGGTCGCGATGGGCTGGATCCATGTTCGCCTGGACCTTGAATACGAAGCCGGAGAAAGCCTCTTCTTCTGGTGCCACCAGGCGGCTCTGGGTCTGACGTGGCCCGGGAGGAGGTGCGATATCAACCAGCGCATCGAGCAGCTCTTCAACACCGAAGTTATTGATGGCGCTGCCGAAGAAAACCGGGGTCTGGTTGCCCTTGAGGTATTCTGTCAGGTCAAAAGGGTTGGCAGCGCCTTCGAGCAGTGCAATATCAGCGCGCACTTCATCGGCAGCGCTGCCGAGCAACTCATCGAGCTGTCTGTCGTTAACATCCTTAATCACACGGACATGCTCGGTAAGACGCTTCTCACCGGGCCGAAACAGGCGCAATTCCTTGCGATAGAGATTGTAAACACCTTTAAAACGCTTGCCCATACCGATCGGCCAGGACATCGGCGCGCATTCAATCTGCAGTTTCTCCTCAACATCGGCAAGCAGATCGAGAGGGTATTGCCCTTCGCGATCCATCTTGTTGATGAACGTCAGCACCGGGGTATTGCGCATACGGCAGACGGCCATCAATTTCTCCGTCTGGGCCTCGACCCCCTTGGCACTGTCGATCACCATCAGGGCACTGTCAACTGCCGTCAATACCCGGTAGGTATCCTCGGAGAAATCCTGGTGGCCCGGCGTATCAAGCAGGTTGATCTCGCAGTCGCGATGCCCGAATTTCATCACCGAAGTGGTCACGGAGATGCCACGCTCCTGTTCGACTTTCATCCAGTCGCTGGTGGCGTGACGTCCTGCCTTGCGCGCCTTGATCGCCCCGGCCATCTGGATGGCACCGCCAAAAAGCAGCAATTTCTCGGTCAGGGTGGTTTTGCCCGCGTCGGGATGGCTGATAATACCAAAAGTCCTGCGCTTCTTGATTTCCTGTAAAAAACGGGTGCTCAATCTGACCTCTTCTCACACTTTACTTTTAGGAGTCTGTCGAACTATCAATGAGCCGGCTGCCGGTTACTGACAACAAAAAACGGGCATAACGCCCGTT
>JBPPMD010000116.1:0-4894 GCA_051305875.1 Desulfuromonadales bacterium | reverse complement strand
CTGCGTTTGCGGGCAGTCTGGAAAGCAACATGGCTGATCCGCTCAACTTCTGCGTCGGAATATTTCATCGTGTCAAAACCGGTACGCTCACTGCCTTCACCTGTGATGCCCTTCGGTTGAGCGAAGTAGATTCCACCTGTCAGTTCACGTACAACCAGCAGATTAAATCCGCCGTCAATGACTTCTTCTTTGAGACTTGAAGCACCGGTCAGCGCCGGAAAGATGATAGCCGGGCGAAGGTTGCAGAAGAGGCCGAAGATCTTGCGCAACGGCAGCAGGGCGGCTCGTTCCGGTTGTTCGTCGGGTGGCAGGCTTTCCCATTTCGGGCCGCCGACCGAACCGAACAGGATGGCATCCGAGGCTTTACAAATATCAACTGTCTGATCGGGCAGAGCCTTGCCATCAACATCAATGGCAACACCTCCAACATTTGCAAAAGTACGTTCAAAGATCACACCAGATCTCTCTTGCACAGTATCCAGGACTTTTAGCGCTTCTGCCATAACCTCGGGCCCGATACCATCGCCGGACAACACAGCTACCTTGAACGTTTTGCTCATCTCTTCACTCCTCTATCTCATTTTAAACAGCGGATACGTCATCAGGCTCAGAGTTAACCGGGTGCCACTATAAAAAGGGATCATCACTTTGTCAAATGCTTTCAAGCGCGGTGAAACATGCTGCTTTTTCGACACTTCTCAGGTTTTTTGACAAGCTGATAGCTTGCTTGCCACAATTCAGCCGGATTGCAGATCTGACGAATGCTCTGCGTCGATCATCAAATTTCCATTTAAAGTAGACGGGCAAATAGTGTTGCATAGTTATACATAACTATATAATATTATGTTATTGTAAACAAATTTAAATGTTTTCAACCCACGAAAGCAACCCTTGCTAATTCTCAATAAACTGGAAAAACATCAAGTTTGACGGTATAGTCACCTTCGGGGGCGTTTCCATGAAAAAAATTATCTTGCCATTGGGCGTTTTTATCCTCTGTCTGGCTGTTGCGAAGTACTTCTTTGGCGTTGACGTTGAAGGACTTGCAGAAGGATATATCGACTTTGTGTCTGACATTCTCGACGGCCCGGGTTGATACGTAATCGGTGATTCGCAAAAAAGAGCGGAAGAGAATGTCATCACCCTCCCCCGCTCTCAAACGATTTACACCTGAACTTCTATTTCTCTCCACGCTGCTTACGCCACATACCTCACCGACTCAGGTTTATTACAGCCCCAGGTAAGCCTCACGGACCTGATCATTATCAAGTAAATTTTCCGCTGTATCTGTCAAAGTAATTCGACCATTCTCCATAACGTATCCACGGTGCGCCAGCTTCAAGGCCTGGTTAGCATTCTGCTCGACCAGAAATACCGTCGTCTTGTGCTCCTGATTGATCTTCTTGATGATTTCGAAAATCTGCTTGATTATCAGTGGCGCCAACCCCAGAGAAGGCTCATCCAGCAGCAGCACGCGTGGACGCGCCATCAGAGCCCGGGAAATCGCCAACATCTGCTGCTCACCGCCGCTTAATGTGCCGCCCATCTGGGAACGCCGTTGCGCCAAAATCGGGAAGAGATCAAAGACGTAGTCGATGTCCTTCTGTATATCGCTCTTGTCACGTCGCAGGAAAGTCCCCATTTCCAGGTTTTCCAAAACCGACATAAGCGGAAAAATCCGGCGTCCTTCAGGAACCTGAACAAGCCCCAGTGCCACGATCTTGTCTGTCGACATGCTGTGGATCGATGTGCCTTTGAAATAGATTTCACCATTCCGGGGCGGCGTCACACCGCAGATTGTCATCAGCGTGGTACTCTTGCCGGCTCCGTTGGCGCCGATCAGGGCGACAATCTCTCCCTCATGGATTTCAATGGAAATTCTCTTCAGTGCCTGGATATTCCCGTAATAGGTATCGACATTCCGCAACTCAAGCATCGGCTTCCTCTCCGAGATAAGCCTCGATGACTTTCGGGTTGTTACGAATATCCATTGGCGCCCCCTGGGCAATTTCCTTGCCGTATTCCATAACGTAGATTCGATCGGAAATATTCATAACCAGTTTCATATCGTGTTCAATCAACAGGATCGCAATTTTTTCCGTGTCGCGAACACGGACAATCAGTTCATCGAGCGCCCTGGTTTCCTGGGGATTCATACCGGCTGCCGGTTCATCGAGCAGCAGCAGGAACGGGTCGGTTGCCATGGCGCGGGCAATCTCAAGGCGGCGTTGAGCACCATAAGGAAGATTTTTTGCAAACTCGTCGGCATATTTGGAAAGGCCGACCTTTTCCAGCAGGTCATAGCTTCTGTTAACAGTCTCCTGCTCTTGGCGCATCGTATTTGCACCGCGCAAAATGGCGCCGAGGATACTGGTTGTGGTCCGGCAATGACGGCCAATCATGACATTTTCAAGAACCGTCATATTCTGGAATAACCGGATATTCTGAAAGGTTCTGGCCATACCGATGGTGGTTACCCGATTCGATTTGAAGCCGTTGATTCTCTGCGTTTTTTTTGCGGGAGGATGAACCAGAACGTCGCCCCTGCTCGGTTTATAAATTCCGGTCACGCAATTAAAAAAAGTGGTCTTCCCGGCACCGTTAGGACCGATCAGGGCGACAATCTCTCCGGAACAGACATCCAGAGAGACGGTGTCGACAGCACGCAAGCCGCCGAAATCCATGGTTAAGCCCTTGACCTCAAGCAGTTTGTTCATGATTTCAGGCATTGACATCCTCCGTCATTACCTTGTGACCGCGATATTTCCGGCGAACATTGGCAATCAGACCTTCGGGACGGAAAATCATCATCAGCACCATTATTGCACCGAACATCAGCATGCGGTATTCAGAGAAAGCTCTCAGATATTCGGGCATCAGGATCAGCACCAGCGCGGCGATAATAACGCCGACAATTGAGCCCATGCCGCCCATCACAACGATAGAAAGAACCAGGGCTGATTCCATGAAGGTGAAACTGTTAGGATTGATATAAGTGTTACGTGCCGCAAAAATAACACCGACCAGACCGGCCCAGAAGGCACCAAAAGCATAAGCGCCCAACTTGGTCTTTGCCATATCGACCCCCATGGCCACACAGGCAATTTCATCCTCACGCAATGCCATCCAGGCTCGTCCGATTCGTGAGTCTTTCAGTCGATTCGTAATAAAAATTGTAAAAATGACCATCAGAATCATCAAATAATAGGTGTAGGTCGTTGCGCTGGTGATACTCATATCGGCACCAAAGAATCCGGGGCGGGGAATTCCGGCAATCCCCTTGGCACCATTGGTGACTTCTTCCCAGTTTTCAATAACAATCTTGGCGATTGAACCGAATCCGAGAGTAACAATTGCCAGGTAGTCCCCACGCAGACGCAATATCGGAAAGCCCAGCGCGATGCCGAACAAGGCACCCATCAGACCACCGATCGGCAGACTTGTCCAGAAACCGATTCCCCAGAAGCTGTTCAGGATGCCGTAGGTGTAAGCGCCGACAGCGAAAAAGGCGACATAACCGAGATCCAGAAGGCCGGCAAGGCCGACAGTGATATTGAGACCTAGGCCGAGAACGACAAACACCAGGGCCAGAACCATGATATTGGTCTGATAGATGTCGAACAGCAACGGAAAAGCGATTGTCGCCACGAAGAGCACTGCCAGAACCGGTTTATAAAGTTTGGGCTCCACCAGCAAGCGCTGGCCGAAACCAAGCCTGGTCGACTCATCTTCGCCGCTTTCAGCCTCTTTGTTTTTCAGCTGCCGCCGCTCCATAGCCCAGCGCCAGAGGAGAGACAACACAAAAGCACCGATAGCGACCCACAACATATTCATCCAACGCCACTCAACGGTATTCTTGAGGGTATTCACCTTGACCACCATCAGCGGGAAGGTCAGAAACACAAACCAGAGAGCAACCAGAAAAGATCGTTTCATGTAATCAGACATTATTTTCACACCATCTTCAGCTTCAGGTTCAGACCTTCTGCTTGACAGCTTTGCCAAGCAAACCGGAGGGCCGCAAGATCAGGATTAATACCAGGACACCGAAGGCAAACACATCTTCATAAGCACTTGAGATATAGCCCGCGGCGAACGACTCGGCCAGCCCGAGAACCATAGCACCAAGCACGGCACCGGGAATATTGCCGATACCGCCAAGAACAGCTGCCGTAAATGCTTTTACGCCCGCCATAAAACCTATATAGAAATTGATCTGGCCTATGTAAGAGCCGACCAGGACCCCACCAATCGCCGCCAGAACAGAGCCGAGAACAAATGTCATGGAGATGACATTGTCGACATTGACTCCAACCAGACGAGCCATGGTCATATCCTGTTGGGTGGCGCGCATCGCTTTGCCGATGCGGGTATATTTAATGAGTACGGTCAGGGCAACCATGGCTACAGCACTGGTCGCCAGAATAACCAACTCGGCTGAGCCCATTATATGCGCAACCGGTTCCATGAAATCGAAATCAGGAATGAGCGAAGGAAACGAAAGGAAATCCGGGGTTTGTGCCAGAAGTACATAATTCTGCAGGAACAGCGACATCCCGATGGCACTGATCAACGGCGAGAGGCGCGGGGCATTGCGCAAGGGGCGATAAGCTATTTTTTCCAGAGTATAGCCGTAGGCCGCGGCATAGATGGTGGCAATCAAGCCCGCCAGGATAAGAATGGACACCCCGGAAAAACCATAGATGGTCAGCACCCCGGCGACAATCAGTGCAATGAAAGCACCAATCATATAGATTTCACCGTGAGCGAAGTTGATCAACTGGATGATGCCGTAAACCATCGTGTAGCCCAGCGCGATCAGGGCATAAATACTGCCTCGGACCAATCCGCTGCAGGAGAGTTCAAGAAAATATTGCATCGATGTTTTCCGAAG
>JBPPMD010000085.1:0-5474 GCA_051305875.1 Desulfuromonadales bacterium | reverse complement strand
GGCCTCGAAGAGCACACAGATCTCCTGGACCTGGGCCAGATCAAGCCCGCCGGGGATCATTTCGTCGGCGCACATACGGATGCCCAGAGTGAAATCATCACCGACAGCCCTGCGCACCGCTTCGATGAACATCAGCGGCGCGCGCATGCGGTTCTCCAGGCTGCCGCCGAACTCATCCTGGCGGTAATTGGTCAGCGGCGAGAGGAACTGGCGCGCCAGGCTCGAATGGCCGAACTGCAGTTCTACACCGTCAAAACCTCCTTGACGCACATGCTCTGCGCTGATCGCGAAGAAACGGCAGACCTCTTCAATGTCCTCAATCTCCATCGCTTTGGGAGTTTCGCGAAAAAGGATGTCGGGCACCGGACTCGGCGCCCAGACCGGTAAACGCGAGATGCTGCCGTCGCATTGCTGGCCGTTGTGATTGAGCTGACAGAACATCTTGGTGTCATATTGATGAACGTAATCGGTAATCTTGCGAAATCCGGGGATAACCTCCGGGTGGAACGCCTCAACAAGCTTTTCATAGGCTGTATCGGTGGGATGAACACTCATCTCCTCGGTAGTGATCAACCCGGCACCGCCCTTGGCCCGTTCACCCCAGTAGTACATATGCCGTTCACTCGGCAGGCAATTTTCAGCAAAGTTGGTCAAATGCGGCTGAAAAGAGATACGGTTTTTAACTTCCACCTTGCCGAGCTTCTGAGGTGAGAAAAGGTTTTGGAACATCATGGTTCAGGTCTCCGTCAATAACGCGAAATCATTATTGTAAAGCATGGGACGATCACCAGGATCGTCCCTGCAGGTCAGGCTGCGTCGGATTTTTGCCTGGCATCCGCGATCGAGGTCACACAACGCTCAAGACACTCCGGATCGCCCCCCTGGATATCGTCTTTAAGATGATAGGCGACCGCCGGGCATCCGCCGTGGCACTGATCGAAACGTTGACAGTCCTCGCAGGAATGAATGCGCAGACCACGGAACGACTCGAAGATCTCCGAGTTGTCCCAGATTTCCTTAAAACTGTTCTGCCGCAGGTCCCCGGCTTCAAAGCGATCACTCTGCAAAAAGGCACAGGGATAAACCATCCCGGTCGGACTGACACAACAGGTCAACTTGGCGGCACCGCAAAGGTTCAGCCCCAGCCCCTGCCGCTCCTGTGAGGTCAGCGAGAAAAAGCTGTCTCCGGTGCGAACATTATTGTTTTCGGCCAACCAGGCCGAAAACGCCAGCAGCTGCGATGGTGACGGTCGCAGCTCTTCCCAATTGTCTGCGCCCCGCCCTGACGGCCGGAAGCGACTGATGCGCAAAGTGACGCCAAGCTGTTCGGCGAGTTGCTGCATCGCCTGGATTTCGTCGGCATTCTCTTTGGTCAGCACGGTATTGATGCTGGTCGGAATCGGTGAAAGGGTCAGCAGTTCAAGGGCCTTGATTGCATTCTCAAAGGTGCCCTTGCCGCGGATCGCCTCACAGGTACTTTTTTCTGCGCCGTCCAGACTGACCTGAATAGCCACCAGGCGGGTGCGCGAGAGCTGATCGACGAGCTCCGGGGTAATCAGCGTGCCGTTGGTCGAGATGCAGGTCATGATCCCCCTGGCGTGGCAGGCATCGAGGATCTGCAAAAAATCAGGGCGCATGAAGGGCTCGCCGCCACCGAAGTTAATCTGGAAAACACCCTCCTGATGCAGCTGTTCAACCAGGGCAAGGGCTTCGGCCGTGTTGAGTTCATTTGCTGCCGGCTCTGCCGAGGAAGACAGGCAGTGACGGCAACGCAGATTACAGGCCAGGGTCACTTCCCAGGTCAGGTTTACCGGCGAGCGCAGCCCCTGTTCGACAAATTTATTGCTCACGGAGAAACCCCCTTTCCAGCAGTTTGGTAATAAAGTTCTGCAGCACGTTTTTTTGCTGCGCGGATAATCCCTCCGGAAGGTCTTGCCTGCTCCGCACCGATTCAAAATAGTCCGGGGCAAGCAGACTGCCGGTTTCGGCGAAGAGAAGGCGCGGCCCCCGCGAATCGTAAAACAGGAGGCCGAACCCTTCCCGCCGCACGCGGCAGGCGGGATGCAGCTTGATGCCCGCCGCAGCCATCTTAGTAGACCCCGCAGATGCCGTCGATCGCCAGTTCCTCGACCTGGATCTCTTCCAGTACCTGAGGCTCTTCGTTACAGCTTTCCTGCTCTTGTTTTTCTGCTTCGAATTTCTTTTCCATTTCATGCTCCTTTGAATTTTGGTTTTGCGCGAATCGGAAGTTGCGCATCGTTAACATCACAACATTGCAACGGTGATGCCAGAACAAAACAATATTTTGCGGCAGTAAACTAGAGGGTCCGGGGAAACTGCTGACAAAGAGCAGTCAACGAAAGTGTGGAGATATCGGACAACCAGCAATCGGCTGGCAAGACCAGAAGACAAGCCGAGTGTAGCATTTCTCTACATTGCGAATTTTGTCTACAGAATAAATCAACCTACGTTCTGTTTTTTGGTGCCAGCTAATCTATAAATGGATAAAAACCGTAAAAAAAACCATATTCTCCATTCCCATTCGAGGTAAAATTAACACGACTCAGGACAAAATCGATGGAGCTTTCATGCTGTCAAAAAATTTCCACTGTTCATTTTGCGGGTGCAGGTTCACCACAGAACCCTGGCCGAGAACATGTCGCAAGTGTGGCTACAGATCCTACCGCAACCCGCTACCGGTCGTCGTAGTGCTGCTGCCGATTGCTGCAGGTCTTGTTGTCATCCGCAGAAACATCGAGCCTCAGAAAGGAACTCTCACGCTGCCCGGGGGATATATTGATGTGGGCGAAACCTGGCAGGAGGGTGGAAGGCGAGAATTGCTTGAAGAAACCGGTATCGCCATTGCAGCAGAAGAGATAGGTCTGTACGATGTTCAGAATGGTCTGGATGACACCCTTGTAGTCTTCGGCCTGGCAGTAAAACAATCCCCGGACAAACTGAAACCTTTCAGCTCAAAGGAGACCCAGGAGGTTGTGCTGATAGAAGAGCCCAGAGAGCTGGGCTTTCCTATGCATACCGAGGTAGTAATGAGATTTTTTGCGGAAACCGGACTCTCATAAGGCATGCAATGCCTGCAAAAAATCAACTTCGTGTTTTGTTTTCGTCAGACTGCCTTCTGATTTTATACCGACATGCAACACGATGCTTTTGTTCCGTTACCCCTGCCAGACCGGCAACAGCACCGTAAACTTTGACCCTTCGCCCACCTGGCTTTCCAGCCGGATTTCTCCTCCGCAGCGCTTGACGGTATTGTAGGTCAAGGCCAGACCAAGGCCAACGCCTTTACCCACTTCTTTGGTGGTAAAAAACGGCTCCCAGATTCGTTCGCGAATATTCTTCGCCATGCCCCGACCGTTATCACGGATTGTGACAGCGACCATGGCGTTATCTGTTGTTTCAGTGGTTATCTCCACAAGCCCCGGGCCATCGAAAGCCTGGTAGGCGTTGACCAGCAGATTCATGAAGACCTGGCGTAACCCGGAAGGGTCGCCGAGCACCCGGGGCAGATCCGGCTTCAGGTTATTGACAACCCGGACCTGCTGATAACCGGGTTGGTACCTTAGCAGCTCGAGAACTTCGCCGAGGGCCATATTGATGTCGACCTTGACTGCTGTGCCGTTTGATTTGCGACCGAAGCTGAGCAGTGGATCAATGATCCCTTTGCAACGGTAAGACTCCCTGACGATCACCTCCAGATAATGTGGAAAATCCTTGAGCCGGGCATCCTCCTTCAATGCCGGCTGCTCGCGGAAACGTCGCTGCAGTGCTTCGGCAAAGCCGGCCACCGAGGTGAGTGGGTTGTTGATTTCATGGGCGATGCCGGTGGCCAGTACGCCAACGCTCGACATCTTTTCAGTCTGAATCAGGTGCATCTCCTGGAGTCGTTTCTCCGTGACATCCCTGAAAAAAACCAGCACCCGGTTTTTCTCTCCATGGCCATCCTTGATTGGCGTGGCGGTAATATCCAGATGGCGGTTTTCCTGCCCTTCTCTTTCAACGATCAGCGAGGTATCTACCCGCTCACCCTTTAATGCCCTTTCGACCGGACACACCAGCGGCAGGGAGGGGACGCTGCTATGAAAAACATCTCGACAGGTCTTCCCCTGCAAAATTTCAGTAGGGAACAGCTGCGGGCTGATCAGATTATGGTGCTGAATCGAACCGGAATGATCATAGACAGCAATTCCGTCGCCGATAGAATCAAATATGGCCTGCAACTCATTGGTTTTGTTACATAATTCGACCTCAGCCTGTTTGCGCTGGGTGATGTCCTGGGTTGTGCCGTAGAGTTTGACAACCTGGCCGGCGCTATTGATTGAAGGTTCAATGGTCGAATAAACCCAACGCAGAGTGCCATCGTCAAACAGCAGCCGGTGTTCGATCTCATAGCTCTTGCCATGGTCAATGCCCAGCCGCAGATGTGCCATGACGGTGTCATGGTCCTCCGGGTGGACCACGCTGGCGAAGGCTTCATGGGTGGTTTCTTCGGGGCGCAGGCGCAGAATCTGCAGCAGTTCAGCCGATGCCCGCACTTCCTCGGTCTTCGGATCGAAGCTCCACGAGCCGACATGGGTCATCGCCTGGGCTTTTGCCAGGTTGTATTCACTCTCCGAAAGCGCCTGCTCCGAACGTTTCTTCTCACTGATGTCGACGAGTACGGCGAGACACTCCTGTCCCGATTCGGCGACCAGGGCCTCGATCCTGACATACAGTGGTTGAGGGTCTCCCTTGACCAGTTGCAGACGACAGGTCTCCTTCCTCGGACTGGCAAAAACCTTGCGATTAAAATCAGCGAAGACGAAACAATCATCGTAGGCGATGAAATGTTCGAAGGGTTGACCGATCAGGTCGGCACACTTGACCCCCAACAGAGCTGCCCCGGTCTGGTTGACCGCGCAGATACACCCATCACGGTCGAAGGTAAAATAGCCAACCGGGGCGAAATCGTAGAGGAAGGCATAGCTGTTCCTTGAGGCCTCGAGCTCCTCGCTGGACCGGCTCAACTCTTCGACCTGCAACTCCAAAGCGATCTGTTCAGCCGGCTTTTTTAGTTGAGTCTTCACAACTTCATCCTCTTTCCTACCTTTTGCCATACACATATCTTCACCCGCCACAGCACAGGGCGCTAACACGCATGCAGCTTTTTATATGCTGCACCGAGGGCTTCAGCCGTCCAGATAGCCGCTTCGACCATGGTAGAGGTCACCGCGAACCAGGTGGCATGGACGATCTCTCTTTTGACATCCGCGATCCTGGTTGTTGGTTCAGGATTGATTATTTTTTAATACCGTTATGCGGCTTGCCTACCTCGTCGAGACTGACGAAACCGTGACCTCCTTCGATATTGGGTGCCGTATCCCCTAAATGGGCAGCACAGATGTTTTCGATGATGTTCGCCATGGCTCCGCAATGCTTGCATTCGACAATCGGTTTATCCGAAAGGGCCTTGATAC
>JBPPMD010000078.1:0-8178 GCA_051305875.1 Desulfuromonadales bacterium | reverse complement strand
TCCCAGGTGGTCTGGTACGAGGGCAACTATTCCGAATACGAGGAGGATCGCAAAAAACGCCTCGGCAAGGATGCCGACCAACCGCACCGCATCCGCTATCGGAGCCTGACCAGGCAGTAAGGCTGGAGGCTTGAGGCTTGAGGCTTGAGGCTGGAGGCTTGAGGCTTGAGGCTTGAGGCTGGAGGCTTGAGGCTGGAGGCTGGAGGCTGGAGGATTGAGGCTTGAGGCTGGAGGCTGGAAGTGTGAGGTGAATAAAAATAATCGATGCACTTTTGATATCGATGATTGTATAAATATAAAAAGTTTGTTGCGGATAAACCGTCAACCTCCAACCTCAAGGCATATCCATGAAGATGCAAGATACCCTTTTTTTGCTCGGCCTGATCGTCCTTAGTGTCCTGACTTCTTTCCTGTTCATCTTCTATGGCATGAATATTATTATGGCAGACATTGAGTCCAGAGGAGTCATGATTTTTGCCTATGTCACCACCGCCTACGGACTCGCCAATATCGCCATACTGAGCGTTGCCTGGGGCAGTCGTGACGCATGGTCGACCGTGGCGAGTAAATTTATTGCCATGTGCTACCTCGGCATTTTTATCATGGACATGCTAAACGCCGAGATGAAGAGCCCCTTGGGAGCTATCGGTATCCTGGTGCTAGTCCTGGTTTTGTGGGCCAACTACGTTGCTGTCAAGAAGGTTGTCGAAAGAGGCTGAACGTTATCTGATTCTCCGCGGATTAAGAACATTGAGGATGCTTGATATCCCTGCAGAACGGTCAGGTCGGCTGCTCACCTTCTCTACATGATATATGAGTATAATAAACAGGAGTCAGCCTTTACCTGCATTTCGTTATAGAGTAGAGTTATTCCTGCTTTACTTGATATGCCCTAAGTAGTGAAAATTTCACGCTTCCAGATTGAAACCTGTATCGAGCCCATCCGGAGTTGCCGGATGAACACTGGATTAAGGCACACCATGAGTAGTGATTTATTCTTCAGCCTTGTCTGCAATGCAGCGATGCTGCTTTCGCTAGGCCTGATCTATGATGTTTTTTTCCGTAGCAAGCGAGTGGTCAGCCCCCCCACAAACCAGATACTCTTCGGAATCATCATCGGTCTGGTGTCCATTCTCCTTATGATGGTCCCGGCCAAATGGACTTCAGGCATCATCTTTGATACCCGTACCATCCTGCTTGGCCTGACGGGCCTCTTTTTCGGTATTATTCCAACGCTTACGGCTATGATAATTGCGCTCGCCTATCGATTTAATCTTGGAGGCGCAGGAGTATTCACTGGAATTGCTACCATTATGTCGTCTGGTTTGATCGGCCTGGCCTGGAGACACTACCGTTGCCGTGAGTCAAAAGAGCTGTCGATGTTTGAATTGTATCTGTTCGGTGTGATTGTGCATATCGTCATGATCCTGTGCATGTTTCTGCTGCCACAAGAAGTTATGCAAACAACGATCAGGTCACTGGTCTTGCCTGTCATCATCATTTATCCAGCATGTACTGCCCTATTGGGGAACCTGCTGGTCAGACAGCAAAAGAGATATCGGCATGAAAAAGATTTGATCGCAAGTGAGGAACTGCACCGGACCATCCTGCAAACGGCCATGGACGGAATCTGGCGGATGGACAGGCAAGGGCTGTTGATCGAGGTGAATGATGCCTATTGTCGCATGAGTGGTTACCGCAGAGAAGAGTTGCTGGGAATGCATATTTCCGACCTGGAAGACGTTCCGGAAGCCGAAGACAAAATTGCCTGCATTCTGAAGGCAAATAAACAGAAAACATATCGGCTTGAGTCTCGCCATCGGCGCAAGGACGGAACTGCCCTTGACGTTGAACTCAGCATCCAGCCCCTGGCCTTTGATGGTGGGCAATACGTGGCATTTATACGGGATATCACCGAGCGCAATCAAATAGAACGCAAATTGCAGGAAAGCCGAAAACAATATCACGATCTGGTGGAGGGGACGCCGGACCTCATCACCAGGGTCGATATAATGGGACGTTTTACATTCGTGAATCATGCGGCAAATAAGATCTTTGGATTGTCGCCAGAAGACTGCGTTGGCCGCCTGGCATTTGATTTTATCCACCCTGAGGATCGAGAAGCGACGATAAAGGCTTTTAATGGCTGGATGAAGGGTGGAGAGGAAGTCTTCACCCTTGAAAACCGCCAGGTCAGCACCGATGGTCGTGAACATCTGATGGCGTGGTCGACCCGTGCTGAGTATGCTGAAGACGGTACAATCATTGGCTTTGCCGGTACGGCAAGAGATATCACCGAAATGAAGCGTTCCGAAGAAGAACGGGCCGAGCTTGAAAGACAATTTCACCAGTCCCAGAAAATTGAATCGGTCGGACAACTGGCCGGCGGCGTAGCACATGATTTCAATAACATGCTGGGCGTGATTCTTGGCCGCGCAGAGCTGATGCTCCTGCATATGAATCCAGCCCAGCCATACTATCAAGACCTCCTCGAAATCCATAAAGCAGCCGAGCACTCCGCCGCCCTCACACGCCAACTGCTGGCCTTTGCCCGCAAACAGACCATCGCACCGAAGGTGCTCGACCTGAATGAGACCGTGGAAGGTATGCTCAAGATGTTAGGGCGACTCATCGGTGAGGATATTGATTTGCTTTGGAAGCCGGATGCAAAGCTGTGGGCGATCAAAATGGATCCCACTCAGATTGACCAAATTTTGGTGAACCTTTGCGTCAATGCGCGGGACGCAATCATCGACGTGGGCAAAGTCACTATCGAGACGGCGAACGTCATCCTCGACGCCGCCTATAGCTCCAGCCATTTGGGGGCTGTTCCCGGTGAATATGTGCTTCTGGCCGTCAGCGACAACGGCTGTGGAATGGACAAAAAGACCCAGAACAAAATTTTCGAACCCTTCTTTACCACCAAGGCGAAAGGTACAGGGACCGGTCTGGGGCTGGCGACTGTCTATGGAATCGTCAAACAGAATCTTGGTTTCATCAACTTTTACAGTGAACCCGGGCTGGGTAGCACCTTCAAAATCTACCTGCCTCGACATCAGGGCCGGCAGCAACCGGTTAAAATCGATACCCTGCCGGAAGAGCAACCCCGCGGTCATGAAACCATACTCCTGGTTGAGGACCAGCCTGAACTCCTGGATCTGAACAAGGCCATGCTGGAAATGCTGGGCTACAGAGTGCTGGCCGCAGGTAGTCCTGACGAGGCTCTCAGCCTGGCTAAAAAAAACGCAGGCAAAATTCACCTGCTGATGACCGATGTAGTCATGCCCGAGATGAATGGACTGGTTCTGTCGCAACGCCTGCAATCCCTTTACCCGGGCCTCAAACGCTTGTTCATGTCCGGTTATACAGCCAACGTGATCGCCCACAACGGAGTATTGGACGAAGGTGTCTGCTTTATCCAGAAACCGTTTTCAATCACTGCCCTTGCGAAGGAGGTCAGGACAGCGCTGGAGAATTGCAGTGAAGGTGTTTGATACTATTCCAGGTTTTTTTATTGACCAGCCCTGCTGTTTTCCATAGGATTAATTTTGTATTCGCATCCCGAGTTCCTCTCTCTCAGGTCGTGTGCTTCAATATCCGATCTGTTTTAATTATTCTTGCCAATTTGAGCTTATTCGATCGTCCATCCGAGGTCTGACCATTGCATAAAGACGAGACAAAATATCGGGTTTTTTTCGAAAATTCGGCCGATGCAATGCTCATCATCAAAAACGGCGAGTTCGTGGACTGCAATTCTGCCGCAGTGACTATGCTCAGCTATGACGAGAAAGAAGAACTCATAAATATGCCTCCTTTCATGCTGTCTCCGGAATTTCAGCCGGACGGTCGCTCATCTTTCGATAAGGCTGTCGAGATGATGCAGATGGCGAGAGACAAGGGAAGCCATCGGTTCGAGTGGGACCATCTCAGGAAAAACGGGTCAATTATTCCGGTGGAGGTTTCTCTTACGGCGATTGAATCCGAAGACGACGAGCAATTGCACACTGTCTGGCGCGACATATCAAAGCGCAAGTGGGCCGAGAAGAACTTGCTGGAAAGTAAAGAAAAATATAAGCAAATATTTGATCATCTGCAAGAGGTCTATTATGAAACAAGTCTAAACGGAACTATTTTAGAATTCAGCTCTTCAATTGAATCACTTACTTATTATACGAGGGAAGAGTTAATCGGGAAATCGATTCTTGACATTTATGTGGACACAAAAGAACGCGATGATCTTTTAAAACTGGTTTTGGAAAAGGAAAAGATTAAAGATTATAAAATTCATTTAAAAGATAGAACAGGTTTGCAACATCTCTGCCTGATAACTGTCATGTTGATGAGAGATAGTCAGGATATACCTGTGAAGCTCATAGGATCCATTCGTGATATTTCGGAAATTGAGCGGACTCAAGAGTTGTTGCGGATTCAGATCAAAGAATATGAGACCAGTCAGAGACTGCTGAAAGAAAGCGAGGAGCGCTTTAAGGCGCTTAATGAAGCCTCTTTTGGCGGCGTCTTCATATATGCTAAGGGCCTGATTATGGACTGTAATCAGAGATTGTCCGATATAACAGGCTTTAGCCGCGAAGAGCTTGTCGGCATGCGTGGAATCAAGCTTGTTGCTCCTGATTGGCATGGTCTGATGAAAAGAAATGTAAAGAGAAGTTATGACTGGAGCTATGAAGTTGAGGGCGTACATAAGGATGGTTCAATCTACCCCTTGATGATAAGGGGGAAAAAGGTCACTTATAAACAGCATAAGGCGCTGCTGGTTGAATTTCGAGACATTACTGAACGCAAGCGGGTCGAAGCAGAGCATCAAAAGCTGGAGAAACTGGAAAGTATCGGTACGCTGGCCGGAGGCATTGCCCATGATTTCAACAATATCCTGACCGGATTGTACGGCAACGTTGCCCTTGCTAAAATGAAATTAGCCAGCGATCATCCGGGCTTCCGTTTTCTCGAAACTGCGGAAAAATCGATGGACAAGGCAACTTTCCTCACCAATCAGTTGCTGACCTTTGCCAAGGGTGGCGCGCCGGTCATGGAAAGTTTGAGCCTGGGGAGTCTGGTCGAAGACGTTGTTAATTTCAACTTGTCCGGCAGCGATGTAAAGCCGGTGATAAGCCTGGCAGACAACTTGTGGATGGCCAAGGTAGACCAGGGGCAGATAAAGCAGGTGTTCGCAACCCTGACAATCAATGCCAGACAGGCCATGCCCGACGGCGGGCATCTCTATGTCACCATCGAGAATACAGAGATTTCCGTCAACGTGATACGCGGCCTCGATCGGGGGAAATATCTGCACATTACCGTGACCGACGAGGGTACCGGCATCGCTCCAGAACACCTGGACCGGCTATTTGATCTTTATTTCACAACCAAACAGATGGGCTCCGGCCTTGGACTGGCAACAACCTATTCCATTATCAATAAACACAAGGGACACATAAGTGTCATATCCCCACCCGGTGAAGGAACGACATTTACCCTCTATTTGCCCGCGACTGCAGTAACGGAGACATCATCCAGGCAAACTTTAGCCACTTCCTCGTCATTGGGGCAGACCTTCAGAGTTCTGGTCATGGATGATGAAGAGATGATCCGCAGCCTGCTTCGGGATCTGTTGAGAGAATTAGGCTTTGCGGTCGAAACCGCGGCCGAGGGCCGACAGGCGATAGAACTGTATCGGCAGGCCATGGATAAAGGAGAATCCTTCGCCGTTGTCATTCTGGACCTGACCATCCCCGGCGGAATGGGCGGGCAGAAAACTGCAAAAGAGATTCTGCAGATGGATCCGGAGGCCAAGATCATCGTTTCCAGCGGCTATGCCGATGACCCGGTGATGGCAAGCTACGCTGACTACGGTTTCAAAGGCGTTGCTTCAAAGCCGTACAGCCCGAGAAAATTGTCAGATGTTTTAGGTCAACTTCTGGTGAACAGCTGATTCGGCTGATCACCTCCTCGTCGCTTTGATCTCACCGACGCTTTGCCAACCAGACCGGGTCAGACCGGACAGGCGGGCCTGCCGCCCCATTCTCTTTTCCAGATTCCCGCCTTGCACGCATCAACCAGGCACACATCCTGGTTCTCAAAGGTGCTCAAATTAAAAACAACCTTTGCTACTGATCTTTGTCGAGCGGGCAGGCGGCAGAGTGGCTGGACGGCAGCAAATGCCTGAACCTGGCAAAAACGGCGTAGCCGGTTCGAGCGGCAAGGTTGATGCCTGGCAGACCAATGACCGTTGAGAGCATCGGGTAGAGGGGCGAAGGTAGTGCATCCCAGAGTTTCCGGAACGCTTCGACGCCAGTGAAGTATTGTCCGTTTGCATCACGTGCATGCAGCTGCTTCTGAAAATCATCAATGGTCTTGCCGAAAGATTCTGCATCGAAATTATCTGCTGCAATATTGACGAACTGAACACGCTGATCGGCGATTGAGCGATAATAGCTCATTTCTTTAGAACAGGCGCCGCAAGCACCATCGTAGAAGATTGTGAGTGGATAGACGACAGACATAAACCCTCCGTTTCCGGACGAAAACTGTGCATGCTTTATCCGGAGTTTCCAGCTGGTAACTGGCTGGCCATTCATGGCGACAACTTTCGATATTATAACCCGAACACCGGTTTCGTTGCAGAAACCAGGGCATGAAGACCGAAAGGTTGCTGCAATAACATCCAAAAAAATCAGGAGTAACCCAATGAATCAAGCAATTTCCTCGTCTCAATATTTGGTTTGCTCGTCTCTTCATGTTATACATTTAAATACTTGTTTCCGCTGTTAAAGCTAAATAACCGGTTGCAATAAACGGATGCTGAGTCGCGGAGGAAGGCGATTAAGGATTGATTCAATGGATTCTTTGACTCGATTAAACATGGCTACAGTCCGGGCTCAGCAGGAGGATGATCTTCCTGATTACCTTGCAGTCCGCATCTTTGCAATTGCAGACCAGCTGCAGAACGGAATACCCCTGCAAGAAGAGGTTGAGGAATTGATCGAACAGCTGGGACTTTACGATACATACGGTCAAACCGGTTATATCGGCATGGGGGTGAATAATTTAATCCTTGAAGGAACTATCTGCCGGTTTGAAGAAAAGCTGAAGGAAAGCCCTGACTCTTCCCGGGAGTAAAGTAATGAAGGCGAGCATCGAATATTGTGGCATGTGAGGCTATGAAGTCCGAGCTGTCAGTCTGGCAGCCATTTTAAAGAAACATTGTGACGCAGAGGTGGAATTGATCAAATCGAGCGGCGGAGTTTTTGAAGTGGTGGTTGATGATGAGCTTGTCTACTCAAAAAAAGCTGCCGGAACCTTCCCTGATGAAATGCTGCTATTGAAACAAATAGCAAACAGAAAGGTGTAGCCATGCCTGTAAAAACTATTTTTATCACAGGGGCGTCAGCAGGTTTTGGTGAAGCCTGTGCCCGCGCTTTTGCAGCAGAAGGCAACCGCTTGATTCTTACGGCCCGCCGCGAAGAGAAATTAAGAAAAATACGTGCCGAACTCGCGGGGAAAGCTGCGGTTCACATTATGCAACTTGATGTGCGCGATCACGAAGCGGTTGAATCCGCTGTTGCGTCTCTGCCTGCAGATTTTCGCGAGATTGATGTGCTGGTCAACAATGCCGGGCTTGCCCTTGGTCTTGAGCCGGCTCACCAGGTTGCCATTGAAGACTGGGATGTAATGGTTGATACCAATATCAAGGGGCTTATGTACTGCACTCGGGTCATTCTTCCCGGCATGGTGGAGCGCAATCGGGGCCACATTGTCAACATCAGCTCCACGGCGGCCTCCTGGCCCTATCCCGGCGGCAACGTCTACGGCGGCACCAAAGCCTTCGTTTCACAATTCTCTCGCAACCTGCGTGCTGACCTGCTCGGCACACGGGTGAGGGTGAGCTGTATTCAGCCCGGCATGGCGGAAACTGAATTTTCCAACGTACGTTTCAAGGGGGACGAAGGCAAGGCGTCCCAGGTCTACGCCGGCACCGAGCCCTTGACCGCGACCGATGTCGCCGAGACAGTGACCTGGGTAGTCAACCGGCCTGCTCATGTGAACATCAACAGTCTTGAGGTCATGTCTATCGATCAGGCTTGGGGGCCTTTTGCCATACATAGGGAGAAACGGTAGCTGGAGACTGGGGGCTTGCAACGGCAAAAACCAGTCCCCAGC
>JBPPMD010000013.1:0-3386 GCA_051305875.1 Desulfuromonadales bacterium | reverse complement strand
GAGATCATCCCTGCCCTGCGTAATGCCATCTCCGGGAGCTTCTCAATCAAATTGCGGGCCGGCTACGACGATCCCGAACAGATCTTTTCACTCCTGCCCCTTTTTGCAAGAGCTGAAGTTGATTTCCTGGTTCTTCACCCACGCACTGTCGTACAAAAATATGCCGGATCAGCTGACCATAGCATTACCGGACGTGTTATTCGTGAGACCACACTGCCGGTAATCGCCAATGGCGATATCCGCAGCGTCACCGAAGGATTGCGGATCCTTGAAACCACCGGCGCAGCCGGGCTGATGCTCGGCCGCGGTGCGATCGCAGACCCATTGCTCTTTGAGCGCTTGCGGAATCGAAACACAAAGGAACCTACAGAAGCGGAGATGACAGACATGTTGCATCGTTATCTACACGATCTTCTGATCCGTTACAGCGAGCTGTTTTGCGGCGAAAGGCAGATCCTCGACAAAGCCAAAAACGTCGTGGCTTTTATCGATGACCCGGCCTTTACCAAACTGGTCAGCAAAATGAAAAGAGCCAAAAGCATCGTCACATTGACTGCCCTGATTGATACCATCAAGTGAGCTTATGAGCGAAACCCCGGATTTTGATCACAGTGAGTTCCTGGAACTGGTTGCGTCCCGCATGCCGTTCGGCAAGTACGAAGGCCGACGGATTATCGATCTTCCTGAAGATTATCTGGTCTGGTTTGCCGGTAAAGGGTTTCCGGAAGGAAAGTTGGGCAGGATGATGCAGGCTGTCTACGAGATCAAGCTCAATGGCCTCGAAGCGCTTTTTGATCCCTTGCGCTGAGAGGAGGGTTGCCTCGTACGGCTACTCCACAGCATTGAAGTCGTAACGTCCCACACCCTGCACCAGAAGATATTTAGCTATTTCTGGCCCGGTGTTGACGACTCTGTGTACTCGTTCGACCGTGACCTCACAGCGTCCACCCGGGTGGAGATCGACGCGTTCCTGCGGGCCCTGATACTCGATGGCAATCTGGCCCTGCAGACAAAGCATCTTGTCAGTCACTTCTGAATGAAAGTGCCAGGCGGTTGCCTGTCCGGCATCGAGAGTCAGAATGCGGACACGGACATCTTCGGTCTCAAGGATGACTTCATCTCGATTCTTCATCATACCTCCCCTGTCGTGTTAAAAGATCAGGTCACCTGCCCCATCGTTGAAACATTTGCCTGATGTGCCGGCATGATCTCGCCTGCCGAGTTCACATAACGGACCTCACAGCAGAGTTCAAAACCAATCCGCTCACGCACCGTGCGACGAATATGGTCAATCAGACTCAGCACATCCTTTGATGTGGCGCCGTTGCGATTCACTATGAAGTTGGCATGTTGTGCGGAGACTTCTGCATTGCCGATACGTGTGCCCTTAAGTCCTGCATCCTCAATGAGTTTACCGGGTGGGCCAACGCTCGCATGCATCTCACCGGTACTGAGGAAGACCGAGCCGCAATTGGGAAGCTTGCGAGGGAATTTACGGCGCCGTTCGCGCAAATCGTCGAGCATCAGCTGGCGAATCCACTGCGGCAGCTGGCGCTCGCACTCCAGTTCCACTTTGACTACGACGGCACCGCCGTCCTGCAGAGTACTGTGTCGATAGGAAAAGGCACACTGGTCACGCCTTAACTCAAGCAGTTCTCCCACAGCATCGACGGTCCAGACCCTCCGCACGTTGTCGCCGATGCCTTTGCGTTGACTGCCACCGTTCATCAAAACCAGGCCACCAAGGGTTCCGGGAATGCCGACGATATGCTCAAGACCGGTCAAACCGGCGAGCATCGCTTTACGTGCCAGACCAGGCACCCAGGCGCCGGCTTCGGCTGTAATTCTGTTATCGTTTATGGCAATTCCGGAAAATCTGTGCCCCATCTTGAGGACAATGCCACGCAGGCCGGCGTCATCGAAGAGCAGGTTGGTGCCCTGACCGATGACAATCAACGGGATGCGGTGACTGTGGGCGAAGCGGACAACGGTGGCTATCTGGTCGACAGTCCCGGGTTCAACCAGCAGGTCAGCTGGACCGCCGATCTGCCAGCTGGCGTGTTCGGCGAGAGGCGCATTGAAAACCCAGGTGCCGATGTCAGCTTTCACCAGCTGACTGAGATGCTCTGGGTATGTCTGAGGAGGTAACCGGGTTTTCATTGAGGCCCTGTTTGAAGAATCTGTTTTTCTGCTCATCAGCAGGTGATTTTACTCGTACCGGAAAACCAAGTCATGCTTTTTTTCGTGCGGCTTGTTGTAGCGCTGCCGCTGTCGGTAACGTTGCCACGAACACCACATGGCGGAGGCCACCCCGGCCGGGTCGTTCATGCCTGACGGTAAAGCCGGCCGCGCACAATCGTGTGTCGAAGCCCTCATCGTAGTTTTCGCCCCAGACAGTGAACACTCCGCCGGGCTTCAAGGCCAGGCGGGCATTGTCGATTGCCCGGCTGCCGTAGAGCGAATCATTATATTTATCGGTATGATAATGCGGCCCCTTGTAGAGATCGAAAACAATAGCGTCAAATTTTTTGGCCCTAGCATTGCTGGCGGTGTTGCGCACCACCTCCGCCACGTCACCGATTACAACATCAACCCGTGGATCGTTTGCGGCACCATTGGTCAGAGCTGCCAACGGCCCCCGGCACCAGGTTAACACGGCCGGATTGAGTTCAGCCACCACCACCTCAGCCGTTGCTGGCAGCGAATCCAGGACCGCGCGCAGGGTACAGGCCATCCCCAGACCACCGACCAGAACCCTTGGCCGAGGATGGTTGTGCAGATGCTTACAGCCACGTTGGCCGAGGACCACCTCGGAACGGTTAGCCATGCTGTTCATCAGCACCAGGCCACCAATGGTGATCAGGAAATCACGCTCATCGCGCTGCCGCAGTTCGAGCACACCTTCAGCGGTGTCGATGCTGTCAATGGTTTTCCAGGGTTTCGCCATGGTTATAACCTGTGGTGAAAGTTGGGGGCATGCATGAACATGAGTAACGTACATAACCAGAGAATCTAAACGAGAGAAACGAGGATAGCCGTGATGACTGTCCCCGTTTCTCACTTCGTTAAACATGGTTCAGAACAAGCGAGTCCCGAAGGTCTTACTGCGCCTGTTTCAGGTAGCGATAATAATCGGAATCGGTGGAAATCACCAGCCGGCCGTTTTTCTGGATCGACTTCTTATAGGATTCCAGAGTCCGCAGAAAGGCATAGAACTCTTTATCCCTGTTGTAAGCATCAGCATAGATTGCGGCAGCTTCAGCATCAGCACCACCGCGCACTTCGAGTACCTTGCGGTAGGCCTCTGAGCTGATTTCTTTAAGCTCGCGCTCCATCTGGCCGAGGATCTCAGCCTGCTCGCCTTCACCCTCGGAGCGATACTGGGC
>JBPPMD010000373.1:0-4888 GCA_051305875.1 Desulfuromonadales bacterium | reverse complement strand
GACAGCCCTGATGCTGAAAATTTCGTTAAAGTCGGTGATGTGGTTGAAGCCGGTCAGACCGTCTGTCTGGTTGAAGCGATGAAGCTCTTTAACGAAATTGAGGCCGATTTCAAGTGTAAAATCATAGAAGTTTTCAAGGAGGATGCTGCACCGGTAGAATTTGGTGAGCCGCTCTTTAAGGTAGAACGTCTCTAGTAAAGGAGCATCCATGTTTCACAAAATTCTGATCGCCAATCGCGGCGAAATTGCTCTTCGCATTATCCGCGCCTGCAAAGAGATGGGCATTCTGACCGTTGCAGTGCATTCCGACGCCGATGCCGACGCCCTGCACACCAAGATTGCCGATGAGAGTATCTGTATCGGCAGGGCACCGAGCAGTCACAGTTACCTCAACATGAAGGCCATCATCAGTGCCGCCGAAGTGACTGATGCTGAAGCCATCCATCCCGGCTACGGTTTTCTTGCCGAAAATGCTGAATTCGCAGAGATCTGCCAGAATTGTGGTCTGACATTTATCGGCCCGACACCGGAAAACATCCGCCTGATGGGTGACAAGATCGCCGCCCGTCAGACGGTGATAAAAACCGGCGTGCCGATTCTGCCGGGCACCAAAGAGAATGTCCCGACCGCTGAAGATGCCCAGCGCATCGCAGCTGAGATCGGTTTCCCGGTGATTATCAAGGCGACTGCCGGTGGCGGCGGCAAGGGTATGAAGGTCGTTCACTCACCGGCCTCACTGCCGAATCTGTATGCCATGGCCCGGGCAGAGGCGAAGGCCTCGTTCAGCAACTCCGAGGTCTATATCGAGAAGTTCTGTGAAAATCCGCGCCATGTTGAAGTTCAGATCCTGGCTGACAAACATGGTAACGTGATTCACCTCGGCGAGCGTGATTGTTCTATCCAGAGACGTCACCAGAAACTCATCGAAGAGGCGCCCTGTCCGGTGCTCTCGTCAGCCCAACGCAAACAGCTCTGTGAATGTGCTGTCAACGCGGCTAAATCGATCGGTTATACCAGCGTAGGCACAATGGAGTTTCTGCTTGATTCTCAGGGCAAATTCTACTTCATGGAGATGAATACCCGAGTTCAGGTTGAGCACCCTGTCACCGAGATGATCACCGGAGTCGATATTATCAAGGAGCAGATTCGTTCTGCTTACGGCGAGCCTCTGAGGTATAAACAGAAAGACATCAAGATCAACGGGCACTCCATCGAATGTCGTATCAATGCAGAGGACCCGGTCAAATTTACTCCCTGTCCCGGCAAGATTGACGGCTACCATCCTCCGGGCGGTCTGGGTGTACGCATCGACAGCGCTGTATATGATCAATATGTCGTGCTGCCCCACTACGATTCGATGATTGCCAAACTGATCGTGCATGCCGACACCCGCGAAGAAGCGATTAAACGCATGGCGCGCTCACTTGACGAGTTCATCATCGGTGGCATCAAGACAACCATCGAATTCCATCAACGCATTATGCACAACAAGGAGTTCATTGAAGGCGACATCGACACCGGCTTCATCGAACGCTTAAAGCTCTGACATTGAAGGCCAGGTTCTCCTGGCCTTGCTTTTTCGTGACAGTGGTGAAAAAGTATAAAAGTGTTTTTACACCAACATTCAGGTCTGCCTGACAACGGGCTGATGCTCTATGCATAAATGGCGGCTGATCAATTCCGGTTTTCAGACGGGTGCCATGAACATGGCGCTGGATGAAGCCTTGTTGCATTCTGTGGCCAAAAACGACTCGCTGCCTGTGCTACGTTTCTACCGCTGGCAACCGGCCACCGTCACCCTTGGCTATGCTCAGTCCGTCATCACGGATCTGGACCAGTACGTCTGCCGTCAGGCCGGCCTCGATGTTGTTCGAAGATCAACCGGGGGACGGGCCGTCCTGCACGACCACGAAGTCACTTATTCGGTGATCGCCCCGCTCAATACCGACCTGTTCGGTCATTCTGTTCTCGATTGTTATCGTGTCATTTCTGAAATCTTGCAGAAGACCCTTGTTCAACTTGGTTTGCCGGCAGAGCTTGTCCCTGGAAAATCACGTGGCGCTCATCTGAATGTCACAAAAGCGGTTTGTTTCTCTGCTCCTTCGCAGTATGAACTGGTCATCGATGGCCGCAAGGTCGCCGGGAGTGCGCAGAAACGTTTTGGCCAAACATTTTTGCAACATGGTTCAATTCCGATTGATATGGATCTGGAGCTACTGGGTAAAGTCCTCAAGGTCGATGTCCATAACCTGGCGGCTCCGTTGCATACTGTCGGCTGGCTGAACCAGTGGAGCGCTGAACCTCTGCTCGTTTCCGATGTTGAAAAGTTGCTGGCCGATGTGTTCTCCAGACACCTGCGAATTGAGTGGCTACACTCTGAGCCGACCTCACTGGAACGGCAGGAAGCCATGAGAATCAGTGCTGAAAAATTTGCGCATCCGGGCTGGAATCTGAAACGCTAGCAGTCTGTCGGACTATACGGGCCGAAGCGAAAATTTGGATGTTTGAGAACAAATTTTTGCTCATTTGCAGGTTCATAGCCGTAGCTATGGACCAAAAAGGAGCTGAAATATGGGCCAAACAGCCGGATTTGCAGCCGGCTCATGGATAGTCAACAGGCTGCTAGGAAGACATGCCTTTGGCCATTGAACAGACTGAGGGGCCGTGCTAACATGCCGTATTATTTCGGTTGAATACGGAGGTGGGTATGAAGCGTGGATTGACATTTGCTCTGTTGGCTGCGGTCGCAATGCTTTGCATGGGAATGGGCGATCTTGGTGGCCAGCCCAAAGGAACGGTCCCGGAAACGGATGTGCCTATCCAGGCAGAGATCAAGGATCACAAAGGAATCACAACCAGCCTCGAGCAGTTTTCAATGGATGGCGAGACTTATCTGGATGCATGGCGCGGCCAGGGTAAACTGACCATCCCTTTTCAGAATATTGATACCCTCTCTTTTAGAGAACTCAAGGGCGACGAGGTCAAGGTTGATGTCAAGCTGAAGGCTGGAGAGATCATGTCACTGACAGTGCGTTCACGTGCAAAATTTTATGGATCGACCGGTTTCGGTGCTTTTCAGATCAAATCAAGGGATGTGAACAGTATCGATTTTCCCTGAAACGGTTCAACCTTCAGGATTTTTCAATGCGGGGACAAATCCCCGCATTTTGTTTGTTAACCTGGCGTACCTGCGGAAACACCGGATGAACACCTTCAATCCTTATCTATCATGATGGCGTCGCAAAAAGTCCGTCCTACGGCGTTATGGCGCTTTTTCAGGACCTCGACATACCATATGTATGCCTTCGCCCCTGAAAAAACACCAAGCCTTGTAGGGCGAAATTTTTGCTTAGCCATCCCATGACTATTTGCTAATTTATCTATCATGACTTTGCGAATCGGGCGTATTGCCTACCTGAATGTAGCTCCTTATTTTCACTACCTGCACGAACAGGGTTTTACCGGTGAAATCATTGTCGGGGTACCATCTGCGTTAAACGCCATGTTGGCAGAGGGAAGCATTGATGCGTGCCCCTCGTCTTCCTATGAATATGGTCTGCACGCGGACGATTACTGCTTGTTGCCCGGTCATTCCATTAGCAGTATCGGACCGGTACACAGCGTTTTGCTGTTTACACCTGGACCATTGCATTCCCTTTCAGGCGAGGAGATCGCCATAACCGGCGAATCCGCAACCTCGATCAATCTGTTGAAAATTCTCCTCAAAGAATTCTGCGGCATCAATAAGGTTTCCTGCAGGGTGCCCTCCGGCGAAGTTGAAAAGCTGCTCAAAGAGGGGCAAAGCGCCCTTCTGATAGGAGACCGGGCTCTTGCAGCAGCGAAAGCTTGTCCCCCGGGCGTTCAGATTACCGATCTCGGCGCGCTCTGGTATCATTTTACCGGCATGCCGTTTGTCTTTGCATTGTGGATCCTGCGGCGGGAGGCAGTGACAAAAGCTCCGGACGAAATCAGCGCCCTGGCTGTACAACTCGGCAAGTCACGTCAGCATGCGTTCACAAACCTGCATGATATGGCGGCCGAACTGTCTGGCGGTGCCGGCTTGTCCGTTCGGCAGTTAGAGGCTTATTGGCGCGGAATGTCATACGATTTGAGTGATGGGCATATTGAAGGACTGCGGCTCTATTTTACCCTGTGCCGCAAGCATGGCCTGCTGGAAAAAGTCCCCGACTTTCATTTCTTCCCGGCGATGTAGTCGTTCAGTATGTGGGCATGATCAAAGCAGAGGAGCTTTGGCAGGTTATCCAGCCTGAATAGCCGGACAGCTTTAGCGTCATCGCCGGCTTTGGCTTCTCCACGAGCGTCTGCGGTAAAAACCATGGAAATGTTGTGCTGCCGGGGATCGCGGTCCGGGTCGGAATAAGCGTGGAATTGCCTGAGATTCTCAATCTCGAGGCCTGTCTCTTCGCGTGTTTCCCGAATGGCTGCCTCTTCCAGGGACTCACCGTAGTCGACAAAGCCGCCTGGCAGTGCCCATCCATGTGGTGGGTGCCGACGTTCAATCAGGACGATACTGTCTTTCATGCTGATGATAATGTCCACGGTCGGGAAGGGGTTGCGGTGGCTGGTAACTTTTTTGCCGCAGTGCGGGCAAAGAACAAAAGTCTGCATGTGAATCCTCCGGTTGACAGATGAGTCAGAACTGCATTAATAATAGCCGAACTTTTCAAAATTTGCCCGGGTGGCGGAACTGGTAGACGCAAGGGACTTAAAATCCCTCGGACGCAAGGCTGTACGAGTTCGATTCTCGTCCCGGGTACCATAACAAAAACAAGGAGTTAGCCTATTGTCGGCTAGCTCCTTGTTGCTTTTTAGGTGTCCAGTCTGGTGTTTCTATAACAAATGTGCCAACGCAAATCGTCCACCCGTT
>JBPPMD010000343.1:0-2628 GCA_051305875.1 Desulfuromonadales bacterium | reverse complement strand
GTGCTCAATTCTGACGATCAGTCTTTTCGCGTAGCAATCCTGGTAATGATCGAGCCGGAGCGAATCGATGCAGAGATACAGAGCCGTATCCCGACAGCTGCGACAGAAGACTTCGCCAATGAACGGGTCTTGCAAGACGACCTCGAGACGCTCGTCAGCAAAGGGCTGAGGGCACAACTCAAAACCGGCAACCTGCTGACCGGCCAATTGTATGTCGATCTCGATTTCTACCCGGCGGCTCCTCCAGCTGAAGTTGTAACCGCCAATGGCCAACGAATCTTCCCGACCATCCCTGCGCCACTGGAGCAGATCGCCCAAAGGATTGACAATATCCTCGACGAGTTCGAAAAGGTACCCTTCGAGAAGATCGGTAAAGAGCTGCGTGCAGCTATCTCCACTTTGACATTGACCCTCGAAGAGATCAAGACGGTATCAGGGAGCGTCAACAGGGAGACACTGCCCAGGATTAATACGACCCTGGAGGATCTCCAGGGTACCCTGCAGGGGATTGAAGCAACCATCGGCGAGGATTCCGCACTCAGCTACAATGCCGGTAAGCTCACGGATGAGCTCTTTGTCGCCATCCGTTCCTTGCGTTCGCTGCTGGACTATCTGGAGCGGGAGCCTCAGGCGCTTATCTTTGGCAAGGAGGGAGAAAAATAATGAGCAGAACACTACTGAGATTAATAATCTGGTGGTTCGTCCTCATATCGACCTGTATTGCCGTTGCCGGATGCCTCGGCAAACAGTCTCCAAAAGTCGCCTATTACAGCCTGCTCTCAATGAAGCAGATGGGCACTCATACCGTTGCGCAGACCGGTGGCGATCAACGCCTGGGTATCGGACCAATCACCATTCCGGGCGTATTGAAGCGGACACAGATCGTTACCCGTGATGTGCAGAACATCTACCGGTTCGATGAGTTCCATCGCTGGGCAGGTGTTCTGGAAAAGGACTTTGCCTACGTTCTGGGGGATAATCTTGGTGATCTGCTCGGTGTCGAAAAGATCGCATTCTTCCCCTGGATGCACTATTTTTCACCGACCCATCGAATCATCATCGACATCATTCAATTCGATGGGAATTTATCTGGTGAAGCAGTTCTGAGCGCCCGCTGGGTTATTACCGATGCGACAGGGAAGGTCACTCTGGCAGGAGGAAAGAGCGTCCACAGGCAACCCGTAAAGGGTGGTGATTATGCCGGGTTGGTCAAGGCGGAGAGCCTGCTTCTGGCCGAATTGAGCAAGGAAATTGCAAAGGCAACCGCCGCACGGTTGCCCTGAAGATTCCCACCGTGGTAATTTATTCATACGGAGTTTCTCACCATGAAGTCACAAATCAAATGCCCGCAATGTCGCAAAGTGGTCATCTGGCAAGACAATCCGCATCGTCCGTTCTGCTCGGAGCGCTGTAAGTTGATTGATCTCGGCCAGTGGGCTGATGAGTCATATCGCATTCAAGAAACATCGCATGAGCAGTTGTCTGAAGAAGATATTATATTAATTAACAATGAGAAAACAAGACATTGAAAGGTCTTATTTAATGTATCACTTGATGATAAAAACTTCGTTTGCCGCTGCTCATAACCTGATTAATTATCAGGGGGATTGCGAGAATCTGCATGGCCACAACTGGTTGGTTGAAGTCACCGTTTCTGCAAAGGAACTGGATGCAGCCGGCCTCGGTATTGATTTCAAGATTCTCAAAAAAGAGACCAAGGCGCTGCTGAACGAACTCGACCACAAGTACCTGAACGATCTAAAACCGTTCAAAACCGCCAGCCCCTCTTCGGAAAATATCAGTTGCTACCTCTTTGAGACTCTCAGCCAGCATTTGAACAATGCCAACATTACTGTCGAGCGGGTCAACGTTTGGGAATCGGATAACGCCTGTGCCAGTTATACCCGCGATTGATGCACCTTTAATAGAGGTATTCTCTTCTATGCAGGGTGAGGGGGTACTGATCGGTTGCCGGCAGGTTTTCGTGCGTTTTGCCGAGTGCAACCTTGCTTGTGATTATTGCGACACGGTTTATGAACCTGGCCCGACCTGTCAAATCGAAGCAAAGCCAGGTTCCGGACAATTCAGCAGCCATAGCAATCCTGTCAACCTCTCTGAAATCACCCGTTTGATTGGAGGCTGGCAACACAGCAACAACAATGTCCATCATTCAGTGGCGCTAACAGGTGGTGAACCGTTGCTCCACGCCGACATCCTGCAACTGTGGCTGCCAGAAATGCTTGCCATCCTGCCGGTCTTTCTTGAGACTAATGGTACGCTTCCCGCCGAACTCGAAAAGATTCTGCCTCTGGTGGACTGGATATCCATGGATATCAAGGGCTCTGCTGTCACAGGAGCTCCCACTCCATGGAGAGACCATGCCGATTTCCTTGCTCTTGCTAAGGACCGGCTCTGCCAGGTAAAGCTGGTTGTGGATGCTGCTACGACAGAAGCCGAACTACTCGAAGCAGCACGTCTGGTAACCCGGCACGCTCCGGACGTCCCTTTTGTCCTGCAACCGCGCACCCTGGCTACCGGTCCTGCCCTGGGAGGCGAAGTTTTGCTCAGATTGCAGACGATTACTGCAGAGGAACATCGGGACGTGCGAATCATTCCACAAATCCATCC
>JBPPMD010000303.1:0-11110 GCA_051305875.1 Desulfuromonadales bacterium | reverse complement strand
CCATGGCAACCTCCTTGGGTTACCATGATTATACAATAGTCTGATGTTATGCGAAACTTTAAATGTTACATGGTACTAGTACCATGTAACAGTCGAGAGCTTCCAGACAATTTTCGCGGTCTTCCCCATTCATCACCTGCAAGAACAATTTGGATCGTCGCAGGGATGCACCTCGACACTGATGTGTGCAAGGTTCGGCAGTAACTTCAGTCTGGATCGATACTCTTCAGCATTGCGCATCGCACCGGTTACGACAGATACGACTAGAGCCATATCTCTGGAGCCAACCCGCCAGATATGCAGGTCAGTCACCTGGCTTTCATTGTCGGATTCAATCGCCTCCCGGACCCTGCTTTTGATGGTGGCGCCAATCCCGCCATCCAGCAGAATTAGCCCAGTGGTCCTGATTAACTGATAGGCCCAGCGACTGATCAACAGACCACCCACGATTCCCATAATTGGATCCAGGAACGCCCACCCCAGGAAGCGTCCGGCCAGCAAGGCTGTCAACGCGAACACCGAGGTAAGCGTATCAGCGATTACATGCAAATAGGCCGCCCGGTAATTATGGTCGTGATGCACGTGCGCATCACCATGGTCATGGTCATGATGGTGGTGATGGTCTGACTGATGAAGGATCAGCACGCTGGCGAGATTTACAGCCAGCCCGACGAAGGTTACCCAGATCGCCTCCGTAAAGGCAATCTGCACCGGGTTGATAATGCGTGCGACGGACTCAACGATCATCCAGACCGCCGCAATGCCCAAGAAAAGTGCACTGGTGTAGCCAGCGAGCACTCCGAATTTCCCTGTACCGAATGAAAAATATCCGGAATCATTGTGTTTCCTGGCCAGAAGGTAAGCAACATAGCTGATGCCGAGGGCAAAGGCGTGCGTCCCCATGTGCCAACCATCGGCCAGCAGCGCCATCGAGCCGGTCCAGTGGCCGGCAATTATTTCCACCGTCATCGTAATGCCGGTGAGTATCACGACGAGCAATGTCCGGCGCTCATTGGAGGCATTGATGTCGCCAGACTCATGGTTATGAGTGAATCGGGTAGCTGTTTGTGCATGCTTGATCATGAAATCCTCTGCGGCCCCAGTACGTTCATAGGTCTTTCTGTCGTAAGGTCAATCAGCGAATCTTTTGCAGATGTTCGATGAGCTCGTCGATCAGTTTTTCGTCATTTTCAGCGACGGCTTTTGATACGCAACCGCGCAGGTGATCGCCGACCACTTGCAGCCAGACTCCGCGCAGTGCGCCGGTAGCCGAGGTGATCTGTTGCAGGACTTCGATGCAGTCCCGATCCTGCTCTATCATGGAGCATAGACCCCGAACCTGACCCTCGATGCGCCGCAGGCGGCTAACCAGCCGCTCCTTGTCCTGATCTGTTCCGCACAGACTCATGGTTAACACCTCTCTTGATATGGTTTATAGGGGTACACCCTATATCTATAAGGCTTCTTGTGTCAACCCTGTCCGTCAACATGGTCCAGTTGCACAACCAAACAAATAGACAACAGCCAATTTAGACCTGAACAAATAATCTCTCCCAGGCGAAAGTTGCTGAGATTGTTTTGACAAAAATAAACAGACCGGTCCAATTTCCCCCATGGCGAAACGGGACACAAAATCTGAACTGATCCGTGCCGGAACCTCCCCTTCCTATTCAGGAGCGGAAGATAAAATAGACTGCCCCCAGAAGGCAGAGGCCGGCCCAGAAGTAGTCGAGCTTGAGAGGCTGCTGCATGTAAAAGAGGGTGAAGGGGACGAAGACTGATAGGGTGATGACCTCTTGTAGAATCTTGAGTTGAGCGAGGTCCATGACGCCGTATCCGATGCGGTTGGCGGGGACCTGCACCATGTATTCAAAGAAGGCGATCCCCCAACTGACCAGGGCCGCAACGAACCAGACCTTGTGGTTCAGACTTTTGAGATGGCCGTACCAGGCGAAGGTCATGAAGATATTCGAGACGACCAGCAGGAGGGCGGTTTGAATAAAGACGGGCATAAATGCTCTAAACTTTCTCAGGATGAGAACCGAAGAGGTTGGTGCACTGCGGCTGCAACTTCAATAACCACCTGCTCTGCCCACTTTAACATGTATCCGATTCACGGTGTTTTCAAGAGTTGCAACCCGCCCGCAATTGACATTCCGCCCACACCTCTTTCGGCATCAAGCGGATCGCCAGGGCAATCCCCAGGGGTAGAAGGATCAGATCGTCCAGCAACCCGAGCACGGGGATGAAATCAGGAATGAGGTCGATAGGAGAGAGGGCATAGGCGACGACAAGAACCAGAACGGCTTTCGCCACCCAGGGGACCCTCGGGTCCTTGCGCGCCAGGCTCAGTGCCTTTATGTTGCCGCGAAGAATTCCGGCCCATCGCTTCACTTTTTCAAGGAGAGACATATCTCCCTTTCTAAATATACAAGATACAATTACAAAAAAACCTTCTCTACGGTTCGAGGGGCAGCGCCAAGAGGTGGCTTTGCCCTTTATCATTGAGAATCGAGTTTAGCTGTGAGAGCACAACCATTGCTTTCCCATGGTTAATAGTTAAGCCCTGGATTGGCTTCTCCAGCTTTTCCCCTAAAGTCCCTTTAACAAATCGGCCATTTTCGTGTTTAAGAACAGACAACCAACTTTCACCACCCACAGAATTCAAACCGGGGGCACTGAAGACTGAGGTGTCCGCTGAAACAGCAATCAGTTCAAGCTGACCATCACCATCAATGTCTACTGCGACCGGCGGGACCTCAAAAACAATTGAAGCGAAAAGCGCATCTGCCTGTCCAGGGTTGACATCGTAAGTAAGTCTAGAAAGACTTCCACCCATCTGCTTGGAGGATTCGTACTCAAGCTTACCGTTGCTTATGATATAAAGTACGCCCTTTCGTGTGTAAACAGTTTCAGCGACGCCGTCGCCGGTTAAATCAGCCAAAAGACTTCCCTGTACAGGGAAATACAGCGGCAGCTCGAAATCAAGCTCGACGTCATTAAGGCCATCTTTTTCCAGTTGCAATTCACGGATAGGTCCGTACACGGTATCAAGATCAAACCGTTGCCCAAGCAGGGTTTCTTTATTGCCATCGCTATCTCGGTCAAAGGCACCCAATAGATAAGGCAGATCATGTGCCAGAAGCGTTAATTGTCCATTCTCGAACCGATACACAGAGCTGGTAAAGACTGTTTCCGTTGTAGTGCTAAAGGAGAATGTTTTTGTCGTCGAAGCGGTCACTGCAAGATAAAGAGGGCCCTCTATCTCAGGTCTCCACCAGGCAACAGCATTAATATTGCCAGCGCCCTTATTCTTTTCCGAAGCAACCTGTTCCATGCGATCAGTGACGACAAACACGTCGAGATCACGTCCATCACTGGAGGCAATGAAGTGCTTTCCATCGTTTAAGGTAAAATCCGCCATCAGAACGATTCCAGGGAATTCGCCAAGAGTCTGATAACCCGGATATTCGGCTACATAATCAACCTGCGCATGATTTTTCTGAGGAGATTGATCCCAGGTGACAACCGGTTGAGGAGTCGTGGCCTGAGGATGTGATGTACCAGCAGATAATTCAGATGGGTGAACCGACGCTTCAGAAAAAGTTGAGACTTTATCGTCGACAGTAAAAGCACGAACAACCTGACCAGCACTGTCTTTAACCTTAAGAGAGCTACCGGCCAAAACAAAGACTAGCTGAGCCAGTCCATTGTTGTCATCATAAGTTGCCTCTTGAGCCTTTTGCTCTGGATAATAACCTTGCCATTCCAGAGCCGGCAAGCCAGAGACTAGCTGACCATACAGGCCATAGCCGGCCCCTGTTTGATCATAAAAAATGGCTGTCATATTTTGATACCGTCTGACAATATCACCTTTTTGTGCCTTCGAAATCGTGCCCAGAGGACGCGCATGACTGAATCCGGATCTGACTTTTGTGATTTTAAGAAGCCCCTTGACTGTATCCAAACGGCCCACGACTGCCCCGCTCGTCGGGTCAATAAGTTCCTCCCCGGAGGTTACGATACTAAGCAAATCTCCGACCATAACACCCGCAGAAGCATCAAGACTGACAATGTAATCATCGTCTTGGGTCGCAATCAAAACGCCATTGGACGGTTTGAAATAATTTGTGACATCTGTAATGACTCCCGCGATGCCCACCGCTGGCCAGACAAACATCAGGGAGAGCATAAAAAATTTTATAACAATGCGACCACGTCCCATGAGTTGTCTCCTTAGTTATGGATTACTTTGAGAATAACAGTTTAACGAGGAAAGGTGGGGGCGATTTCCACGCCCCCACCAACTAGCAGCCTGTCGGAGTAGAATTCAGACTCGAATCGTCTGCTGAACTTGAATTTCTGACATATAACAAATTCAACAGCGATTGCTTGTCACTTAAAACTTATAACGAACTCTTGCTGTCGTACGGAAGATGTCATTATCGGCACTACCGTCCACAACGTTCACGCCATTGACCTCGAAAGCATCCATTGCATCATCGGCGAACAGATAGCCGGCATTGATCGCCACTTCAACGCTGGGATAAAGCATATAGCTGGCATAGGCATCAAGCTCCACACCGATTTTATCCTGCTTCTGGCTCCGACCAAAGTCGTCAGTGTACTCAAGGTCTTCTGCAGTCATCAGGTAAAGAGCAGCAGCACCAAACTTCAACTTCTCGCTCGACTGGCGATCGAAAGCGATTTTGTTAAAGATCAGTCCTTTGTCAAACAGTGCGGGACGCTCGGTGAAATAGACATCGTCAGTGTAACCCCCTTCAAACAACACGATACTGTCGAAACGATCGACATCAGTTGTAATAAAGGCGTTGAACTCATCATCAGTAGCATCATCATCACCTGAAGCGTACCATGCAGTATAGGTCACCGTGTTCTTGCCAAACTTGAGACCGACATCAGCATGAACGAGGAAAGCGGTGAGGTCATAATCCACCATGGGGGCGGTAACACCACTTAACGAATCAGTATAGAGAACGTCGTCAAAACGACCACTTTGGAATATCAAGTCCCAATTCACAAAGAGTGTGCTTTCGTTTAGAGGTGTTGACCAGGAACCGTCGGTTCCCAGGCTGATCAAATCGAATTCCACATTGCCCAGTTTTTTGATTTGATAATTTTGCGAAGTCATCGCAAAGGAATCTTCACTGGTGCCCTGCCATTGATAGAGACCAAAAACACCAGCTTTAAAGGCGTCATTTTTAAATTCGTAGCGACCCAGAAGAGCATCAAGATCATTGTCCCCCCAGTCACCATCAGAGCCGGTTAAAGCTTCCTTGCCACGGACCCAACCTGCCGTATAATTATCACCGTTTATCAGTACGCCAGTCGCAGTTTCATTCCACAGAAAACTGTTTACGTCAACAGGCAGCAAGCCAATTTTAACGCGTGCTTTGCTACTGACATTAGGGAGTTGGAAATCTGTATATGCCCAACGAGTCTCAATATTGACACCATCTCCCGACCATTGGCCACCCCACTCTCTTCTTGCTTTATCGGGGTTAGTGTCAGTACCACGGCCAAAACGAATGGCGCCAAGTTCTACTGCATAGACGCCCTTAACCGCTCCATCATTGCTGCTGGCTTCGGTCCAGAGACGATACTTGATACTTGCAAAAGAATCTTCGCGATCTTTGTCGTCGATAACGCCTGCCTGGTCAGCCTGGAAAAATCCTTGTTGATTGGAGTAGAGACCGAATCGGTTGTTGAGATCGCCATGAAAAGCGAACTCAACGGCCATTGCCAGTGTCGGTGCCGAGAATACAATCCCCAGCAGTAAGGTGAAAAGAATCTTGCTGTGTCTGTTCATTTGTTGCCTCCTGATAAAGATCTACTGATTATAATTAATGCCTCGCAGCCATTAGAAAAAATCCAACAGGCAACGAAACATCCACGGTATTTGGGGCAAGCCGCCTTCTTCAGTATTCAATAACGCTGGCCATTTTTATGTCGTATTGGTCAGCACATTTAGGCCGTGAGACGCATTCAACACTCTGAAAAGCATCAAATGGTATCTCATTATAAGGTTATTTCAAGCCGGTTTTTCAATTTAACCTGGCCAGCCCCTGGATGAATCTGCGAAACTAAAATCTATGTTTATGCTTCGATCTGATGACTGTTTTCTTCGCCAAATGAGACAACTTCTGCGTTGTGAATTGACTGAACCCATTCCAACTTATTTGGGTGATCCTTTTAGTGTCATACTCAGGACGGAGGCGAAAGATGAAATAAAACTGTGGTATCCATCTTTAGATTATGGCTTATAGCACCATGCATGCCAAAAACTTATCATCAATAAGTGGCTGAATTCAAGCGAATTTAGTTAAGTTTGTCAGCTTGAAGGTGAGAATACTATTAAAATGCCAAAGAATATCCTTAGGTGTTTTACGGTGAATTGCGCGAGTTTAACGAGACCAATCAACAATCCAATAGACTCCAATGCAATACATGGAACCCGCTGAAAAGGCTGGTTTTTATTAGCAGACAACCCGGGACAGATCCATTTTTCGAGAGCTTCCAGACAATTTTTGCGGTCTTCCTCATTGTGGCGGGTCTGTCCAGGCCGATTTTATGGTTTGACAAATGGAAGCTTGTGACCAAAGCAATCCTCGCTTGCATTGCCATGATGCCTTAATGTCGTCAATGGGCAATGTATAAAAAATGATCTGTAAATCCCTGTTGTTTCACTTCAACTTGGGACCTGTCTCCACATCGCCCACATCGGAAGAAATATTTAAATATTTGATTTTGCGTTAATTTCCGTATAAATTGAAAAACATGCGAAATATACCGAAGAAATACTTAATAACAGAGATTAGCGAGGACGCTCGTCGACAGTACATAGACGCCAAGGCTACATTCAAGGCGTGGGAGACTGCCCGTGATGAAGCAGCACATGTACGTGGTGGAATGTACTGGAAAGAGCAGGACGGAAATTACTACCTGATCAGAACGACAACAATGAACAGCCAGAAAAGTCTTGGCCCGCGCTCCGCTAGTACAATAGGCATTTACGAAAAGTTCAAATCGAGAAAAGAAGAAGCCGAACTGCGGTTATCAACCTTGACCGAACAATTGAAACGACACCAGAAAATGAATCGGGCGCTTGATGTGGGACGTGCCCCCCGGTTACTGGTTGAAACGTTAACCCGTCTTTCCAAATCTGGTCTGAGCAAATATTTTACAGTCATAGGTACACATACCCTCTACGCTTATGAAGCTGAAAGCGGTACACGTATAGGCGAGGTTGCAGCAATGGCAACGAGAGACATAGACTTGCTTTGGGATACACGAAAACGAATTCAGTTTGCTACCCATATGAAGACAATGGGGGCATCAATGCTTGGGATACTAAAAAAAGTGGATTCAACCTTCGAACTTATTGAAGGCCAAAGATATACTGCGGTCAACAATGAAGGATTCGAAATCGATATCATCCGACGAGAAGCTAAAGACATAGATCCACACCCATTAAGGCTTACAGAGGCGGAAGAAGATTTCTCTGCCGTACAGACAAAAAATGCAGAACAGCTTTTGAGTGCACAGCGATTCTCCAGCATAATAGTTTCAACATCTGGGCACATGGCGCGGATGGAGACTATCGATCCCTTGGCTTTTGCAAAGTTCAAACGCTGGATGGCAACTCAGCCCGATCGTGACCAGCTAAAACGCAAGCGGGATATTCTACAGGCAGAAGTAGTCGAAGAGCTCACAAAAGAATACCTGCCACATCTTATATGTTGAAAGCGCGGATTTTGGTTATGTGGTTGGCGTATAAATCCGATTTTTGTGAACCATCGCAATCTCTCGGAGTTCCCGAATGAACGATTCATTGCCAAAGCCTCCCCGCTGGATAAATCCTCTACTGACAGTCGCGGCGCTACTGGCCTGCCTTGCTGCCCTAACCGTTGTATATATCGGCTGGAAACGGAACAACAGCCATCAACACGGACTGATCGCAGATATCACCGTCAATCTGGGGGGCCGGCCACAGCGGGAGCACTGCACTACCTGCCACCTCGGTGGTGGACTGCCAGTCGCAGCCGGTGAGCATGCGCACCACGGTCATCCGGATATCGCTCCCCACTCGGTGGAAAGGCTCGGCTGCACCGGCTGTCACCTCGGCGAAGGAATGGCGCTGGACGCACAGGTTTCCCACGGACTGCCTGGACTGGGAGCTCGCACCGTGCTGAAGGGAAAGGAACTTCAGGCAAGCTGTTACCGCTGCCACGAGCTTGGGCCGCTTACCGGCGCCGAGCAGGCCTGGCGCGGCTACCGGCTTTTTCTGGGAAAAGCCTGCGACACCTGTCACCATGTCGCCGGCCTGGAACAAGGCGGACGCTTCGGACCCGACTTGAGCACCGTCGGCTCTCACCTGGGGCTGGCGCAGATCGAAGAGTCGATCCGCGACCCGAAAAAGGAACCGGTAAACTCGATCATGCCGCGCTTCCCCCTCTCCGGCGGGCAAATCACCCAGCTTGGCTACTTTCTGAAAAGCCGGGTCAAAAACCCCCTTTACACCACACCGATGCTGGTGCAGACCGGTCGACTTGTCCTGCCGCCGTTGCCGGCGGCCGCCGACGAAAGTAGCCTGCGGCGCAACAAATGCCTGGCCTGCCATCAGTTCGGCGAGGAGGACGGGCGCATCGCCCCGGATCTGACCTACATCGGCGACCAGCGCAGCATCGAATTCCTCGACGATTTTCTTTTCAACCCCGCACGGCTCATCCCGGGTGCGGTGATGCCGACGATTCCCTTGGGTGTTGATGAGCGCGACCAATTGCTACAGTTGTTGACAACCGAGGCGACCGGGCCGGTCATGTTCCATGCCGACGAAGAAGAGATCGGCCATGGCGATGCACCGAACCCCGTCGCCAAACACCTCTACATGGCCATTTGCCAGCGCTGCCACGCCGCAGGCGGTGACGGCAACGGGCCGATCCAGCCCAACCTGGCCAGCTTCCCCCGAGCCTTCGCCGGGAATGCTGAATTCTTTCGCCAAACCGCCGACGAACGTTTGACCAAAAGTGTCGAAAATGGCATCCCCGGCACCTCGATGCCCCCTTATGGCCGGCTGTTGGATCAGGAAAGCCGCGAGAGACTTATCGACCTTCTTTTCAGTGCTTTCATCGGGATAGAGCGCCATGATAAGGTCGAATTGCAGCCCTTGCCTACCCGGGCGTCGGTCAGCCTGCCGGCGGCAAAGGTCGACCACCTTTACGACGATCACGGCCAGCGTTGCCACGGCGTCGCCGGCACCGGCACCGGACCGAAACACCTGCAGTATCTGCCGCGGCCCCGCAACCTGACCAACCGCCCCTACTTTGCCACCTCGGACGATGGACGGATTGCCCGGGCTATCGCCGACGGTGTCGCAGGCACGGCTATGCCGGCTTTCCGCCAGAAGTTGAAGAACGAGGAGTTGTGGGCACTGGTAGAGAAGATACGCACATTATCGGGAGAAAGGGAATGACCGGGCGTACAACGATGAACCGGCGCGAATGGCTCCGCCGCCTCTTTCTCTTTGGGACGGTCGGGACCACTCTGGCTGCCTTGGGCGGCATCCTGCTCGACGTTTGGCTGGCCGCAGGCCGTTTCTCCGCCGCCCATTGGACCGACCTCGCGCCGCTCGACCTTTTGCCGGCCGACGGTGTCGTCCCTCTTCCGGAAAAGAAGGTGGCCGTCATCCGTCGTGGTGATCGACTCGCGATCCTCAGTTTGGAGTGCACTCACCTCGGCTGTCTGGTCAACGCCGTCGACCATGGCTTTTTCTGCCCTTGTCACGGCAGCCAGTTCGGACCGACGGGCGAGGTCTGGTCCGGACCGGCCAGCCGCCCCTTGCCCTGGCATGCCGTTCGCGCCCGTGAGGGACGGCTCTGGATTCACACTGCCGGCAAGCGGCCGGAACCCGACTGGCTCGACCTGGCTGCTGAACAGGGGAGGACCTGAGGATGGCACAGACGAAGCGGAACTTCTTCGATCACCTGCATGCTCCCACGGTCAATCGCCGGGCGCTGCATCCCCTGACTACACTGGGGCTCGGCATCGCCGCTCTGACCTGCCTCGGTGTTCTCCTGGTCACCGGCCTGACCCTCTTTCTCTACTACGTGCCGGAGCAGCTGGAGGCGTACGAGCGCATCCTGCACATCACTACCACCTTGCGTTTCGGCGCCCTGGTGCGCAACCTGCACTTCCTGGCAGCCAACGCACTGGTGATCTTTGCCGTCCTGCACCTCGTCCGGGTCTTTCTTACGGGGAGTTACCGTAGGCGGGGTTTGAATTGGTTATATGGCTTGGCGTTGCTACTGCTCATCCTTGCCGCCAACTTCACCGGCTACCTGCTGCCCTGGGATCAGATCTCCTACTGGGCGATCAAGGTCGGCGCCAGCCTGGTCGGCTACTACCCGGTCGTCGGACATGCGCTGCAAACCTTCCTCCTCGGCGGCGAGGAGATCGGTCCTGACACCTTGCCGCGTGCCTTCGCCCTGCACGCAGGCGCGATCCCCCTTGCCTTAGTGGTTCTCAGCTCTCTGCACCTGTGGCGCATCCGCAAGGACGGCGGCCTGGCTGCTGCCGCCGGGGAGCCGAACGACAAGCTATCGACGAACCCCTGGCTCTACCGGGCCGAGGGTGCTGTGGTCCTGCTCACTTTGGCCAGCCTCCTGACGCTGACTCTTTTCATCGACGCCCCGATCTATGAGCGTGCCGATCCCCTGCACCCTCCCAATCCGGCCCGGGCACCCTGGTATTTCGTCGGCGTCCAGGAGATGATCAGCCACTCCGCTTTTCTTGGCGGAGTGGTCGCGCCGACCTTGATCACTCTCTTTCTGCTGCTAGCGCCTACGCTCAATCGCAGCCGCGCCCCCGGTGGGCACTGGTTCGGCCGGGAGCAACGCTGGCTTAACCTCATCTTTCTTTCCATCCTGATGAGCCAGATTGCTTTTATCATCGTCGGACAATGGTTTCGGACCAGCAACTGGCAGTTTTACATCCCCTTCTAAAGCCTTTCGACAAAGGAGAATTACCATGTGTCTTCATCTTAAAAAGTTCACCTTGATCATGCTCGCAAGCCTGCTCGTCCCATTTGCCG
>JBPPMD010000301.1:0-2019 GCA_051305875.1 Desulfuromonadales bacterium | reverse complement strand
ATATGTTGCCGATCTTCCAGGTCGCGCTTGACGCAGGGCAGGGCGGCGAAGGTGGCGATGAAGGAGACTGCGGCGATGAGCAGCAGCATTAACGCCGAAAGTGGATCGACCAGCAGTTCGATCCCCCATGGCGGCGTCCAGGCTCCCGCGGTATAGCTCAAGTCACCGAGCATAAGTGTCCGCTTGAGCACGGCAATCGCCAGCAGGCTCGAAAGCCCCAGAGCCCCCAACACCATCGGTGCGATGACCTTGCGGTTATTGCGGCCGAATATGTTGACCAGGAAGGCGGTCAACAACGGCGCCGCCATCACATACATATGCAGATTGGATTTCATTCGTTCTCAATCTTGTGCAGGATTTCGTCTTCTTCCAGGGTTCCGTACTTGCGATAGATACGCTGCATGACCGCCAGGGCGACTCCGGTCACGCTGACCCCGACGACGATCGCTGTCAGCATGAGTACGTGGGGCAGGGGATTGACCACCTGGTTCACATCCACTTGCCCCTGCAGTGCGGCGTACTTATCAAGAATCGGAATGCTGCCACCCTTCTTTGCTCCGGTAGAGACAAAAAACAGGATGATCGCTGTCTGAAAGATGTTCATACCGAGCAGTTTCTTGACCAGATTGCGTTTGCCGATCATGGCATAAAAGCCGATCATCATCAGGACCACATAGAACCAGTAGTTATATTTGCCGATGACGTGATCCAGTATACTTTCCATTTACAAGCCCTCGTCGAGGCGGCCGGCAGAGGCCATGTCCCAGTAAATCGAGACCATTATTGTCGTAACACCCATGCCAACGCCAACCTCGACCAGAAAGATTCCGTGGGAACGCCAGGAGATCGGATCGATCGGCAGAATTTTTGCGAGTGCACTGTAATCGAGGAACATCCCGCCAAGCAGTGCACAGAGAGTGGCAATACCCGTGAAGATCAAGGCGCCGGCATTGGCCAGGATGATGTTTGTGCTTTCCGACAGGTAGTGTTTGCTGGCCGGCAAACCAAAGGCAAGAGCGAACAGGATCACCGACGCGCCGAGAACAACGCCACCCTGAAAGCCGCCACCCGGACTGTAATGACCATGGACGATGACATAGAGACCGTAGAGCTGGATGAAGGGGACCATCAGGCGCACCGTAGTTTCGAGAATGGTGTCGCGCTGCGGAATTCGATCCCGTGCCTCCTGTAAGCTGATCCTCATTGGTCTTCCCTTCGCCTCAGAATGCCCATGACCGCCATGCCGGCACTGTAGATGACCACCAGCTCGAACATGGTGTCGTAGCCCCGGTAATCACCGAGAACGGCGGTGACGATATTCGGCACATGGGTTTCTTTGACTGCATTTTCCACGTAATGTACCGATATATTGCGGTTGGGCGGCGACTGCGGGTCGCCCCATGCAGCGAAGTCAGCGGTGCCGTAGAGCAACAGCGCACCGGTGATCAGGGTTGCCAGTAAAGCCAGGGGTTTCAATCTTTACTCCTGCGTGTGGTTCGGAAGATGGCTGCAATAAATAATATGGTACTGATACCAGCGCCGACTGTCGCTTCGGTAAAAGCGACATCGACCGCTCCCATCTCCGCCCAGAGCAGGCACATGAGGAAGCTGTAGGCACTGAAGATGATGGTTGCCGAGAGCAGGTCTTTCACGCTGATTGTCGCTACAGCGCAGAAAACCACCAACAACAGAAGAACCAGGTCGAGTTGCCAGATCATTTGCGCGTCCCCTTCCTCTGCCAGGGCTCGACACCGATGATCAGAGCGGCCTTGGTGATCGCATGGGTCGCTGTAGGACTGGCCATGAAAATGAAGAAAACAATGAAGAGAACTTTCCAGCTGACCAGAATGCTGCTGAAGCTCAGGTCGTGCAGATTGTACAGGGCGATGGCTGACACAGCGAGGGTCGCCGCAAGAGTGTCACACTTGCCGGCAGCATGGAGCCGTGAATAAAAATCCGGCAGACGCAGGATGCCGATGGTGCCTATGGCAAAAAAGAAGACCCCTGAGACCAACAGTA
>JBPPMD010000249.1:0-9373 GCA_051305875.1 Desulfuromonadales bacterium | reverse complement strand
ACTGTATATACCCCTGTCACACTGATCGGCTGGTCGCTGGGCGGTATGCTTTCCCTGGAGATAGTCAGCCAGAACAGGTTGCCGGTCGATCGACTGGTCCTGATCGGCACCACGCCCCGGTTTACTTCAAGTGACGACTGGCTGCCCGGTTTGCCAATCGTTCAGGTGCGCTCCCTGGCCAGAAACCTGAAACGACGTTTCGAGGCAGCGCTTGGCGATTTTTTCTCCCTGGCTTTTGCCGGTGAAGAGATCTCCAAAGAACGATTGCGTGCGATCCGGAATTTTGCGGTGCGACAGAGCCCCCTGCCTGACCGTGCTGTTGCCTTGGCCTTGCTCAATGTGCTGGCAGTCCAGGATCAACGTGAAATCCTTTCTGATATCCATCAACCGGTGTTGGTTATGCACGGCGGGTTAGACCGGATTGCACCAGTCACTGCCGGACGCTATCTGGCTGAGTCGCTGCCGCAGGGGCGTTTTGTCGAGTTTGCCGGAGTTGGTCATTGCGTTTTTCTGAGCAAACCACAAGAAGCTGCAACAAATATCCGGGAGTTCTGCTGATGGTTCAGACCAAATCAATCGACCGTGCGTACATGCGCGGTAATTTCTCAAGTCATGCCGGAGATTATGACAACCATGCGCTGGTGCAGAAGCGTGTTGTCGCATTGCTCCATGACAAAATCATCGCCTTTGCCAAATCTGGACTGATGCTGGATGTGGGCACCGGGACAGGCGCACTTGCCGCCGCGATACTCTGCTCCGATCCATCACAACAACTTGTTGTAATGGATATTGCTCATGGCATGACTCGGGAAGCAGCCCAAAGATTGCCTGCTGTGACTGTCTGTGATGGTGACGCAATGTCTCTGCCGTTCGCTGATGATACCTTTGCCAATGTTGTTTCCAGCTCTGTCTACCAGTGGGTCAATTGCCTGCCAACAGCCTTTGCCGAGGTCACCAGGGTTCTTAGACCTGGTGGGCGATTAATCCTGGCGCTCTTTGGTGAAAAAACCCTGTATGAGTTGCGGACTTGCCATTGTCAGGCGATTGCCGAGGGTCAGGGGGGGCGGCTTTCACATGTTCAGAGTTTCCCGGCGATCAACGAAGTTTCTACGGCAATCAATCTGGCTGGTTTGACCTGCTATGATCTGCGCAGCACGATGGAAGTTGAATATCATGCTGATGTGCCCGACCTTTTGCGGCATCTCAAACAAATCGGTGCCAGCAATGCCTCGTTGGATCGACCGCGCGGGTTGGCGCCTCGCCGGGTCATGCAAGCAATGATGAAAGCATACGAGGAAAGCTTTCGGTGTGACGCCGGGGTTCCGGCCAGCTATGAGGTGATTATCGCGGTTGCCGAGAAACCTCTCGTCTGCCAGAGAGAAACGTAAAAACGGGGGCAGCTGAATTTCAGCGTTGCCCCCGTTTGATTACGAATGTTTGCCTGTTCTGTTGACGCTATTGAGTATTATGCGCAGGAAATTCCTTCCATCAACGATTCGACAATCTTGCGGGCTTCTAGCGAAGTCACCCGGTAAAAGACTTCAACGCCATCACGTTTACCTTCAATGATCCCTTTGTTTTTGAGCAATGCAAGGTGTTGAGAGACTGTCGCCTGCGGTAACTCCAGACACTCCCAGATTTTTTTGACGTTGCAGGACTGAGACATCAGGCCGGCGACGATCTTCAGCCGAACCGAGTGGCCGAGTACTTTCAGAATTTCTGCTTCACGGTCAAAATTGATGGATTTGTCGAATTCAACGTCTGACATGAGTGATCCTTTTGAGAAAATTGAATATATGGATATTATCCTTTTGACAGAAAAAAAGTCAAGATATTCGTATTTCATGTATCGTGCTCTCGACACCGGCTGGTGCAGAGATTAAAATGATGTGGCGTTTGTTTCGATTGTGCCTATCTCCTTTTTGTAGTGAGTCTTTTTCAATGATAACCAGAGTCCTTCTAGCAATGGTTCTAGCCGCGATGTTGTTTTTTCCTGATCCCGGACATGGGAGAGCACAAGAAACGGGCATCTCAAAGCCAATTCAGCAACTGCTCGGTGAACATCATCTGTATTCCATTGATTTCCTCTTTTTTAAAAAATTGGCCGAGGGCGAATTGCGGTTTACTGAGACTGACCAACCGAATGTTTATCAGGCAGAGTTGACAGGGCGTACCCTGGGAGTCGCCTCCTGGCTGGCCGGCAACCGCACTCAGACTTACAAGTCATTGATGGCGTTGTCACCAGACGGATCATTTCGCAGTATCGAGCACGTTGCCAAAATCGTCAAGAACAGGAGGGGTAAGTGGCAGAACAGAGATCGACGTCACCGCTATGATTACGCTCAGGGCAAAATTTTCGAGGAGAAGACGAAAGAAAATGTGCTTCGATCAGAGCAAGAGCACGATATCCCCGAAGGACTACAACCCGTCGACATGTTGACGGCATTTTATAACCTGCGGGCCGGAGTCTACGGAAAGTTAGTGCGTGGCGCAAGGTTCCTGATCCCTACGTACTCCAGCAAGGGGTTTGTGGATATAGAAGTCAATGTTCTGACGAGTGAACAGCAAGCCAAGCTGGCCTATTTCCCATCTCATGGCCTGTTGGTTCTGGCTAAAATCGATCCGGAAATCTTTGAAACAGGTAACGGCAATCTTTACTTCTGGTTCAATGATGACGGTGTTCCGGAACGCGGCATCGTGGAAGATGTCATCGGTCTGGGAGATGTTCGGGGATATCTAGCGAAGGAGGGGGAATGAGTCAGCCGGAAAGGATTTTGGTTGTCGGACATCGCAATCCCGATACAGACTCTGTCTGTAGTGCCATCGCTTATGCCGAACTATGTCGACTGCAGGGCAGGGACAATGTCTTCCCGGGACGAACCGGGCACCTCAATCGCCAGACCGAGTTTGTCCTCGACACTTTGGGTCAGAAACCACCAGCCCTCCTGACAGACGTTTATCCCCGTCTGCGAGACACGGTCGATGACCACCCGGCAGTCATTGATTGCAACGCACCACTCATGCAGGCTCTGGAACTGATGCGGCAACGTGATATTCGCATGCTGCCGGTCATCGACGCTGACAGAAGGCCGCTCGGAGCACTTATTCTCAAGCGGCTTACCGAGCATGTCTTTCTGCCACGCGAAGGCCGGCCAATTCGCCAGGTGCTCTCTTCGCCGAGTTCAATACAGTCCTGCCTGCAGGCTCGCGCTGTCAATCTCGTCGACGAAACACTGACTGAGGAACTCGACCTGTTTGTCGGAGCGATGTCTGTTGAAAGTTTTCGCAAGCATCTTTCCGGCACCAACCCGCGCCGCATCGTGGTATTCACCGGTGATCGTCGGGATATCCAGCAGAGTGCTATTGAACTGGGGGTTCGCCTGTTGGTGGTCACCGGCGGGTTGTCTCTTGAAGATGATCTTGTGGCTCTGGCATGTGAACAGGAGGTCACTATTCTGTGCACTCCTTTTGATACGGCAACCAGTGCCCTGCTGGCCAGGATGTCGACGCCGGTACGTTACCTGGCTGATGCAGATATACCCCGGGCATATCTGGATGATCGCCTTGATGAAATGCGAAAAGTGCTGATGCGCAGTACCGCTCCCGGGGTCATGGTCATTGACGATGAGGGCAGAGTCTGCGGCGTAGCGACAAAGTCCAATCTGCTGCGGCCATCATCACTTAAACTGATTCTGGTCGATCATAACGAATTGTCGCAGGCGGTCCCCGGTGCTGACCAGGTGGATATCCTCGAAGTGATTGACCATCATCGCCTGGGGAATTTTCATACCGACGCGCCGATTCGCTTTATCAACCAGCCGCTCGGGAGCACCTGTTCCGTGGTTGCAACGCTTTACCGTCAGGCCTGTATTGAACCTGAATCCCTGGTCGCCTCACTTCTCCTGGCCGGTCTGCTTTCCGATACAGTTTTGTTGAAGTCGCCGACGACAACAGAAGTGGATCGTGAACTGGTCGGCTGGCTTGAGAAATGTTCCGGTCTGGAACCGTTTGTTTTTGGGCGCCAGATGTTTGAGGCCGGCAGCGCTCTTGCCGCCTATCCCGACATTGAAGCACTGTTGACCGCAGACTTTAAGGAATATGAAGTCGAAGCGCGTCGTTTCGGCGTCGGGCAGGTTGAGGTGATCACTTTCCAGGAATTTGACGAGCGGCGAGAAGAGATTCTTCTGGGACTGGAAGACCTGGTCCGTAAGCGCAATCTGGGGCTGGCTGGATTGCTGGTGACTGACATCGTCCAGCAGAACAGCCAGTTTGTGGTGCGTGGCGACAAGGATTTGATTGCCGCTATTGGCTATCCTCAGCTGGAGTCAGGTTGTTTTGAATTGAAAGGGGTTCTGTCGCGCAAGAAGCAATTGATACCTCACCTCCTGAGAGCATTCAAGGGAAACTGATTCGTTTTTAGATCGAATACATACCTGTTACAGTCGGGGCCGCCTATAGATTGTGTCGGGGAAGATAAAAAAGACCCCGCGTAAGGAGGGGGGGGATACGCGGGGTCCATAGAGCTCTTCGGCTTGCAGGCAATCGAAGAGTTTCGAGGACTATATCAAAACAGGCTCTGGTTGACAACTAAAATTGAGATGATTGTGAGAAAAAAGTGCGAAGAAGGAAAATTCTTACAAAAGCAATTTCGGGATTTCTTCGATACTTAACAGTATCCTGTCAGCACCTTGAAAATCCTGCTGAGATGTGTGATGTCCCGGGATGACCCAGCAGGTTAATCCGGCAGCTTTGGCAGCGGCCAGGCCGCGAGGCGAGTCTTCGATAACCAGGACATGTTGCGCTCGTTGTCCGCTTTTCAGCAGTGCCAGCAGATAGGACTCAGCTGCGGGCTTGCTCGTGGCGTAGTCTTCTCTGGTCAGATAAAAATTAAAAAAACGGAGCAGATCGCTGCGTTTGTGAATAATGTCAAAATGGCTTTTTAGCGAGCTTGTTACAATGGCCATATCGATTCTGCCATGCAGCGCCCCCAGGACTTCCCTGACGCCTGCGAGAGGTAACTCATGCTGCTCAAGCAACTCGGCGTAGCGTGCATTGCGCCATGTTCTCAGTTCACCAATCGTGCGCCCTGATAGCCCGTGAACCGACGCCAAGTCAAAAATGCTGCGGCCCTCTTTCAGCGAGATGTCGGCAAACTGCAAATCGCTCAAAGAGATGCTCACTTTGGCTAAAGCTTCACGGTTGGCTTGCAGGTAATGGCGTTCGGTGTCGACAAGAACGCCATCATTGTCCCAGAAGATGTATTGAAATTTTGTTTTCGGTATTTCGCAGGACACGTTGGCGGCACTCGTGAAAGGTTTGAGGTGGCGTGGTCTGACGATTGAGTGTTATGGAGGCGGGTTCGTGGGTTCGTGACAAATGGGCGCTGGAAATCCAGCGCCCATTTTGAATGTTATATTACTTCTTGTGGCAATCGTTACACTTGGTCGGGCCGTTCATCTCTTGGTGGCAGGCTTTGCAGGTATTGTGACCGAAGTCTTTGTCGACTTCAATCTTGGCCGGCTCGCCTTCATGGCACTTGGCACAATCGCCTAGTCTTTCCCCATGAGCCTTGTGGTCGAAGGTTACATTGCCTTTTGAGTTTTCGTAGGTGTAGCTGTCAGCTGCGACAGCAATATTGACACCGACGAAGGCCAGAAGCATCATCATGATTACAAGTTTCTTCATTTGTCTTTCTCCTCGTTCCTAAGAAGTTTGGTCCAGGCAGGATTGCCTCAAATCGTATGTGTGACTTATATCTAATAATTTCATCGATAACATCAGACATCTAGTGAGATGTCGATCGATGTCTGGTATAATTGTTGTATTTACAGCCACTTGTCATGGTCTGTGTCGGGCGTATAGACATCCAATCTTTTTGTGTTTACTTGGTGAGTAACCCCTTGGTAGACTCCCTGCTATGAATCAGGAAAATTATAATGAAAGAAACGGCACTGTCTGTCTCGACTCTACAGAAGTCAAACGTGTCAGAGAAAGACTTCAATTGACTCAACTCTATGTGAGCAAGGTCGTTGGCGTGACAACGGACACTATCTCGCGATGGGAGAATAACCGCTATCCTGCTATCCGTCGTGAAAACGCCTTGAAACTGGCAGAGGCGCTGGAGGTTCCCCTCGCTGATCTACTGCTGAAGCCGGTCGAAGATGCCGTTCTGCCGGAAGCCGGGAGCAGAAGGAACTCTCACATGGCATGGACGGCTATCTTGATTCTGGTCCTGCTTGCTGTGATCGTCAGCGTCACTTATTTCCAGCGTGCGCCGATACCTTCTGCAGCAGTAACAGCAGAAAGACTACTGCCTGGATTTGCGGCTCCTGGAAGTGTCATCCCTGTCATGGTTGCCTTGACACATCGTACAGATAACAGCGGAATTATTGTCAGAGAGTACTTCCCTAAAGGATGGAAGATCATCCAGGCCAACCCGCCGACTTCAAGCCTCGACAACGTTAACGGTGTTGCTCGCTGGATTATCAAGACCGGCGACGATCGTGATCGCATCGTTTATCTGGTTCAGGTTGATGCACGCGCCAAACCTGATGCTGAGAGTAGTTTCCAGGGAGAGATCGTGGCCAGCACGCAGGGCAGTCAATTTGCTGTTCCGGTCCAGGGGGAAAGTAAAATTGTCGTGGCAGAAACTCATTGGGCAGATTCCGACAGTAACGGACGCATAGATGACGGCGAAATGCTTGAAGCCTCATTTACGATTGAGGACATGGCTGGCGTACATATCGACTGGAACGATCTGGAGAAAATTTGGGCGGCCGGTAGTTATGTCTGGAATAAAAAACAGGGCAAGTTTGTGCCTGAATCCCCAGAGCCTTGATCCTGTGTGTCTGTGCCGTCTCGAGACGCCGGTCCCGCAGGGTGTTTACACGCTGATCCAGCTTGGCACTGCCAACAGATCTTGTCAAAGGCATCGCTATCAACCAGACTTCCCTTTGGCTCTTTTTTTTCTCACATAAAGATAGATATAAATATTGACGATCACTACAAGCCCACCTGAAAACCACTGCAATGGGATGGTCAATAGTTCCGGATAGATGAGCGGAACGAGGTAGTGCTCGATGAATCCTTCTTTATATCCCTGCTCAGATGCTAACCGTCTGAAGTAATTCTCCAGAGGTGTAAACGGGCATATCAAGCCTGCCCACTCTACCCAGACTCCCCAAATCATCGCCGGCAGGTGCACCCAGGCCCAGCAGCTCCGGTGGAGGCTGAGCAATCCTCCAAAAACAACAAAGACGATGAATAAGAGGTGCAGAACCAGGATCAGATCAGCAGCCAGTCCGTACCCCATGGTGTTATCCGCGGATCGATTTGATGAATTCGTGGAGCAGGGCAAAGTATCGCGGACCGTTTACAAGCATGATGTCGTTGTGGTTGCCTTGCCGGAAAATTTCCACGCGGACCGGGCCACCACACCATTCAGCCAGTCGTGAGGCATGGCTGGCATCTATCAGGCCGTCATGGCGGGTGTGAAGAATCAGGGCCGGCTTGCTAAATTGTGACATGATTTGTTGAATATTGATGGCCTGTGCTACTGCCGCAGACAACCCGGACAGGGTTGTACCAAGTTCCACCGGATCAACCCTCAACAGAAGTCTCTCCAGAGGGTCGGCGACGGCACTCTCCAGAACCAGGCCGCCTACGTTTGGAAAAAGCTCGGCAGCTTTTATTGCAAAGAGCGAACCGACGGAGCGACCGAACAAAATCAGTTTATCGTGCGGCCGCTTGATTTGTTCAATGATTTTCTGAACATCTTCAAGCATGCGGCCGAGCTGCGGGGTCCCTGTTGACTCACCATATCCGCGGAACTCAGCCAGAAAACAATTGCAGCCCATACGGCCAATGATTTCCGGAAAGTCGCCAAGATAATCTGCGACAACTTCACCGTTGCCATGAAAATGGACAATGGTGAGCGCCTCGGTATCGATTTCATGGTAAGCGCAGGCGAGACGCGCCCCTTCGCACTCGACCCAGAATGGCTGTGGAATTGCAGCTTTGCGAGGAAAGAAATAGCGCTCGCTGATAATGGGGTGATTCAATATCTTTGAGTGGTTCATTTATTATCGTCTCCTCGGATATTTTAAAAATTGTTTATTGTCTGAGGTCGCATGTCTCTCTTTGCAAATAGTTTAGGATGTTTACCGTATTTTAAGGTATAATTTCATCAGGTTTGAAGTCTTTTTATTACTCCTGCCCGTGAAAATACGATGACTTATCTAAAAAGCGCATTCTCTGTCATTCTTCTGTTTCTTGTTTGCTCTCTGGCCTCATTCTCCTTTGCACAGTCAACGGATAATGTCGTGGTTAAGATCGACGCTCTGGATCCTGAGGTTGAGTCGACCCTTGGCAACGATGACATGTTGTATGTCAAGATTCGTTATGAGAGCGATATCCCCTTGCGTTTTCAAGCCATTGCTTTGCGAGAAGGCCTCGCCCATGAGGTGGGGGCAGTCAAAAATCCGGGGACCCTGCATGCTCAAGGCAGCGGTGATGCCCTGGCCTGGATCGGCTATACAAACCCGACTCATATTGATTCCATCCGGGTCACGGTCCTGAATGAAAATTGGCAAGAAATTGATCATTTGACAAAAGAAATCAGTATGACGTGGCATGGTGTTGCTGACACCGAGCCGAGAAGTCCTGCAGAATGGGTCAACTCTTTAATGAAATCCGAGCGACGCAAGCAGGACTTTGTCTATGACGCGACTCCTCAAAAATATGGTTTCATATATGATATTCTTTTTTTTCTGACGATCGCTTCAATTCCCGCCTATGTATTGCTGCAACTGCACATGTTGTGGCATTACAAGTATCGCTGGCGCGAACTTGCAATTATCCCACTATTCCCTTACCTGATTCTGGCTTTTTATTATATCGTCGGTCTCGACATTGAAACGTCGCTGCAAGTTACCTTCCTTTTTCGATATACACCTTTTGCGCTGCTCTACCTGGTCGCTTTGTGGGTAGCTAAGCGGTTCTGGCAAAACAAACTGCCGCCGCCAAAGCTTTATAAACCACCAAAGGCGTGAAGGCTGCCAGAGAAAACTTGATCACAGTAGTGTGCCGCCCTGTAACTCCCTGACAGCACAGGCACAGTTTTCGATCCGAAACGGCCCGTTCCGGACGAAAACTAGCTAAGCCAACCCATCAAGCGTAGATGTTTGAGGAGATTAATGACGCCCATGCCGGCGACCAGCAGGCCGGCGATGCGCAGCATCCAGGTGCGGGCGCGGCCACTCAGCCAGTGGGTGGCGCTGCCAAAGATGAGCAGTGATGGAGCGGTTCCCAGGCCAAATGCCAGAAGCATCAAAGCACCGGTAGTGACTTCAGCGCTCTGAGCTGCGGTGATTGC
>JBPPMD010000230.1:0-14322 GCA_051305875.1 Desulfuromonadales bacterium | reverse complement strand
ATATGCATGGCGTGTCCCTCTCGTTCTCCGGTTATTGCCCCGTGAAGTTACGGAAGCTGTGTTCCCCGGAGAGGAACGTGTTGACGCCAAAGAAGGTGAAGAGCAGAAAACCGAAGCCGACGATGGCAAAGATCGCGGCGCGGCGGCCACGCCAGCCGATGGTGAGTCGACCATGCAGTAGGGCGGCATAGAGAAACCAGGTGATCAATGCCCAGGTCTCCTTTGGATCCCAACGCCAGTAACCGCCCCAGGCCGAGTTGGCCCAGATGGCACCGGAGATGATGCCCATGGTCATCAGCGGGAAGCCAAAGGTCAGACATTTGTAGTTCATGCTGTCGAGAGTATCGAGCGACGGCAGGCGATAGAAAAGGCTGGAAAACTTTTTGCTCTTGAGCATCCGCTCTTGCAGCAGGTACATAACGCCGGCCGCAGCCGCAATGGCGAAGACTGCGTGGCCCAGGAAGGCCAGGGTGACATGCACCGGGAACCACCAGCTGTCGAGCATCGGGTTGAGTGCAGGAGCCTGTTTAGGTGCAGCGGAACCGATAATCATCAAAACCAGTGCCAGCGGCGTGATGAAAGCGCCGAGCATGACGGTGCGATAGCGCAGGTAGAAAAGCAGGTAGATGCCAACCAGCGCCCAGGCGAAAAAAGACAGGGACTCATGAAGGCTGGCAACTGGAATGGCACCGGTGGCGACCCAACGGGTGGCCAGGGTGATGCAGTGCAGGCCAAAGCCGCCAATTAACAGCCGGATGGCATTCTGACGGAAGCGGTCTTTGAGCGAAATCACGCCGATCAGGTAGCAGATGGTGGTGACGAAATAGACCAGCAGGGTGATTTTAAACAGCAGGACATCGGTAGTCATGATGAAATGTCTCGAAGAACCAGCCCTAAATCCTCCAGCGAGATCGTCTCGCCGAGAATCCGGGTCAGCAAAGTGTTGACTTCAGTCGTATGGCCGGCAGCAACATGTTCTGCAAGGCCCTTTTTCAATAGCTTATCCAAAACCTGATGAGAATACGTTTTTTCACACTTGCCTGTCAATTTCCTTGTCCGCATTCGCCCCAGAATTTCAACGATATCTGCCCATTCCGGACCAAATTCCTCCGCTAACCGGTCGCGCAGGGCTCTCGCCAAAGCCGGAGAGCGGCCACAGGTGGCAACCATCACCAACAGGTCGCCACGGCGCAATGTTGCCGGAAGATGGAAATTGCCGTCGTCAGGTCTGGATGCCGAATTTGAAAGGATGCCACGTTCTTTTGCGGCGAGACAGACTTCCTGGTCGACATGATCAGCACCGGTAGCGGCAAACGCCAGAACGGCATTATCGAGGTCAGCTGGCTCAAATGCCTTGATAAGCAGATCAACCTGATTTTGCAGGCTGATGTCGGCGGGGGCAATAGTGCTGACCAGCCGAACCCGGGCGCCAGCGGCGAGCAGGCCAAGCACTTTCCGGCAACCGACCTTGCCGGCGCCAACCACAACGCAGAGGCGGTCGGCCAGATCCAGAATAACAGGGTAGCCGTTCACGATGGGATCATATGCCGAAAAGTTCGCCCTCGACCAGGGCGCAGAGGAGGTTGCCGATAAATAGAGTATTCTCCAGCAGGCGTGGCATCGAGTCGCTGGGCAGGGATAAGCTGATGTCTGTCCGGATATCGGCCAGTTCCGCCTGCTCACTGGCGATCAGGATGGTGCGGCAACCCAGTTGCCGGGCGGTGCCGAGGGCTTCACGGTCTGCCGGGCTGAGATTGGTGCCGGCAAGTGCCAGTACGGTGTCCTGGCTGGAGGCCAGGGCACGCAACTGGCGGCTAAAGAGCTGGCTGCCCAGATCATCACTCGCCAGGAATGTCGCCAGACCAGCATCGTTGGTCAGTGCAATTGCAGGCAGAGCAGGACGTTCCAGGGTCTGCCGGTGGAGAAATGTCTGACCGATGAGACCGGCTATCGCACCGAAAGGACCGCTGCCGATCAGAAATAGCCGACCTCCCTGGTGAAAGGTTGCCGCCAGATGCTCTGCCAGGCTGTTTAACAGCGGTTTCTGGTTAATCAGAAAAGGGTCGAGTATGGTGACCTGCTGCGTAATAGCTGCACTGATTTTATCCTGGGTCATGCTTGCCTCGTTAGATGATTTGGCTCATCTTAGGTGGCAGGATGGCAACTGTCAAGATTTGCTGCTTTTCAGTGTTGGTGCTTTTAAGGAGGATTGTATGGATAATCCCTTGATTTTTTATGCGGGTGGATTATTATGAAACTCGAATGCTTGCGTGAGATCCAATTCAAAGGAGAGTATCTTATGGCCAGTGATAAAGTCGTCCAGGTAACGGATGATTCTTTTGAGAGTGAAGTTAACCAGTCCTCAGTACCCGTGCTTGTTGATTTCTGGGCATCGTGGTGTGCACCGTGCAAGGCGATCAGCCCGCTCGTCGACCAGTTGGCAGATGAGTTTGACGGTCAGGTCAAGATCTGCAAGTTGAATGTTGATGAGAACCCTGCTACTCCCGGACAGTTTGGCGTACGAGGCATCCCGACCCTGATCCTCTTCAAGGACGGAAAAGTGTTCGACCAGGTGGTCGGCGCAGTGCCAAAGAGCCAGTTGGAAGGATTGTTGAAGAAGGCGTTATAATTAAGTTTTGTATTGTTGTGATAACAGAAAGGCCCGGCAACTTGCCGGGCCTTTCTGTTATCCGCTGGTTTTGCCTTGCAGGTTCTACCGAAAAGACCCGCGGTCAAGCACCTTGGTGTCCTGGGGCTTCAGGCTTTTGCACCCACGCTTACGCACCGGTAGTCTCTTCCGCCTTGCGCAGGTGACGAAAAATCTCCCGGGCAGCCCTCTTATCGTTATGATCGTGAACCGAACCGGCCAGTCGGGTGAGTTTCCCGCAGTCCACGTGCGGGTAGGTCGCGCGAACTTCTGTCAGCGCCGCTGCGAACGTTGCCGTAGCGCAGAGTCGATCGCGCAGCACTTCGAGATGATGGAAGGCCAGAGTTTCCTGACGCTGGCTGACAGCATGCCCATCGAGAGCGATTTCGATAGCTTCCCGCTGATCGTCATTGCCGCGCAGTAAACCGGCCAGATGCTTGATCTGCCGCTTGCGCGAGCCGTGACCACGGGTACTGCGGGCCAATTCAATCTCTTTGGTCAGCTCAGGATTCCTGGGTAACCTGGCGAGTTCTGCATCCGAAAGCTCTGCCAGGCGTTGGGCCAATTGCTCTACTGCCTTGGCATCACGCTTTTGGGCACTGCGGCTGGGACCTTCGGTGGGGATTGCGGTTTCGTCTTTTCTCTGCATCAGAATTGCTTTCGGCTGTCAAGCATTATGGTTACAGGGCCATCATTGACCAGAGCCACCTGCATGTCGGCTCTGAAAACCCCGGTGGCGACGGTAATCCCTCTGCTGCGCAAAATATTAACATAATCCTGGTAAAGGGCATCTGCAAGTTCAGGAGGGGCGGCATCGGTAAAGCCAGGTCGCCTTCCCTTGCGGCAGTCGCCGAGCAGAGTAAACTGGGAAACAACCAGGATGCTGCCGAGGATATCTTCGACGGAACAGTTCATCTTGCCGCCATCGTCTGCAAAAATTCGCAGGCCGGCAGTTTTGTCGGCGAGGTAGGCGGCATCCTGCGAGGTGTCTCCTTGCGCCACGCCGAGCAGGACCATCAACCCCTGGCCAATGGCGGCGACGGTCTGTTCGGCAACGATCACAGAGGCCTGGCGGACGCGTTGAATGATGGCTCTCACGAGGTTGCCTCCGCCGCCAATTCCCGCAGCAGCGTCAAGTTGATCACGTCCATTTCGTCTTGGTCGCCTTTGGGTGTTTCAAGGATCATGGGAATCTCTACGAAGCGCTGGTCCTGCATCAGGCAGGCAAAGCCGGCACGACCAATGGTCCCCTCGCCGATGTGGGCATGACGGTCGACCTTGCTGCCGCACGGCTTCAAACTGTCGTTAAGATGAAAAACTTTGATCTGTTCCAGGCCAACCAGCCGGTCGAACTCAGCCATAGTCTGTGCATAGCCTTCCTCAGTGGAAAGGTCGTACCCGGCCGCATGGGCATGACAGGTGTCAAGGCAGACCGCGCAGCGCTGCTTGTCAAAACCCTCCAGCAAAGCGGCCAGGTGGGAAAAATCGCCGCCGAGATAGCTGCCCTGGCCGGCGGTGTTTTCCAGCAGCAGTCTTACCTGCTGTGGAGACTCCTGGAAAACTTCACGCAGGGCTGTGCGGATTCGCTCCAGACCTATTGCTATACCGGTCCCCAGGTGTGCTCCGGGATGCATGACCAGATCGGTGACGCCAAGCTGTGCACAGCGGCAGAGCTCGTCGCGCAGGGCGTTTTTCGACTTTTCCCAGACGTCGCTTTTCGGTGATGCCAGGTTGATCAGGTAGGCGTCGTGAGCCACAACCGGGCCGATGCCACTCTCATGCCAAGCCTGACGAAAAGCCGTGGCCTCTATAGCGGAAATCGGCTTGACGTGCCAGCGGTTGGCATTTTTGGTAAAGATTTGCAGTGCTGTGCAGTCGCTCTCGATAGCCCGTGCAAAGGCTTTGTCCAGACCTCCGGCAACAGAGACATGTGCGCCCAGAAGATGTTTCATGAAACCTTTTCCCAAAAGCGCAAACCGGCATGCATCTGTCGGGCATTGTCGAGGTGCACATCGACAAAGTCGGGCGTGTGACCGTCTCCGACCAGGATCGTGCCCATGCCGAGTTTTTTGGCAGTGTGCAGATTGTCGCGCGAGTCCTCGATCATTATGCAGCGTTCAGGCGATGTGCCCAACTCGGCAAGCACCGCATGATACGGTTCCGGATAAGGCTTCGGCTGGTAGGCGGCGATGCGGATGTCGTAGACTCTCTCGAACATGTCCTCGATGCCAAGGGCCGCAAGGACCCGGTCGGCATGGCAGAGTGAGCCGTTGGTAAAGACGGCCTTACGCTGCGGCAGACTGGCCAATACCTCGCGTAGAGCCTGGTCGGGACCGAGCAGGGAGGCGACGTCGACGTCGTGGACGTACAGCAGGTAGTCCTCCGGGTCGATGCCGTGATGGCGGATCAGCCCTTGCAGGGTAACGCCGTACAGCCGCCAGTATTCGCGCCGTAATGCATCGACCTCAGGTAGCGGGATGCCGACAATCTCGGTCATGTAGCGATTGATGCGGACATCGATAAGGCTGAAAAGTTGCTTTTCTGCTGGATAAAGGGTGTTGTCGAGATCAAATATCAGAACATCCATAATTTAGGTAGTCTCCATCCGGAAACTCCAGATGATACACAAGCCTTTCTTATCTTGGAATATATTCACCTGAAAAAACTTCCACCGCCGGACCGGTCATAAATACTGCGTTCTTGCCGTCCCATTCCATCTCCAGGTCGCCGCCGGTCAGGTGGTTGAGCAGCGTGCCTTGGGTGCGGCCGGTCAGTACACCGGCGACAGTGACCGCTGAGGAACCCGTGCCGCAGGCCAGAGTCTCGCCGGCACCGCGTTCCCAGGTACGCTGGCGGATTTCGCTGGGTGAGATGACTTCGACAAACTCCACGTTGATGCGCCGTGGAAACAATTCGTGGTTTTCAATCGCATAGCCGTAGCGCTTGACGGGAAAATTGGCGACATCATTTACAAAGATGACGCAGTGTGGGTTGCCCATGGAGACGCAGGTGATCTGGAAGGTGCGGTCGAGCACCTGCAGGTCCATGTTGATGACCTGCTCATCGGCCGGTCCGATCATCGGCAGTTCGGCGCGCGTCAGTCGCGGCAGGCCCATATTGACTTTGACTTTGTCAATGTGGTCCCGTTCGTTGGGGTACATCGTCAGCGGCAGGACGCCTGCGCCGGTCTCGATGGTAACCTCGGTGCGATCCACGAGGCCGTGATCAAAGGCATATTTGGCAACGCAGCGGACGCCGTTACCGCACATCTCGGCCTCGCTACCGTCAGCATTGAAGATGCGCATTTTTACGTCGGCCAGTTTTGATGGCTCAATGAGAATCATGCCGTCGCCACCGACACCAAAATTGCGATCGCTGATCACTCGCGCCAGGCTCTCCGGATCCTCGATAGTCTGTCGGAAACAGTCAATATAGACGTAGTCGTTGCCGGCACCGTGCATCTTGACGAATTTCATAGTTGCCCTCACATGTTTGTCCGCTCTTGCTATTATAGGGGTAAAGGTTTTCCGCTACAACCGCGCATTGCCGATCTGTTCAGCTATGCTATAAATTATTATGATTAAATTCAAGCCAGGGAGAAACCCATGCCACATCTTCAGTTTGAACTTAACTTCACTCCGGAGCGCGATGAAAAAGCCGCTTTTGCCGATGCGATTCGTGATCATTTTGCAACGATCATGAGCACCGGTACAGATCATATAGGCATCACCTACCGCTGCTACCAGCACGGCGACCTGGTTTTTGGCCGCGCCGGTAACGATGGACAGATCGCATTTCTAAACGCCGATATCCGTTTGGGACGTACCGCTGACCAGAAGCGCCGCCTGGCGTTGGCAATCATGAATGAGATCAGTGTACGATGGGGGCTGCCAAAGGAGCATATCTATATTGTCTATACCGAGCATGACGGACCGGACTTCCAGTTAAGTGACCGGGTGTTGCCGTCGTGGCAGACCGGGGAAGATCCACTGAATGACTAGCAGCTTGACGAGCAACTTGACGAGCTCCGCGATAATGAATAAGTTCCCTTCTGCGGGAAGTACCCGTACTTGATGAGTCAAGGAGATACTGTATGGCGTTCAACCTGAAAACCCGTATCTGGCAGACCGGTGCTCTTGACTGGTGGGCCATGCTTGATAATGAGGATGTCTATCTCGGTAGTCGCGAATTCCCCCTGCCTCCGGAAGAGGGGGACGAGTGGCATGTCAAGAAAACCGGTGATCTGTTCAAGATCGTTGATGGCGAGATCCACAAGGTCGGCAATAAGCCTTTTCCGGTTGAGCCGTGGCTGTCATGATTCCGGAAATCGTCCAGATTCCGGTCGCTGGCTCCGATAATTTCTCCTATCTGGTGATCTGTCTGCAGACCGGCAAGGCGCTCGGTATCGATCCCGGCATGTCTCCGGTGAGCATGTTGAGTGTCATTCGCAGTCGCGACTTGACCCTGGTGACCCTGGCCAACACGCATGGCCATCGTGACCATATCGCCGGCAATGACGAAATTCTCAAGGCGACCGGAGCGAAGCTCGCGGCGAATACGCTTGATGTGCCGAGGGTGGATATCGCGTTGAACGAAGGAAGCCAGCTGCAGATAGGGGGCATCATGGTCAATGTCCTGCATACACCGGGACATACGCCAGGCTCTCTGGTGTTTAATCCGCCGGGAGCGTTGATCGTCGGCGACACTCTTTTTGTAACTCGCTGCGGGCGGGCTGATTTTCCCGGTAGTGATCCGGCCGCTCTTTACCACAGCCTGTTGCGTCTGGCGGCCTTCCCACCTGAGACGAAAGTCTTCCCTGGCCATGACTATGGACCCAAGCCTCAGTCCACAATTGCTTTTGAACGGGAGCACAACGAGTATATGAAGTGCCCGGATCTTGAAAGTTTTCTCAAGCTCCGCATGGGCTGAAAGCGAGAAGTAGAGAAGAAAAACTAGTCGCTTTCCACCAGACAAGCACAGTTTTCGATCCGGAAACGAGCAATTTTTCTCAAGGTCAAGGAAGTCAAGGATTTGAGCGGAGGCGTAGTCCTTTACACCGCACAATCAAATCCGCCGATTGCCGCAGAGATTGCGGAAAAGGGCCGTTTCCGGATCGAAAACTAATTGCTCTCGACTTCAGCGAGCTCCCATCCACCCCCAAACGCTTTGTAAAGACGTATCAGGTTGGCTGTCATTGCACCGTTACTCTGGGCCAGATCATCCCGCAAGAGGAGGAGTGCACGTTGGGCGTCAAGCACGTTGTTGAAATTTACCAGACCTGCCTGGTATTGATCGTTCGCCAGTAGTTCTGCACGTTCGGCCGCAATTGAGGCCCTGGCAACCGATTCGCGCCTGAGCTGTTCTTTTGCGTAGGCGACCAAAGCATTTTCAACCTCTTCCTGAGCGCGAAGCAGGGTGGATTCGTAGTGGATCAACGCTTGTTCCTGGCGAGCATTTTGTACCTGGATGTTCTGGCGGATGGCTCCGCCGTCAAAGACCCTCCACTGAGCACTCGGACCAATACCCCAGATCCGACTGGACGATTGGAACAGATCTCCTGCGGAGATCGATTCAAGACCGAGAGTGCCGAACAGGTGGAATTTGGGATAAAGGTCAGCTGTCGCCACGCCGATGCGTGCTGTCTGAGCCGCAAGGTTTCGTTCTGCATAGCGAACGTCTGGCCGATGACGTAAAGTTTCGGCCGGGATACCAACCATGACAGCTGCCGGAAGCCCAGGTATCTGCACCCTCTCGGCAAGCTCCTCGTGCAGGCTGCCGGGAAATTCTCCCAGCAACACCGCCAGACGATTCTTTGCGGCTTCCAGCCCGGTTTCGAGGGCAGGGACTCTGGATCTGGCGGTTTCCAGGAGGCGTAAAGACTCTTGTACTGACAGCTCTGAAACAAGTCCGGCGTTGTAACGTGAAGAATTTATTTCATAAGTCTCCTGCAAAGTGTCGATGTTCGCTTCAGCCGCCTCCAGGCGGGCCTGGTAGGTACGCGCCTCGACATAGTTCAGAGCCACTTCGGCAAGCAGGCTGACCAGAACGCCATGCAGGCTTTCCTGCGTTGCTTCAAGGTTTGCCTGGGCGGCTTCCACCGAGCGCCGCACCCCGCCGAAAATATCCACCTCCCAGGCAGCGTCAAAACCAGCCGCATACCGATCTGTTTCATCTCCTGTTCCGCCGGTTTCACCGCTGCCCGACCTGCTGACAACGGCAATTGCATCCAGGGTCGGAAAAAATCCGGCATGAATGATTCCCCGCATGGCCCGAGCTTCACTAATCCTTGCCCGGGCTTCTTTCAGCCCCAGGTTCCCCTTAATGGCACGTTCTTCAAGGTTGGAGAGTTGCGGGTCTTGCAGCACCTTCCACCAGTGAGCCAGTGTTTCCGGATCCGACGGGCCTTTCGCGAGGCCTCCCTGTAACTCACTGTGCCATGCCTCAGGCGCAGCAAGTTCCACAGACTTGTAATCGGGGCCTACCGTCATACAGCCGGTTAACGCCAGCCCGACGGCAAGCAGCTGCAATACCGAACGAAGCCTGCTGTCAAGTCGCAGCATGAGATCACGGTTGATGGATTTAGTCATTGTCGCGCCTTGCCGATTTCTTCAGTCAGTAGCAGCATAGTTTTTCCTTCTCTGTCTCCGGATGCGCCAGGCGCTGCCTTTTTCGCGAATCGATTGAAAGGTATGATAGAGCACCGGGATCAGGAATATCCCGAACACGGTCGTGCTCAACATGCCGCTGAAAACGGTCATGCCGATTGCCTGACGACTTCCTGCTCCGGCGCCGGTAGCGAACACCATTGGGACCAGCCCGAAAATAAAGGTGAATGAGGTCATCAGAACTGGCCGGAAACGAATCCGTCCTCCGTCGACGGCTGCTTCGGCAATGGAAAGTCCATCTTGTCTGCGCGACTGGGCAAATTCCACGATAAGAATGGCATTTTTGCTCGCCAGGCCGACCAGCAGCACCAGGCCGATCTGGGCATAAATGCTGAGACTGAAGTCCATCAGCCAGAGACCGGCCAGTGCTCCCAGGGTGGCGACCGGAACCGAGATGATGATGGACAAAGGGATGTTCCAGCTTTCGTATTGTCCGACGAGGAAGAGGTAGGCGAACAGCAAGGCGAGCGCAAACAGGATGGTTACCTGGCCGCTACTTTTCCGTTCCTGATAAGACATGCCGGACCAGTCATAAGTGTAGCCTTCGGGAAGCGTTTTGTCGGCAACCTCCTGCAGTGCAGACATGGCCTCTCCGGAGCTGTAGCCTGAAGCGGCGCCGCCGTTAATAGTGATACTGGTCAACTGATTATAGCGATCAACAGTCTGGGGCCCGAGCAGTGTGGAGAGGCTTGCCAGGCTGCTCATTGGCACCATGCCTCCTTCACGGTTGCGAACGTACAGGCGATCTATATCGCTAATCGAGTCACGGTAAACTGCATCTGCCTGCACCTTGACCTGATAGCCCCGGTCATTCAGGTTGAAGTCGTTGACATAACGTCCGCCAAGCTGGGTTTGCAGGGTAGAGAATATCGTGCTGATCGGCACTTTAAGCGTCTCGATCCGGTTCCGGTCGATATCCAGAGAGAGTTGAGGTGTATTGGCAGTATATGTGGTGAAAACCCTGCTCAAGGCTGGATCCTGGTTTGCGGCAACCACCAGGGCTTGAGCTGCGGCTGCAAACTCCCGGGGAGATTTGTCCCCCGTGGCCTGCAGGCGGAAGTCGAATCCACCGGTTCGTCCCAATCCTCTTATAGGTGGAGGTGCAAAGGCGAGGATGTTGGCTGAAGAGATCGCCGCCAGTTTCTCCTGGGTAACTCTTAATATGGCTTCCACATGCAGATCGGCGCTGTTGCGTTCATCCCATGGTGCCAGGATCACCAGGCCGAAGGCGACATTGTCGGCCCGACCGCTGAGCAGGCTGAAGCCACTGACGCCGAGGACACTGTTGACACCCTTGATGCTTCTGAGTTCTTTGGTGACCCGCTGCAGGACTTCATCTGTGCGTACTCGCGCCGCGGCCTCAGGCAATTGAATGTTCAGATAGATCAAGCCCTGATCTTCCTGCGGCAGGAAACTGGTCGGACGGTTATGAAACATATAATAACTTGCGCCGAAAACCAGCAGCACCGCCAGCAGGGCTACAAACTTCCAACGAATTAACCAGGCGGACCCGACCACATAGCCTTTGCGTGAAAAGGACAGTGCTTTATTGAACCAGGCCAGCGGGCCCGAATGGATGATCGTGGGTGCTTTCAGCAAAACGGCACAGAGGGCCGGGCTGAGTGTCAATGCGCTGATAGCCGAAATCACCACCGCTGTACAGATAGTGACGGCAAATTGCTTATAGAGCTGCCCGGTAATCCCGGGGAGAAAGGCGACTGGAATAAAAACCGCCAGCAGAACCAGAGTGGTGGCGATAATCGGGCCGGTGACCTGACTCATCGCCTTGATCGCCGCCTCTCTCGGATTGAGCTTCTCTTCATTCATGACCCGGTAGACATTCTCCACCACTACGATAGCATCGTCAACCACCAGACCGATTGACATGATCAGGGCAAACAGAGAGATGGTGTTGGCGTTATAGCCGAGCGCCAGCAGCACGGCAAAGGTGCCGATCAATGAAACGGGGATCGTCACTGTCGGCACCAGGGTTGACCGCCAATCCTGAAGAAAGACGAAAGTGACTCCGACTACCAGAAGAAAGGTCAAAAATAGCGTAAAGACCATCTCATGAATGGCTGCGGCAATATATCTGGTCGAGTCATAGATGACCTGGTATTCCACGCCGGCCGGTTGACGTTTTGCCAGTAGCTCCAGCTCCGCCATGAGATTCTGCATCGTCTCGAGGGCGTTAGCATCAGAAGAACCGTAAACAGCCAGGGTCACTGCCGGCCCGCCGTCCAGGATCGAAGTGGTGCTATAGGACTCCGCCCCAAGTTCCACCCTGGCAATATCTCGCACACGAACCAGGCCACCCTGAGTATTGGAGCGGAGGATGATGTCTTTGAACTCCTCGACATCCTTGAGTCGGCCTTTCGCTCGCAGAGTGTATTGAAGCTGTTGGCCTGTGTTGACCGGTTCGGAGCCGATTGTGCCGACAGCAGCCTGGATATTCTGCTGATGAATTGCGGTGATCACGTCTTCCTCTGTAAGTCCCAGGGCGGTCATGCGCTGCGGGTCCATCCAGATGCGCATGCTGTAGACAAGCTCACCGAAAATAAAGACATCGCTGACGCCATCAAGACGCACCACCGCATCCTTGATGGTGCTGCTGACATAGTTGCTTAAAAAAAGTTTATCCCGCGATTCCTGGGGAGAATAGAAACTGATCGCCCCGAGCATGTCGGAAGAGCCTTTACGGACGGTGACGCCTTGTGCGACGACTTCTCTTGGCAGCTTGGCAAGCGCAGCCTGGACCCGGTTCTGCAGGTTAACCTGTGCGATATCAGAGTCAGTGCCGACCTCAAAAGTGACATCCAGGCTGTAGTTGCCGCTATTGGACGACGACGAGGACATGTAGAGCATGTTCTCGACACCATTGACTTCCGCTTCAATCGTCGTCGCCACGCTGTTTGCAAGTACCTGCGCATTCGCTCCAGGGTAGGAGGCGTTGACCCGAAGGGTCGGCGGAGTGATCTTCGGATACTGAGCGACAGGGATATTCAGCATGGCGATCAGCCCGGCCAGAGTGATAAAGATTGCCAGAACCACTGCCAGGCGAGGGCGATCAATGAAAATTTGTGAGATCATTAATCAGTTCCTTTGCGATCGCCATCGATCATGGTTTTGACCGTTTGTCCGGGGCTGACTTTTTGCAATCCTTGCACAATAACCATTTCCCCCGTCGTCAAGCCTGACTCAATCGCCCACAGGGTGCCGCTTGCAGCCCCGGTGCTGATGCGACGCTGCTCCACCTGGCTCTGCGCATTCACCACCAGCACGTAACGGCCGTCACGGTCTTCGAGGACCGCTGATTGAGGTATCACTGGCGTCAGCTTGTCCTGTCCCCGGCTGACCAGTACAGTAACATACTGCCCCGGCAGCAGCAGACCCTCGGGATTGTCAAAGACAAGTCGTATGTTGATAGTGCCAGTACTTGAATCCACCAGATTATCAACAAAGTCTACACGTCCGGAAAGATTGAGAGGTTCTCCCCCGGGAAGTCTTATTTGTAACCGCAGCTGGTTTTTCTTCTGCCAGGAAGCGGAATCTGCAAGCGCCATTTTCACCGCTACGAGGTCATTTTCGCTGACAGCGTACCGGACTCGAATTGGATCAAGTTGCACGATTCTGGCTAAAGGCCCCGAAGTGGGCCCACAAAGATTCCCCCGGGTGAGTGCGGTTGCTCCGATGCGGCCATTGATCGGCGCCGAAATTCGGGTGTAACCAAGATCGATCTCAACAAGTTCAAGTGCCGCCCGGGCCTCCTCAAGTTCTGCCCTGGATTCTAATTCGCTGGCTTCGGCAGACTCTATATCGGTGGCTGACACACCGCCGGTACGGACGTTCTGGAGACGTTCCTGATAATTGCGGGCCTGGTTGAGCGTGGCCTGTGCTTTGGCCATCCGCGCCTTGGCAGCGGCGACCCTTGCCTGGTAAGGTGCTTTTTCTATAACGTAGAGGAGATCCCCGGTGCGGACCTTGCTGCCTTCCTTGAAATTGATCTGTTCCAGAAAACCTGTGACCCGTGCTTGCAGCTCGACCGCCTGGATTGCTTCCACATGGCCGACATATTCCCTGGGCGGGTTAACATCATGCTCGGCAACGATGACAACTGTGACCAACGGTGAAGGGGCTTCTTCTTTTGCCGGAGCCGCGGTGGCCTCCATGGTCGGGGTTAACAAGAACATCAGAGTAAACAGCAAAGCGAAACCACTCGTGATTGCGTCAGTTTTAGCCTGTCTGGCATTGTTTGCGAATGCTTCTGCTCGGGACGCTATTGCCCTGGTTCCTCGTTTCATTGCTTCAAAACTCCAAATAGTTGAAAAGCCGTTTTTAGCGGTCTTGTTTGCGGTCTCTAAGGGCGGGCTGGTGAGTTACCTCTTGGTTGCATGCCGGCAGCATTCTGCCAGGGCCTTTATCGTCGATTCGTCCGGTTTATGAGGCCTGATGTTGCCTCTCTGAGGAGAAAAACCACGGGGCTAAATGCCAGGGCATGAATGATTTGAAGTGACAGGGGGTTGATGTCATCGTTTGTGGGCCCGGGAAAAATCCACAAAGGTAGTTTCGCTACCGGAGGCGCCTGGCAGAAGAAGCCTCTCACATTATTTGTCAGCGCCAGGCCGAATTACACGATCAGTAAATCTGAGGATTGTATCGGTTTTATCTAAAAGACAAACTCCGGACCCTTTCCGGGCTTGTCATCAGAATCCTTGCCACGCCCGACTTCCGGAATGGTTTCGCCGTCAATACTGCAAGGCTGATCTTTGTTGACGGACTGATCGTCGACGCCAAGAGAGATTCCGTCGGTGGGTTTCTCAACGGAGTCCCCTTCTTCATCGAGAAAGTCGAAGCCGAAGTTGACACTGCCGTCATCGACTGGCTGCTTTTTTGCAATGCTTTCGCCCAGAGTTGAGTCCAGTGACATTGTCGCATCATGCCCAGGAAAAAAGAAACCGCGCAAATTGAATCTCTGTTTGTGCTCAATCAGGCCTTGACCGCATTTCTTGC
>JBPPMD010000161.1:0-8135 GCA_051305875.1 Desulfuromonadales bacterium | reverse complement strand
GATAACTGATAACTGATAACTGATAACTGAGGTTCAAGCTGTTAATGACAGTGAAAACAAGATGAATCTGAATAATCTCAGCGTTGTGCTGGTCGAATCGCGTGGTGAGCGGAATATCGGTTCCGTCGCCCGCGCCATGGCGAATTTCGGAGTGACCGATCTGCGCCTGGTGGCGCCGAAGGTTGATCACCTGGATGATGAAGCCCGCAAGATGGCAGTCAAGGCGAGTGTCCTGCTGGAGCAGGCGACTGTATACCCGGACCTGCAGGCGGCGCTCAACGATTGCCACTTCGCCTATGCGACGACCCGACGTTTTGGTAAATACCGGGTCGACTTCCTCCACCCTGACAGTGCAGCCGCCCAGTTGCTGCCCCTGCTCGAAAGCGGACGGGTTGCCATGGTCTTCGGTCGCGAGGATAAAGGGCTGAAGACCGAAGAACTGGACCTTTGCCAACGCCTGATTACAATCCCAACCGGGGGCAGCATCGCGTCGATGAACCTGGCCCAGTCTGTGGTCATCTGTCTGTACGAAGTGGCCAAACAGCATGGTGAAGCGTGCGGAAAAGGGCAGAAGGGCAGGCGGCTGGCGACTGTTGAAGATCTGGAAATCCTGTTTGCTCACATGCGGGACACCTTTCTCAAGATCCGCTACCTGAATCATCAGAACCCGGAACACATCATGCGCTCTTACCGGCAAATCTTTGGTCGGGCGGCTCTTGACGACCGCGAAGTGCGCATTCTGCGCGGTCTTGTCAGCGAGATTGATCGCGTCGAAGACGAGCGCTGCGCATTGCTTGGAACAGATGATGGCAACGAATGATGGCAACGATTAGACAAGTGCCGTTGGCCAACGGCCTGCAGATTGTCTTTACCGATGAGAGCAACCGCTACTTCGGCGATTATCACCGGGTCTGCGTGGTGGCCACCATCGTCTGCAACCTGCATGAACTGCCGGCGGACACCATCGATGAGCAGGCGTTGCGTTGTCAGGCCGTCGACGCGTTCGGCGAACATCTGGCTGTTGTCAAACGTTTCGAACGCATGGGCGTGCCGACGCTGGACGTTGACAGGGTTCGTACCGCATTGATCGAAGATTTCCTGCAGCATGCTGCCAGCTACCTTGCTCGCCCTGATTATCTGCGTTCTCTTGTAAACGCCGAATTGCAAAAGCGTCCCACGCATCGTTTTTATGACTGAGAACATCAGTGGACTCGACATCACCGCTCTTGTGCACGGAGGAAGGGGGATCGGTCACCACGAAGGCAAGGCTGTTTTCGTGCCTTTGACAGCGCCCGGCGACCGGGTCGTCTGCCGGGTTGTCAAATCCAGACGCCGCTACATCGAGGCTGAGCTGGTTGCGGTTGTTGAGCCTTCACCGCAAAGGCGCGAACCGCCCTGTCCATTTTTTGGCTCCTGCGGCGGTTGCCAGTGGCAGCATATCCCTTATCAGCAACAGGCTCGCTGGAAGGAGAAGATCTTTGCCGATCTGCTGGTCCGCAGCAACGTCATGGCCGGTGATCGTCTCAAGCCGATTGTGGCCGCTCCTGACGAGTGGGGCTATCGCAACCGGGTCCAGCTCAAATGCTGCCCCGGAGCAGAGGGGCTGCTTATCGGGTTCTACCGCCACGCGTCCCACGATGTTGTCGATGTCGACAAGTGCCTGCTGGTCTCCCCCCCGGTACAGAAAACTCTGGACCATCTGCGCCGCGAACTTGCCGATGCGCCAAGCTCCGGGTGTGTCTCACAGATTGATATCGCCAGTGGTGACGATGGTGAGGTCAGGATTATACTGCATGTCCACCCGCAAGGCCGTCACCAGCTACGTTCCTGGCTGAGGGATTTTGCCGCCTGTCACCAGATTAACGCCTGTCTGCAGTCTGGCGGCAAGCAGGGGCTTGAGGTCGTCCATGGTGAAAGTGATTTGACAATCAAGGTCGACCAACCTGAGATTGCGCTCCGTTATGGCCCTGGGGGCTTTGTTCAGGTCAACCCGGCGCAGAATCGCAGCATGGTTGCGAGCATGCTGCAACTCCTCGAGCCTGACAGTTCGGAGAACGTCCTCGATCTCTTCTGCGGCATGGGGAATTTCAGCTTGCCGCTCGCCCGCCGGGTCAAGCGGGTAGTCGGAGTTGAAGATTATGCACCTTCGATTGCCAGTGCCCGTATCAATGCTGCCGCAAATAATATCCGGAATGTTGAATTCCTTGCTGCAGACGCGGCCGTTGTCATGGCCCGCTACCGCGATGCCGAGCCGCCGGACCTGGTTATCCTGGATCCGCCACGAACCGGTAATTATCCGGCCACCGGCGAACTGCTGAAGGCCCGGCCAGAACGGATACTCTATGTTTCCTGTGATCCGGCCACCCTGGTCCGTGATCTGACACCTCTGGTCCGGAATGGCTATGAGGTCGTTTCCAGCCAGGCTTTTGATCTCTTTCCGCAAACCTGGCACATCGAAAGCATGACCTTGCTGCGCAAGGTACACGCCGGTTGATTTCCGTCCGGAAACGGCCCTTTTCCACAATCTCTGCGTCAATCGGCGGATTTGATTGTGCGGCGTAAAGTACTGCGCCTCCGCTCAAATCCTTGATTTCCTTGACCTTGAGAAAAATTGCTCGTTTCCAGATCGGAAATTGTGCTTGTGTTGTCTGGAGTTTCCGAATGGACGCTGGTTGAGATAAAATCGACCCAGCAGTCTGTCGGACTATCCATGAGCCGGCTGCAAATCCGCCTGTTTGGCCCATATTTCAGCTCCTTTTTGGACCATAGCTACGCTATGAACCTGCAAACGAGCTAAAATCTGTTCTCAAACATTCAAATTTTCGCTTCGGCCCGGATAGTTCGACAGGCTGCTAGCCATCTTGACTTTTTACTTGCATTATCCGGGGAACTTTGATAGAAAATGCTTAATTAACTTTTCATATGAAAAGTGAGCCTGACGGCTCGCTTTTTTTTGTTTGGGAACAAGAGATGCGAGAAGGAAATCTGACACGAATTGAGTCACTGGTGATGCCGATCCTTGGTGATCTCGGCTTCGAACTGGTCGACCTTCAGTTGGCGCAAGACGGCCACCATTTAGCCTTGCGCATCTTTATCGACAAGCCCGGCGGCATCACCCTTGACGATTGCGTCACAGTGAGCCGCGAAGCCGGTGCAATTCTCGAAGTCGAAGATCCGATCAAGTCAGCTTACCGGTTGGAAGTTTCCTCTCCGGGACTGGACCGGCCGTTGAAGAAACCGGCCGATTTCGAGCGTTTTGCCGGTCATAAGGCCAAGCTGAAAACGCTTCATCTGCTCGATCCGGATCAACGTGGTTATACCCGCAAGACCTTTGTTGGCACCCTGCGTGGCCTTGAGGACGATCAAGTTTGTCTTGAACAGAGCGATAAACCTGGTGGTCTGGCTGTGATTCCACTGGCCGAGTTGGAGAAAGCAAACCTGGAAGAAGAGTTTTAACGAAAACCGGAATGAGCGTTTTGTCAAATACAGACTTCAACAGCAACCGCCACCGCAACGGCGGGGGGTATGCAGGGGGAAGGGATGAATATCAACCTTAATCACATTATCGACCAGGTGGTCAAAGACAAGGGCATTGATCGTGCGGTGCTGGTCGAAGCTCTTGAGGCTGCGGTACTTTCTGCGGCAAACAAGAAATATCGCAATACGCGTGATCTGGAGGCACACTTCAATGATGAAATCGGCGAAGTGGAGGTTTTCGAATTTGTCACTGTTGTCGACGAAGTGGAAAACTCCTACCAGGAAATCGACATTACCGAAGCGCAGGAGATTGACCCTGATGTCGAAATCGGGGACTCTCTTGGTATGAAGATGGATGCCAGCAGCTTCAGCCGTATTGCTGCCCAGACCGCCAAACAGGTGATTATTCAGAAAGTCCGCGAAGCAGAGCGTGAGGGCGTCTATAACGAATTCAAGGGTCGCCTTGGTGAACTGGTCAATGGTATCGTCCGTCGCTACGAGCGTGGTGACCTGATTATCGACCTGGGCCGTACCGAAGCGCTTCTCCCTCACCGAGAGCAGGTCCCCCGCGAGAACTATCGTCAGGGTGACCGGGTTCGTGCGTATATCTCTGATGTGCGCATGGCCACCAAGGGGCCGCAGATTATTCTCTCGCGGACCCATCCCGGCCTGCTGATTGAACTGTTCCGCATAGAAGTTCCTGAAGTTGCTGAGGGTATCGTTGAAATCAAGGCCGTCTCCCGTGAGCCGGGTAGCCGGGCCAAGATCGCTGTGTCCTCCAATGATCCCGATGTTGATCCGATCGGCGCCTGCGTCGGCATGCGCGGTGCACGTGTTCAGAATGTCGTCTCCGAGTTACGCGGCGAGAAGATCGATATTATCAACTGGACCCCTGACATCGCCCGCTTTGCCTGTGCCGCGCTTTCTCCTGCAGAGGTCACCAGGGTGTATGTTGACACCGAAGAGGAGTCTTTGGAGATTATTGTTCCCGATGATCAGCTTTCCCTGGCGATTGGCAAAAAAGGACAGAATGTCCGCCTGGCGGCCAAATTGACCGGGTGGAAAATCGACATCATGAGTGAAACGCGTGCGGCCGAAGCTGAGCTCGAAGAATTGACCGGTGCCGGCAACAGCGATAAAGAGTCTGCCGGGACGGAGGCTGCTGCGGGACTTCTCAGTGCGATGACCGCCAAGGATGCCATTGCTGCGGTTAAAGAGGCCGAATCGGTCGAAGACGTTGCCAATATGACCGAAGGGGAAACGCGTGTGACTGTACTGCGTGCCTCTGAAGCCAGAACGGCTGAGTTGACCGACGCAGAGAATGCAGACATCGTGGACAACGCAGAGGACGTGGACAACGCAGACAATGCAGACAACGCAGACAACACAGACAACGCAGACAACGCAGACAACGCAGACAACGCAGAGAGTGCCGAGTAGCAGTGACGCAGGTTCGCAGCCAGCCTCAACGCACCTGCCTGGGTTGTCGCCAGGTCAAAGACAAGTCTCAGCTGATTCGTCTTGTCCGTTCTCCGGACGGTGAGATTCTGGTCGACCTGAAGGGGCGTTTGCCCGGCCGCGGAACTTACCTCTGTAACAGTCGTGCTTGCATCGAAGCGGCCGTGGGCAGGAAACAGTTTGACAGAACATTTCGACAGACGTGCCAGCCGGTAACGGCAGACCAGCTTGTCGAGGGTGTTGCAAAGGAACTGCTCGCGCATATGGCCAGTCTGCTCGGTATGGCACGCAAATCAGCAAGATTTGTTTCCGGCGGCAACGCTGTGCAGGACGCCCTGGCTCGAAAGAAACCTCTGGCGGTAATTATTCTGGCCAGAGACATTTCACCGCAAATCGGTGATAAGGTCAGACGCAAGGCAGAATATCAAAAGATAGTGACGACGAAATTGTTTGATAAAATAGAGCTTGGCCGCATTCTCGGGCGTGCGGAAAGAAGTGTTGTTGGTTTGCCCGATGGAAAGCTGGCGGAGGCATTTCTCGATGATCTGCTCCGATATCAGGATATCTCAGGGGAAAGTTGATGGCTAAAATTCGTGTTTATGAATTAGCGACCAAATTGGGTCTGGACAACAAGCAGATTGTTGACAAGCTTAATCAGGCCGGCATTGAGGTTAAGAACCATATGAGTGCACTGGAAGAAGAGGTCGCTCTCAAGTTCGAGACCGGCCAGACTGATAAGGCTGACAAGACTGTTGAAGTCAAGGTCGACGAGGAGCGTATCAGCTCCGGTCTGATTCGTCGTCGTCGCAAGACTGTGGCCGAGGAAGAACCGGTCGCTGCTGAAGTTCCTGCAGATGAGGCCGCTTCTGTTGCTCCCGAAAAGGTTGCTCCTGAGCCTGAAAAACCGGTTGAGCACAAGCCCGCTACTGCTGTCGAAGAACCTGTCGAGGTTGCCAATGAGCCTGCCGAAGCTGTTAAACCATCTCAGGTAACGCCGGAGGCTGTCGTAACAGAAGAGCCCGCTGAGAAAGTTGAGAAGGCTGAGGCCGTCGTTCCTGAGAAGAAGAAAGCCAAGAAGGAGGTAATCACCCGCGCCAAGATCCTTGGTCGGGTTGAGTTGCCGACTCCTGTCGAGAGACCGCGTCGCCAGGCCGCTACGCCAGAAAGAGGCAAAAAACCAGCGCCTGCAGACCGCACACGCACTGATCGTCCTGATCGTACGAGCCGACCGGAACGTCCGAGTCGGCCAGCGGCTCCCAGTGCTCCGGGTGCGCCGATCATCCCGGATGTCATGGCCGACAAAGAGGACCGTTCGATAAAAAAGAAAAAGAAGGGTCGCGATAATGTCAGTCATACCGAGGCAGACGGCCAGCGGCGTAAAACCAAGCGGGAGGTTTACGAGCCGGACCGCAATGAGCGCTTCCGCAAAGGCCGCAAAGCAAATCGTCCCACTAAAAAAACGGAAATCACGCAATCCAAGGCCATCAAGCGCAAGATCAGGATTACCGATGTTATAACCATCGGCGAACTTGCCAAACGCATGGGCGTTAAAGCCAATGACCTGATCAAGGAATTGATGCGCCAGGGACAGATGGTTACAATCAACCATCCCCTGGATTTCGAGTCAGCCGCTATTCTGGCTGCCGAGTTCGGGTATGAAGTCGAAAATGTTGCCTTTGACGAAGACACCATCCTTTCCCATTCACGCCTCGATATTGAAGCGGAAAGTGATGAGAACCAGCTGCCGCGGCCACCGGTTATTACCATTATGGGTCACGTCGACCATGGTAAAACCAGCTTGCTCGATGCGATCCGTGAAGCGAATGTCACCGAAGGCGAGGCTGGCGGCATTACTCAGCACATCGGCGCCTACGGTGTCGAACTCTCCGGTCGCAAGATGACATTCCTCGATACTCCCGGTCATGAAGCCTTTACGGCTATGCGCGCCCGGGGTGCCCAGGTCACCGATATTGTGGTCCTGGTTGTTGCCGCCGATGACGGCGCTATGCCGCAGACCAGGGAAGCCATTAATCACTCCAAGGCTGCCGGCGTACCGATCATTGTCGCCGTCAATAAAATTGACAAGCCTGGCGCCAACCCTGACAAGGTTATGCAGGAGCTTTCCGATCTGCAACTTCTGCCGGAAAGCTGGGGCGGCGATACCATCTACGTCAATGTCTCTGCTAAGGAAAAAACCAATATCGATAAATTGCTGGAGATGATCCTGCTGCAGGCCGAGATCCTTGAGCTGAAGGCCGATCCGAACAAGCGGGCTCAGGGTGCGGTCATTGAAGCTCGCCTTGATAAGGGTCGTGGCCCTGTCGCCACGGTTCTGGTTCAGAAAGGTACGCTGAAAATCGGCGATCCGATCGTTGCAGGGCTTCACTACGGTCGCGTCAGGTCGATGGCTGATGACCGAGGCCAGGCCGTTCAGGAAGCAGGCCCGTCTTTCCCGGTCGAGGTCACCGGACTGTCCGGCGTGCCGGAGGCTGGTGAATCTTTTCATGCTGTTGAGGATGAAAAAATTGCCAAGGATGTGGCTCAACACCGTCAACAGAAAATACGAGAGGCAGAGCTGGCCAAGAGCAGCAAAATTTCCCTGGAGGAACTCTATGCCCGGATTCAGGGTGGTGATGTTAAAGAACTCAAGGTCATCGTCAAAGCCGATGTGCAAGGCTCTGCGGAAGCCGTATCCGGCACACTGAGCAAGCTTTCAACAGCAGCCTGCCGTCTGATTGTGATTCACTCCGGTGTTGGCGGCATCACCGAGACGGACGTCAGTCTGGCGTCTGCCTCGAACGCTATCGTGCTCGGATTTAATGTCCGTTCGACACCAAAGGCAACCAGTCTCGCCGAGCTTGAAGGTGTCGATATCCGCTTCTATAATGTTATCTACGATGCGGTTAACGATATCAAGGATGCTATGGAAGGTCTGCTCGCACCGACCCTCAAAGAAGTGGATCTTGGCCGGGCTGAAGTCCGTGAAGTGTTCAGCGTGACCAAAGTCGGAACCATCGCGGGTTGCTATGTCGTCTCCGGTAAGATCGCAAGAAATGCTCATGCTCGTCTGTTGCGTGATGATGTCGTCATCTGGACCGGCAAGTTGACTTCTTTGCGGCGCTTCAAGGATGATGTCAAGGAAGTGAGCACGAACTACGAGTGCGGTATCGGCCTGGAGAATTACAACGATGTCAAACCTG
>JBPPMD010000139.1:0-8235 GCA_051305875.1 Desulfuromonadales bacterium | reverse complement strand
GGTCGAAACCGAGGTACCGCCGAAACGCCTCGCCGACTGGCTCAAACTCTGGACTGACCACTATAATCTGGATGTGACGTTGAAGGTTGTCCTCAAACCGCACGTATCCGGTTCGGAACTGCTGGAGCTGACTCTCATCGACGAAAACAATGTCAAAATGGCCGATATCATCTTCGCCACATTGCAGGACCGCCGCGACCGCAGCATGTTGTCGATCCGCGACCAGAACACCTTCAACGAGGATATTCGCCAGAAGCGTCTGATGACGCTGATAACCCTGTTCCTGATTCACCGCTACAAGGTCGACACGGTGCATTATGTCACCCCCACCGAGGACAATCAGCGACAGGCCCAGGGCATGCTCGGCCTGGGCCTCTACGAGGACATCCAGACCGAGATCGGTCAGATCATCGTGGCACGTGTCAACGCCGAACGGGTCAAGGAGCTGGTTAAACCTGAAAGCGATGCGTTGAAGAAGCTCATCGCCAAGAGTTGACGACTGTTCGCCCTCTGCAACAGATAACGCCGCCGGGCATAGCAGCCCGGCGGCGTCGTCTGTTTAAGGACGCGTAACACAGCGAAGAAGATGGTTTAAAATCCGCTTCTCATTCAACAAACCCTTATGATGCAACCGCAAAAAATCCCTGTCACGATGTGCCGGCTTCCTTTATAATCGCCGTGAACATGGGAACATGATCCAGATTGGAAGCCAGAACGAGCGTCACCTCCACATCGATTGGCTGGCCATCTTTTTGAAGAAGCCTCTGCCTTGAAATTTCACTCATTTCATGCCATTTGCCATCCCGGCAGTAATCGTCAATTCGCTGCTTTAGATCCTGTCCATTTTCAAAATAGTCAAAAATTGTCTCACCCAGAAGCTTGTGACGCGAAAGACCTAAAAGGCTCTCTGCCAGATGATTTGAAATAACAATCTTACCGTTTTCGAGGAACGTGACGATCGCTGACTGAGACGCTTCAATCAATCTCTGATAGCGGGACTCTGATTCCTGGCGTTGCAGCGTTGTGCGTTCCAGTTCCGCCATCATCTCGTTGAAACCGTAGATAAGTTGGCCGACCTCATCCCGGGAGGCATGAGCAGGAATCCTTTCACCGAGATTGCCTGTGGTTGTGACGCGATGGATCGTTGCAGAAGCTAACTGTATGGGGTTGATCATGAAACGACGGATCAAAATCCCCATAGCCACAAACACGAGGACCAGAATTACTACCCGGTAGACAAGTTCATCTCGCAGATTAGAGCCGACTTCACGATATAAATCAGCCAGCGGCTTGGAGACAGAAACCGCTCCAAGGACCTGGCCGATTTTGTAATTGTATGAGGGATGATCACGGGGGTAGCGTTGTTGAATGAATAACGGTGCCGATTCATAGCTGCCATGGCACTCCAGACAGGAGTTTTCTGCAATCATAGACCGCATATAGCGGAAAACCCGGTCACCATTCACTTTGGTAACATGATAGAGTTCAACCTCCGAAGTATCTGCGAAGGCCTTTAATTGTTCGACTTCATAGCTATCAGGACGATTGCCCGGATTGCGGTAAGTCAGCGAGACCTGTCGAACAGAATACGGGTCACCTTCGGAGATCCTTTTTGCGACCTGGGTAGCGACCACCTGGGGAACGAGTGCGTAATTGTTTTCAGGCTCATTGCGAACGACAGAGGACATATAGTCAGTGGTCGTAATAATCTGCCTGGCAACACTGCGACTCTGCTCCAAAGCCATATTCAAAACCAGTTGCTGTTGATCGCGGTATGTCAGCAGGGCTGTCAGGAGAAACAGGCAAATCAAAAGGGAGGATAGCAATAGATTGATTTTGGTGTTCAGTTTAAGATCAGAGAACCAGGTCATCGCATGCTCTCCGTTATATTATTCGTTTTGAAGGGGGAAACCATCGGTGCCGTCTTTATTACGCCCATGATGTACTCCATCTTATCGTACGAACCCTCATAAGTCATGCAATCTAAAACTTTTGGTCCAGTTCGGTGATTATTTATCGAATGTCAGGTTTTTGCAAAACGCACCCGGGTGACTGCTTCAAATCCCAACACATTCCCCAGCAACGCGCCCAGTATCCAGAACATTGAACCGGCAACAAAAGCCTCTGCCCCCAGCGCCACCAGAACAAGATAGGCCATTACACTATAACCGAAAAAATATGAGTATTTGTTGTTACCAAGGGTGCGGATTTCCGTTTTATTCAAGATCAGACCGCTTAAAACGGCGCCGATGCTGACAAAAAACAGTCCACACAACAGGTAAAAGACAACGGGCGGTGTCGCGGCATGCAAGGCATGAATAAATTCATTGTGTTGCCCGACACCCAGACCGAACTGCGGACAGATGGCCAGCGTCGAAAGACCGCAAGCGACTTCGATCAAGGTTAGCTTGCCGAAGACTGTCCGAAGAGCAGGTTGAAGGTCTTTAGCCACCATTGCCAGCACTGTCTTGTCGGCCCTTTTGGAAGGGGCCGCCGGTTCGACTTCGATAAATTCAACAAATTCTCTCAAAATCTGTTGTTCCGAATCAGTTTTTTTCATGGTGTTTCTCCTTCTTGACCATCAGAGTGCGCAGCTTACGGATAGCCCGACTGATGATCTGGCGGGAATTGTCCGCCGAGGTCTGCATCTGCTCGGCAATCTCGGCAAAGCTCAATCCCTGGTTAAACCTTAACTCGAGAGCCCGTCGCTGACTTTCGTTCAGACGGGAAAGTTCGGAAACGGCCACATGGATGGACGTTTCGTCGCAAACCGGTGCGGCATAAGTTTCTACGGCCTTCGCGGAGACCACGACATGCTTCTCATAAGCGTTTCTCTTGCGAACATGGTCGATCAAGGTGTTCCTGACGAGGGTGAAGAGCCAGGGCAAAAAAGGGATATCCTGACGGTATTGGTGCCGCTTGCGATGGAGTTTGGCAAACACCGCCTGAAACACATCCTCAGCCTCGCCGTGGTCCTTTAACCTGGCCATGAGAAATCCGAAAACCCTTGCTTTGTGCTGTTCATACAAGACCTCGAAAGCTGCCATATCGCCATCGATATAGGCGAGAAAAAGTTCCTCGTCGGTCATTGCTTACCTTTCTTTATTAACAAAGACGAATGATAAAGAACTTTTGTGACAATTTTGACTCTTTTGCTTTTTTTTGTCACAAATATCCTGCCACTTCCGTTCTAGTCATTGAAATCATAAAAACAACCACATTCCAAGGAGGAAAACATGAAGACGATGAACCGTGCAAAAGTTTTTTTGACCACAGCTTGTTTTGCCCTGGCAATCCTGCTGACACCGCAACTCGCCCTGGCCCATTGCGACACCCTCGACGGACCGGTGGTGGCCGATGCCCGGATCGCGCTGGCACAGGGAGACGTGACCCCGGTATTGAAGTGGCTGCAGGCCGAAGATGAGCAGGAAGTTCGTGACCTCTTCGCGAAGACCCTGGCGGTGCGCAAGCTCAATCCCCAAGCACAGGAGTTGGCCGACACTTACTTTTTCGAAACCCTGGTGAGGGTTCATCGCGCCGGTGAGGGGGCTCCCTATACCGGGCTCAAAGCAGCAGGCAGCGTAGACCCTGTGATCGCCAAAGCCGACAAGGCTCTCGAGCAAGGGTCCGTAGACGAGCTGGCGAAGGCCATTGCCGCCCACACGGACAAAGGAATCCGCGAGCGCTACAATCACGCGCATGAAACCAGCAAGCATGCCCAGGACAGCGTTCAGGCAGGACGGGAGTACGTCGAGGCTTACGTGACCTATGTCCATTATGTTGAAGGGATCGCTCAGGCCGTCCATGCTTCGGCCCATCATGGTGAAAAGGCGGCTCCGGCAGCGCATCCGCATTGAGATTGAAACTCCGGATAACACAGGAAAAGGCCACCCGGATGAGGGTGGCCTTTGCAAGTCTTCAATCAGACGGTTGGCCCGCTATCAACGCACCCTTTCAGCCTCCTGAATCCTGCCCATCCGGAGTTTCCGGACGAAAACTAAACCATAATTTCCATCGCCCAGACACCACAGGGACAGATGCCCGCGCAGATGCTGCAGCCGATGCAGACATCATCATCGGAGACATATTCGAACGTACCGTCTGCTTTCTCGATACGCCGGATCGCGCCTTCAGGACAAGCTTCCAGGCACATGGAACAGTCACGGCATGTACCGCAGGAAATGCAGCGCAGGGCTTCGTCTTTGGCGTCGGTGACACAGAATCTTCCACGGTTGCGCGGCTTGAAGAGTTCCTTGGAGAGACAGCTCTGGTTGATCAACTCCGGCTTGACGATCGGTTTGAGTTCCTTGCCTGCCAGGTAATCATTGATCTGAAAGGCTGCTTCCTGGCCGGCGCCGATGGCGTGAGTGAGCAAACCGGGCTTGGTGGTATCGCCGATGGCAAACACGCCCTTGGCCTTGACCACGTGGTTGCAGGCATCGACATCCATCATGCCCCGGTCGGTCAGCCACTCGCGCGGTACGTAGGATAGATCGGGACGCTCACCGATGGCAATGATCACCTCGTCGGCTTGTAGCAATTCGCCATCCTTGGTCCAGAGCCCTTCCGCAGTGATTTTCTCAGTAAATACCGGCCAGCGAATCTCACCACCAAGTGCTTTGACGCTGTCGATCTCGTGCTTGTAAGCTGCCGGGCGTTGGACGTCGATGGCCAGCACCTGTTCGGCGCCCATGGCATACGCACCGAGGCAGACGTCCATACCGGCATTGCCGGCACCGATGACGATGACCCGTTTGCCGACCCCGGGTTTTTTGCCAGCGTTGACGTCCTTGAGAAAATCAAGACCTCTGGTCAACAGTTCATGACCGGGGAAAGGAATCACAACGGCGTTGTGGGCCCCCGAGGCGATGACCACAGCGTCGCTTTCTTTCTGAATGGTCTCAAACAGATCAGCGTCGACCCTGGTGTTGTTCCTGACCGTGATGCCAATATCCTTGATCCGCTGGATTTCGGAGGCAAGCGAATCAGCCGGCAGGCGGTCGGTCGGAATGACCTGGCGCAGCTTGCCGCCAATCTCCTGGTCGGCCTCGTAGACGGTGACCTCATGACCGAGCAGACGCAGCTGCCAGGCCGCTGCCAGGCCGCCGGGGCCGCCGCCGACGACCGAGACCTGTTTGCCGCTGGCCGACGGCAGCTCGGGGGGTGCAACGTTGCGCGACAGACGGCCGAGTTCCTTCATGGCGACCGGCTTGTCGATATAGCGACGGCTGCAGGCGTCCATACAAAGGTTCGGACAGACTTCGCCGCACACGCTGGCCGGGAACGGTGAGTATTTAAGTACCAGAGCGAGAGCTTCCTCGTACTTGCCCTGACGCAGCAGGTTGATGCGGTCCTGGGTCGGGATATTCGACGGGCAGGCGACCTGGCACGGGGCTCCGAAACGCTTGTCCTGCCAGTGCGGGATCTTGATGCGATCGGCGCCTGCATTGACCAGTCCGGCCACGTGACTGTAGTCGTCCTTGAGTACATCGGCGAAGATGCCACCGTTACCGACCCATCTCTGGTCGCGAAACTCGCGCATGGTCATGCGTGAACGGACATTGAGCTCTTCGTAGCTCTTGGCGACGATCTTCTGCCACCTGGAGAAGTCGGTGAGCTCTTTTTCCAGCTCGTTCCTGCCGATTTTGCCGAGGAAAACCGGCATATTCTCCTGCAGAAACTTTTGATCGGCGGCGTCGAGATCAAGCATCCAGACCTCGTCAGAGAGACCTGCGACCGGCCCGCGCACGTAGATAGTGCCGCCGACCATGCCCATGCAAGAGCGATCGCCGAGTACAGAGGGCAAATCCTCACGACCGTAGCCGCAGACCACAGCGATGCCGCCGCCCATGAATTCAAAAGAGAAGGAACCGGTATTCTTGAGGATCCAGAACTCAGGGTTGGCGTAGGCCGGGTCATGCTTCATCAGGGAGCCGGAACGTGTGCCAACACGCCCGGCAACAAAGATCTTGCCGCTCGCGGCACAGTGCGCCGTAGTGTCACCGCCGTCACCGAGGATGGTCAGTTCAGCACCGGCATTGAGCCAGCCGGCATCCGCAGGGGCGGAGCCCTCGACAATGATTTCAGTCCCTTCCAGGCCGAAAGAACCGACGCGCTGGCCGGGATTCTTGACCCGGAATTTGAGCGGCCTGCCGTCTTCCGTCCACAGCGGGCCACCGATATTGTGATGCCCGGAAGAGGTAACCTCGAATTCCGTTTCACCTTGCTCCAGCGATCGATAAATCTGCTGCAGAAGGTCCTGGGTTGAGATGCGGCGTTGCTGCAGGTCATAACCTGAGATTATTGCTGCCATATTAAAACCTCTGAAGATGGTTCGGGGCTGGAGACTGGGGACTTGGTTCTGGTTAAAGCCAGCCCCTAGCCTCCAGCCTCTGCTTTTAACAAACGTATTGAATAGACAGTCGGTCAGCGACTGCCTTGTCGGTCGAGACCAGGGCGTCCGAACGGCCCACCGGCAATGACGAGTTGCCGATCGGGGCCATCAGCTTCTTGAACTCGGTGTCCATGGCCAGGAAATAATTGACGATATTCTGGGCGACGCGATCGACATCGAGACGGTGAACCAGAGCTGGCTCCTGAGTGGTGATGCCGACCGGGCAGAGACCTGTATTGCAGGCGTTGCAGCGCCCCATGTCGTTGCCTACGCATCCTGCCATCTGCAGAATCAGCTTGCCGGTAAACACGCCGTTGGCACCGAGAGCTATCATTTTGAAAGCATCGGCGGCCAGATCGCCGGTCTTGCCGAGGCCACCGGCGGCCCAGAGCGGAATCTGTCCCTGTCGGCCCTGATTGACCGCAGCCAGATAACAGTCACGCAGCTTGGAGACGATCGGGTGCCCGGTGTGATCGAGAGAGACCTCATGGGCCGCGCCGGTGCCGCCGTCGATGCCATCGAGAAAGAAGCCCCCGACAATATTGTAGGGATCGCGCACCAGGTTATTGAACACCGAGACGCTGGTCGCACTCGCAGCAACCTTGATCGCTACCGGCACACGGAATTTGAAGGCCGCGTTGAAGGAGAGGAACATCTTCTGTACGCTCTCCTCGATGGAATAGAGTCCCTGGTGATTGGGCGGTGAAAGCAGGTCGGCCTTGGGCACGCCGCGGATCGCCTGAATATGCTCGGCCACCTTGTTTGCCTGCAACAGACCGCCATCGCCGGGTTTGGCTCCCTGACCTATCTTGATCAGAATGCCGGCCGGATCCTCGACCATGTGCGGCATCGCCTTGGCTATCCGGTTCCAGCCAAAATGCCCGGAGGCAATCTGCAGGATCATGTACTTGAGATACCTGCTTTTCAGGAGGCGAACCGGAACGCCGCCCTCGCCAGAGCACATGCGTACCGGCATGCCGCATTCCTCGTTAAGGTAAGCCACCGCTAATGCGACCGCTTCCCACATCCGCCAGGAGAGTGCACCGATCGACATGTCACCAATGATCACCGGGTAGACCCAACGCACCGGCGGCATGGTGTCTTCAACCTGCAGGTTGTTCTGGTTATCAAGACTGAACGGCAAGGCCTTGGGCGGCATGATGCGACCAAAGGGCGCCAGCAGGTCGAAGGTATGGCGTTGAGCATCAAGGCTCGGGTCAGTCATTTGCGAAATGCGGCCGACCCGTAGTTTGTCAAGAGTGCGGGTTGTGCCTTCCAGATTCTTGCGACCACCTCGCTTGATCGAATCGCCACCCAGGCAGCGGGAGACAACCGGATGACGCGTGTCGGGATTGCGCTGCGGGGCGATGGCATCATTGGGGCAGACTTTTTCACAAATGCCGCAACCACGGCAATAGTGGCGCACGTCCTTGACCTGACGGATAACCGGCACGGCCGAGAAACGCTGCTGCGGGTCAGGCAGGTCCCCCTCGGAGAAAACCATGCGGCGACGCTCCACCTTGGCCCCAATGGCGCGGAAGGAACATGCAGACACACAGGAACCACACAGGGTGCAGCGGCTGGCGTCATACCTGATCTTCCATGGCATGTCATTGGGTGTGACATGCTGAACTCTTATTGTCTCCATCGCTGCACCTCCAGATTGCTGTCGATCGCCACGATCTCACGCTCGTGTGGATAGATGTCGGCTTCCCAATCACGATCAGGCAGGATATCGTTGATTCCACAGACCTCTGAGGAAATGACCACGGTATCATCGGTACGACCGACCACTACCGGACGCAGTTTCTTGGCGTCGCAACAGGTGAACAGGGTGAAGT
>JBPPMD010000135.1:0-2376 GCA_051305875.1 Desulfuromonadales bacterium | reverse complement strand
CCGCCTGGCAGACGCCGGCATTCCACTCGGCAACCAGACCGTGCTGCTGCGCGGCGTCAACGACGATCCGGAGGTCATGAAGCTTCTGATGCAGAAGCTGCTTGCCATTCGCGCGCGCCCTTACTACATCTACCAGGCCGACATGGTTCAGGGGACCGATCATTTTCGCACCAGCGTCGAGGAAGGGATCGAGATCATCCGTGCCCTGCGGGGCCACACCTCGGGGCTCGGTGTGCCGGCCTATGTCATCGACGCCCCCGGCGGCGGCGGCAAGATTCCGATCCTGCCCGACTATTTGCAGAGCCTTGGCGAAGAAGTCGTGCTGAAGAACTACCTCGGTGAAACCTTCCGCTACGCCAACGTCGCTCCGGTGATTCCGGCAGAGCCTGCCCGGCGGGTGGTCAATGCGCCAAGGGAGATTTCCGGCGATCGCTAGATCTCTGCGGCGAGCTGTTTTTAGAGGCCTTGCGGTCGGTCTCTTCATACCTGTGTGGCTTTGACACATCAGTCTCGATCAGAGTCCCGCGGCAAGGGCAGTCGATCTACGAGGGTCTGCAGCGCCATACATCATACCGTTCTTGATTAAAATCGATTGTATGGCTCCCATGGCCGCTTGCTGTTTCACGATATGGCCTTTGTCCTGAAGAATCTTGATGGTATCAGGACTGAGACCTTCTTCGATCCGAAGTTCATCAGGGAGCCACTGATGATGGATTCTTGGAGCAGTGACAGAACTTTGGACATTCAGACCATGATCGATGACGTTCATGATCACCTGCAAGGTCGTGGTAATGATCCTCGAACCACCAGGGCTGCCGGTCACCAGGTAGTTTCTCTCACCCTGTTTGACAATGGTTGGGGACATAGAGCTGAGCATCCGCTTGTTCGGCTCGATCCTGTTTGCTTCGCCACCGATCAGGCCGTAGGCATTGGGCTCTCCTGGCTTCGCCGAAAAATCGTCCATCTCGTTATTCAGCAGGAAACCGGCACCCTCAACCACAATTCCTGAACCGTAACTGAAGTTGATGGTATAGGTGTTCGAAACCGCATTGCCGAACTTGTCGACGATGGAAAAATGGGTCGTTTCACTGCTCTCGCCGGGGATAAGCTTGCCCGGGCTGATGGTACTGCTTGGCGTTGCCTTTTCGGGATCTATTCTCTGGCGTAGGGAGGTTGCATATTCCCTGGAAACGAGCCTTTTCAAAGGGACTTTCACAAAATCCTCATCCCCGAGGTGAAATGAGCGGTCGGCATAGGCCAGCTTCATCGCCTCTGCCATCAGGTGGATGGTTTTTGCCGAGTTATGGCCATAGTCCGGGATCGGATAACCTTCCAGGATGTTGAGAATCTGCACCAGGTGAGCCCCGCCCGAACTGGGTGGCGACATGGAGTAGATATCATACCCCCGATAGGTGCCATGAACTGGTGTCCTTATCACCGGAGCGTAATTCTGCATATCCGCCAGGGTAATCAGACCACCATGTTTAGCCATTTCCGCAACAAGCAGTGCGGCGGTCTTACCTGCGTAGAACTCTTGTATCCCGTTTTCAGCGATTCGCCTCAAGGTCGCCGCAAGGTCTTTCTGCACAAAGAGATCCCCTGGCTCGTAATAACTGCCATCAACCTTATAGAATATTTTTCTTGTGGAATCCCATCTTTTCAGTATCTTCTCCTTCTCTTTGAGCCCATCACTGAAGCGCGGAGTAACGATAAACCCTTCCTCTGCCAATCTGATAGCAGGAGCCATAGCCTCCTGCAGGCTGATGGTGCCATATTCAGCTAATGCCATGGCCAGTCCTGCCACCGTTCCAGGGACTCCCGCCGCCAGATGTGAATACCGCGATACTTCGCTATCCGCATTGCCCTCCTGGTTGAGAAACATGTCGACGGATGCCTGGCTCGGGGCCTTTTCCCGATAATCGATGGCTATGACGTCATTGCGCTTTTCGGAGGAGATCAGCATAAAGCCACCACCACCGATATTACCCGAACGGGGCTGAGTGACCGCCAACGAAAAGGCGGCTGTAACCGCTGCATCAATTGCGTTCCCGCCCTTTTTCAGAACCTCCAGGGCGGTTTCGGTGGCAAGAAAATGGCTGGTCACAACCATCCCCTCTTTCCCCGGGACAGGGGTCATTCGTTCGCCTTCAATGATTGCCACTGCATACGCCGTAACCGAAAACAGAAGCAGCGCAACGCCAAGTATTGCAGCTGCCCACCAACGACCCTTCTGCTGTAAGAATTTTCGTTCCATAATTTCCTCGCTGCTGTTGAATGATTGATATTGGAACCGATGAGATATCTCAGACGAAAAAAACCAAGGGACGACCTGGTCAAGGACCTGTAACCCGAGACGCGAGTCCCCTGAAAATACGA
>JBPPMD010000097.1:0-2969 GCA_051305875.1 Desulfuromonadales bacterium | reverse complement strand
CAGAACAACCCGGTCGTCGGCAACGATCGTTGAGATCGAATCAACCACGCCGGCATGGCTCGAACCGACAAAATCGCAGGAGACCGCTTCCGGAGAATTGGTGTAGTCGATCTGATTCTGCAATGGTGAGTCGAGGGAGACGTCGCGCAGGTAGCTGTTCAGATCCGTGCGATTGACCCTTTCACCAAGGGTCAGATTGAGAATCGCCAGCGACACGTTGGGTGTCGGTACCCGGATCGCGTTGCCGGTCAGCCTGTCGGTCAACTCGGGCAGCGCCTTGGCAATCGCGCTGGCGGCGCCGGTTTCGGTGATGACCATGTTGAGTGGGGCGCTGCGGCCGCGGCGATGCTTGTCGTGATAGTTGTCGATCAGGTTCTGGTCGTTGGTATAGGCGTGGCAGGTCTCGACGTGGCCGCTGATGACCCCGTAGCGGTCGTTGACCGCCTTCAGTACTGGAACGATGGCATTGGTGGTGCAACTGGCTGCCGAGAAAATGTTCTCGTCATCCGTCAGAAGCTGATTGTTGACACCGAACACCACATTGGGGATATCCCCCTTGCCGGGTGCCGTCAAAACAACCTTGCTGATGCCCTTGGCCTGCAGGTGCCGTCCGAGCCCTGTGCGGTCGCGCCATTTACCCGTGTTGTCAATCAGGATGGCATTCTGAATGCCGTAATCGGTGTAGTCGATCTGGTCCGGGGCATCGGTATAAATGAGGCGAATCATGTTGCCGTTGGCGATGATTGCGTTCTCTTCCTCGTCGATGGTGATAGCGCCGTTGAAGGGGCCGTGAACCGAGTCGCGACGCAGCAGGCTGGCTCGCTTCATCAGGTCGTCTTTACCCCCCTTGCGGACCACCGCGGCGCGCAAGCGCAGCTTGTCTCCACCGCCGGATTTTTCCACCAGAATCCTTGCCAGCAGCCTGCCGATGCGGCCGAAACCGTAGAGAACGACGTCGCGAGGTTCACTGAGCAAAGATGTCTGGCCGGTATTGACGCTTGCCAACTCCCGGCGCACAAAATCAGCCACGTCATGATCGGGCCCCTGCGCCTGATAGCGTACGGTCAGTTTGCCGATATCGATGCGGGCCGGAGCCAGGTCAAGGTTGTCCATCGCCTGCAGGACCGGAAAACTGTCGCGCACTGAAAGCTCATTCTCGAGGATCTGCCGGGCGAAGCGATGGGCCTTGAGGATGTCCACCATGGAACCGTGAACCAGGCTGCGTCCATAGACCGTGATGACAATGCCGTGGTTGCGGTAGAGCCGGCCGATGATCGGCAGCATCGCTTCAGCGATCTCCTCGCGTTGTTTCCAGTCTGAAAAGTACTCTTCCTGCTTTTTCAGGTTCATGTTGGTTCCCTTCCGGTTTTGATTGAGCTCGAGATGGAATAGCTTGAAGATTAAAGTTAAGGGCAAAGGGTTAAGCTCGAGGCTTGAGGCACGAGGCTTAAAACTTAAAACTTAAAACTTAAAACTCAACGCAAAGACGCAAAGACGCAAAGAATGACTTTCGAGTGAGCGCAGCGAACGGGCGTTGATCTTGAGATTGAAGGTCGAAGCGAATTTTTTTATCCTAGTCGAAAGGGGGCATGAGATGCAACCAGTGTCATGTTTTTTTAGGCGTTTGATCTGGACTTGTCGAAAATGAATTGGTATTAAGGTATGCTTATGGTTCGAGTGACCAAACCATCCATAAAGGAGGATTTCTTCTGATGAGCGACACGGTACATTATTCTGAACTCGGGTTGGTCAATACCCGCGACATGTTCGCCAAAGCGATGGCCGGCGGTTATGCCATTCCCGCTTACAATTTTAACAATCTTGAGCAACTTCAGGCCATTGTTACTGCCTGCGTAGAGAGTCGTTCGCCGGTTATTGTTCAGGTCAGCAAAGGCGCGCGTGAATACGCCAACGCGACCATGCTGCGCTACATGGCGATGGGGGCGGTCAAGATGGCCAGGGAACTTGGCGTGGATCTGCCGATCTGCCTTCACCTCGACCATGGTGATTCCTTCGAGCTTTGCAAGTCCTGTGTTGATAGTGGCTTTTCCTCCGTGATGATCGATGGTTCACACCTCCCTTTTGATGAGAATGTTGCCCTGACCAAAAAAGTCGTTGAATACGCTCATCAGTTTGACGTCAGCGTTGAGGGCGAACTCGGCGTGTTGGCCGGTATTGAGGATGAGGTTCAGGCTGAAACGTCCACCTACACCAAGCCCGAAGAGGTCGAGGATTTTGTCAAGAAGACCGGCGTTGATTCACTGGCGATTTCCATCGGCACAAGTCACGGAGCATTCAAGTTCAAGCTGAAAGCAGGTGAAGGAGCACCCCCGCTGCGCTTCGATATCCTTGATGAGGTCGAGAAACGCATCCCCGGTTTCCCCATTGTCCTTCACGGAGCCTCAAGCGTAGTCCGGGACTATGTGGATATGATCAACCAGTACGGTGGCAAGATGGAAGGCGCCATCGGAGTGTCCGAGGAGCAGTTGCGCCGGGCTGCCAAGAGCGCCGTCTGTAAAATCAATATCGACTCCGACGGTCGGCTGGTCGTCACCGCCAAGATACGCGAGTACATGGCCAACAATCCCGGCGAGTTCGATCCCCGCAAATATCTTGGTGCGGCACGCAAAGAACTGATCAAGCTGCTCAATCATAAGAATAAAGCCGTTCTGGGGAGTGCCGGGAAGGTTTAAAGAAAACTTGCGAAACGCTAGCTGTCCGACGCTAAAAACAATGAATAATGACAAAAAAGCACCGCTCGCGATTAAGCAAGCCGTTCACCAAAAGTGTGGAAAACAGGTATGAAAAGAAGCCCCCGTCATCAGGTAAGATTGTAGGGGCTTTTTTTTTGAATGTTGTGGGGAGCAGCAGGGTAAACCTAGGTATTTGCTATCTGTTTTTTCAAGTCTCGGTAAAAATTCTCATGTGAGCCGACCGTCAGCAGCGTCAAGGTGTCATCGTCAAACAGG
>JBPPMD010000279.1:0-5504 GCA_051305875.1 Desulfuromonadales bacterium | reverse complement strand
GGCCGAAATCGTCGCGGGCCTATTTTAAGTATTTTGAGACGGGATTGAAGAATGCGAAAATTTATGATAATGCCCTGATTTTTAACCTCTACAATATAGATCATCCGGAAATTGTTGCAGAAATAGCCGATTTCCTGATGCGGGTCGAAGGGGTTGAGATAGTCCTCGGACTGGGGTGCTACCACAATGAAGGTGTTCTCTCCATGCGTACCAGCCAATCGGAAACCCATGCCGGAATACTGATGCAGAAGGTTATCAAAGGGCTCGGCACCGGCGGCGGTCACAGTATGACCGCCGGCGGCCAGGTCCGCCCGCTGGAATCTGTGCGGGGCAGCCTTGGCGCGCTGGAGTACGAACTGACCGGGCGCTTGTTGAGGGCTTTGGGTCGGGAACATATTGAGCCGGAGCTGCTGGTCTCCAAATAAGCATTCGTCTGGAAACGGTCTTTTCCCGCAATCTTTGCGTCAACCTGTGAATTTGATTGTGCGACGTAAAGGACTATGTCTCCGTTCAAATCCTTGATTTCCTTGACCTTGCGAATAAATGCTCGTTTCCGGATCGAAAACTGCGCTTACAGCATTCATGGTTATCACATGGATAGTGCCCCGACGTTGACAGTTCTGCATATCTGGAGTATAAAACGCGCCATGCCTCGCTTCCCTCTGCAATTACTCTGTTTGTTCTTTGTCCTTCTGACCTTTGCCCCGTCTGCCGATGCAATTATCGAAATCGGGCTTCCCGGTACAGACCCACTGGTCATTGAAGACGTCTACCTCCGTGAAGGGACGGCCTTCGTTTCCATCGATGATGTTCTGTCGGCCCTGAAACTGGAAGGTGAGTGGGATTCGGTAGCACATGTCTACACTATCCGCACTCCGCATGGACGGGCGATCATCTCGCCGGGCAGTCAGTTCCTTAAACTGGGTGATAATTTTATCCCGGTCTCCCATCGTCCACGCTTTATCGATTCCAGGCTGCGGGTTTCGGAAGCTTTTGTTTTGCGCCAGCTGGCCCCGCTCCTTGCCGGACCGATCAATTACCGAAATTACAACCCTCCGGAGCCGAGCCGGGACGAAGATCCCCTGGACCGTTTGTTTGCCTTTCTGCTGCGCAAAAAAGAGCCGGTCGCAGATGGCAGCAAGTGGGTGGTGTCAATTGACCCCGGACACGGTGGTGAAGATAGCGGCGCGCTCGGTTTAAACGGCAGCAAGGAGAAGGCCGTGACCCTTGCCGTCGGACAGCGCCTGGAAAAGCTTTTAAAAATGCATCAGGATGCTCCCGTTGTACTGACGCGCGACGGCGATTACGCACTCGATATGGAACGTCGTCTGGAGATCGTTGCTGAAGGGCAGGCTGATGTGATGATTTCTTTACATGCCCAGGCGTTTTTCTCCGCTGAGATTTCAGGCGTCAATCTCTATGTCCAGCCGCAGACAGAACGTGATGTTCCCGACGGAGTGGTTGTCGAAAATTCAAGCTTGAAGCTCGCCGAAATTTTGCAGAAGAAGCTCAAGAGCCAGGGCTTCGATGTCCATGGCATTAAAGAACTGCGGGTCTACCCGCTAGGCCGCGGAGATCTGCCGCGCGTTATGGTGGAAATGGGCAGCTTGAGCAACACGATTGATCTGACCATGCTGGAAGACCCGATCCGCCAGCAGGACTTTGCCCGCGCCATATTCGAAGGGTTGCAGGCCTTTTTTGAAACTTCCTCAGGAGTATCTCCATGAGTTCTTCCTTCCCGTCCCGCCACGACGGTCGCCAGCCAAACCAGCTTCGCCAGATCAAATTCGAGCGTGGTTTTACCCGTTATGCCGAAGGATCAGTCTTGATCTGCTTCGGTGAAACCCGGGTTTTGTGCAATGCTTCGGTTGAAGAGAAAGTCCCACCGTTCATGCGGGGGCAAGGACGTGGCTGGGTCACCGCTGAATACAGTATGCTGCCTCGTGCAACTCAGACGCGTTCGGCCCGTGAAGCCGCCCGGGGCAAGTTGGGTGGTCGTACCATGGAAATCCAGCGCCTGATTGGTCGGGCCCTGCGTGCCGTGGTCGATTTCGAACTGCTCGGCGAGCGCACGATTATTATTGACTGCGATGTACTCCAGGCTGACGGCGGCACACGTACGGCCGCAATCACCGGAGCCTGGGTTGCCCTTGCCGATGCAATAGAGAAACTGCTCTCTCAGGGATTGCTCAAAAGCACTCCTTTAAAAGACAGTGTCGCCGCGGTCAGTTCCGGAATCGTCGATGGTCGTTCGGTCCTCGACCTTGATTACGTCGAAGATTCATGTGCTGGCGTTGACATGAATTTTGTCATGACCGGCGATGGCCGCTTTGTCGAAGTTCAGGGAACCGCTGAAGAAGAGCCCTTCAGTGACGTTCAACTTGATGCGCTGCGCGAACTGGCCAGGCATGGCTGTCGAGAGCTGACGCACATGCAACATGAAGCAAGACGTCAGCCATGATGGAACTGGTCGTGGCCACCCGCAATCCCGGCAAGCTCAAAGAGATCTGTCGCCTGCTAGAAGCAAAGGACGTAAAGATTCTCACCCTCGAGGGCTTTCCGGAAATTCCGGAAGTTGCAGAGGATGGCGAGACTTTTGCCGCCAACGCAGTGAAAAAAGCGGAAACCATTGCCCGAGCCACCGGCCTGCCGTGTCTGGCTGATGATTCCGGGCTGGTAGTCGCGGCATTGCAGGGTCGCCCCGGTGTTCATTCTGCGCGCTTTGCCGGAGTCGGGGCCGACGATCGCGCCAATAACAGCAAACTTCTGGACGAGATGGCTCTGGTGCCTGAACAGCGACGCCAGGCCGCCTTTTGTTGTGTAATGGCTTTGAGTCTGCCTGGTCAACCGACCAGGCTGTTTGAAGGCAAAGTCGAGGGATTGATCCTGACCCAGGCTCAGGGTGACGGCGGGTTCGGTTATGATCCCTTGTTCTGGCTGCCTGCGTTCAACTGTACTATGGCGGAACTTCCTGTCGATACAAAGAACAGGATCAGTCATCGTGGTCAGGCTTTGCGGCAGGTCGTCGAATACCTCTCCGTATCTCAATTCTGAATTCCTGAATACTTTCAGGGAAAATCCCCGAAAGCGGTTTTCTTGGAAATTTTTACTTTATTTTTTTTCAAACGGTGTTTAGTATACTGAGGTCTTGTATACAGTATGCAGTAGTGTGTGGCGGGCCGGGAGGGAGAAGCGTCGCTGGCTCGTGGCAATGTGGCGAGGGATATCAATATGGGATTGTCAAGTCGTTGGCGGGGGCCTCCTCGGTAAGCGCAGGCAAGACGTGATGTCTTGTTCTGTCTTGCGTTCCGGTCCTGGCCGGTTCTTGAATGGGTCTATTTCGGGTTTCATCCATCACAACACATTGATTAAGGGAACAAAATCATGCAACTGACGCAAAGTTCTGTGGGCAGAAAGATCATCATGGCCGTTACCGGCATCGTGTTGGTCGCGTTTGTTTGTGTGCACCTGTTGGGCAATTCGTCCATTTTCTTCGGTGCAGACGCAATCAACGCATATGCGCAGAAGCTGCATAGTCTCGGACCATTCGTCTGGGTATTCCGGCTGGTTATGCTGGCAGCTTTTGCAATTCACATCGTTTTCGGAATCCAGTTGACTCTGGAGAACAGAGCAGCAACTCCCGAAGCGAACGTGCAGGTCAAGCACCTGAGGACCAGTTTCGGTGCTGAAACCATGATCATCTCAGGTCTGGTGCTTTTGGCCTTTGTGGTCTACCATCTGTTGCACTTCACCGTTCGGGTGACCAACCCCGAGATCTATGTTCCTCTCGGTAGCAGTGGCATGGTCGATGTCTATGTCATGATGGTCAAGGGATTCCAGAGCGTTCTGCCGGTTATCATCTACCTGGTCGGTATGGCTTTTTTGTTCCTGCATGTCAGCCACGGCTTCCAGAGCCTGTTCCAGACTCTGGGACTGAGCAATGACAAGTCACTTCCGGTCTTGGGAACGACCAGCAAGCTGGTTGGTTTTGTCCTTCTCGTAGGGTACATCTCCATTCCGCTGCTGATTGTTGCCGGACTCTTCAAGATTTAGGGGGTAGATTTAATGATACTCGACGGCAAGTGTCCTACCGGACCAATTGAAACTTCCTGGGATCGTTATCGTTTTGAGACGAAGCTGGTCAATCCTTCGAATAAACGTAAATTCAAAATTCTCTGCGTCGGTACCGGTCTCGCCGGTGGTGCCGCAGCTGCGTCCCTCGGTGAACTGGGCTACAATGTTCACGCTTTCTGCTATCAGGACAGCGCCCGACGCGCTCACTCCATTGCTGCCCAGGGTGGCATCAACGCCGCCAAAAACTATCCGAACGATGGTGACTCCATCTACCGTCTGTTCTACGACACCATCAAGGGCGGCGACTTCCGCGCCCGTGAAGCCGACGTCTGGCGTCTGTCGCAGGTGTCGAACAATATCATTGACCAGTGTGTCGCCCAGGGCGTGCCTTTCGCCCGCGACTACGCCGGTTACCTGGACAACCGCTCTTTCGGCGGTGCCCAGGTCTCGCGTACATTCTTCGCCCGTGGTCAGACCGGCCAGCAGCTTCTGCTCGGCGCTTACTCGGCGCTTTCCCGCCAGGTAAAGGCCGGCACGGTCACCCTCCACGAGCGTCGCGAAATGCTTGATCTGGTCGTGGTCGACGGAGTCGCCAGGGGCATTACCTGCCGCAACATGGTGACCGGTGCGATCGAGTCTCACTGGGGCGACGCCGTCATCCTGGCGACCGGCGGTTATGTCAACGTCTTCTACCTTTCCACCAACGCCATGGGCTGCAGCGTCACCGCAGCCTGGAAGGCCGCCAAAAAAGGCGCCTACATGGCCAACCCTTGCTATACCCAGATTCATCCAACCTGCATTCCACAGCACGGCGAGCATCAGTCGAAGCTGACCCTGATGTCCGAATCGCTGCGCAACGACGGTCGTTGCTGGGTGCCTAAGAAAGTCGAAGACTGCGAGAAACCGGCAGGCGAGATTGCTGAAGCCGATCGTGACTACTACCTGGAGCGCAAATACCCATCCTTCGGCAACCTGGCTCCGCGCGACATCGCCTCCCGCGCCGCCAAAGAGCAGTGCGACGATGAGCGCGGCGTTGGACCCGGCAAGCGTGGTGTCTACCTCGACTTTGCCGATTCCATCAAACGCCTCGGTGAAGACACCATCGCAGGGCGTTACGGCAACCTCTTCGAGATGTACGAGAAGATCACTGATGAAAACGGCTACAAGCAGCCGATGCGCATCTACCCGGCACCGCACTACGCTATGGGTGGCCTGTGGGTTGATTACAACTGCATGAGCAATGTTCCCGGCCTGTTCGTGCTCGGCGAGGCCAACTTCTCCGTACACGGTGCTAACCGTCTCGGCGCTTCGGCCCTGATGCAGGGACTGGCCGACGGCTACTTCGTCATCCCCTATACCATCGCCGGTTACCTGGCGACCGTGAAGCCTGGTGCCGTCAAGGACGATCACGCCGAATTCAAAAAATCGGC
>JBPPMD010000036.1:0-5353 GCA_051305875.1 Desulfuromonadales bacterium | reverse complement strand
GTCAGGAGATGAGCGTGATCGAACTCACCGATTACGCAAAGCGCTACCTGGTCGACCGTTTTTCCGTTCTGCCAGGTGTAGCGCGGGTGCGTACGGGCGGCGGGCTTGAATATTCCATGCGTGTCTGGCTCGACCGCAAAAAAATGGCGGCACGCAATATCACGGTGGCAGAGGTCGAGGCCGCTCTGCGCGCCGAAAACGTCGAGCTTCCAGCAGGTTCTATTGAATCTGTGGAGCGGCAGTTCACGGCGCGAACCGAGCGAGCCTACCGGACTGCCGGAGATTTCCGCAAGCTGGTTGTACGCCGCGGCGATGACAACAATTATCTGGTCCGGCTGGGTGATGTCGCGCGCATCGAAAAGGCCGCCGTTGAAGACCGCACCTCCTTTCGCGGCAACGGCCAGCCGCGCGTCGGCATCGGTATTATCAAGCAATCCACCGGCAACACCATCGCCGTTGCCAAGGCCGCCATAAAACAGGCCGAGCTGATTAGCCCGACACTGCCGCAAGGGATGAAGCTCGTACCGGCTTACGATACGTCAGTATTTATTCAGAGCGCAGTCACCGAAGTTTATAAAACCCTGGGCATAGCCATTGGCCTGGTGGTTCTGGTCATATGGCTGTTTCTTGGCAGTGCGCGTGCGTTACTGATTCCCGCTGTGACAATCCCCGTTGCCCTGGTTTCAAGTTTTACCGCCTTGCTGGTCTTCGGCTTTTCGATCAACCTGCTTACCTTGCTTGCCCTGGTACTGGCTATCGGCCTGGTCGTCGATGACGCGATTGTCGTGCTGGAAAATATCTCCAGGCGGATAGAAAAAGGGGAAACGCCCCTGGTTGCCGCCTTTCACGGAACGCGACAGGTAGGCTTTGCTGTTGTCGCTACATCCGTTGTGCTGATCGCCGTATTTGTGCCAATCTCTTTTTTGCAGGGCGATCTCGGGCGGTTGTTTGCAGAATTCGCGCTGACCATGGCGGCTGCGGTATTCTTCTCCACGCTGGTCGCATTGACCCTTTCGGCGATGCTGGCTTCGAAACTACTCACGAAAACCGACAAAAACCGGGCCAGCGCCAGGATTGAGCACTTTTTCGACCGGGTGCGTAACGACTATGTTCGCATGCTGGGGAAAATCCTCAACAAGCCACTGATCGTAATCGTCATGTTTTTTGTCCTTTTGGGTAGTGCAGGATTTTTTTACCTGAACATTCCTTCCGAGTACGCACCGCAAGAAGACCGGGGCGCATTTTTCGTCATGGTCAACGGGCCTGAAGGCGCATCCTACCAATATATGAAAGAATATATCGATGTGATCGAACAGCGGCTGATGAAATTCGTGGCGGCTGGTGACATCAATATTCTTCTGGTGCGCACGCCACGTTCCTTTGGTTCAGTCGCCAGCTTTAACGACGGTATCGTCATTGCTATTCTGGAACCGTGGCATGAGCGGCGCAACGCCTGGGACATCATGGACGATGTGCAGAAAGCACTCGGTGACCTGACCGGTGTACGTGCTTTCACCATCATGCGTCAGGGGTTTGGTGGCGGGATTCAAAAGCCTGTGCAGTTAGTGATTGGTGGCGGCACTTATGAGGAGCTGGCGGGCTGGCGAGACATGGTCATGGAAAAGGTGAACGAGAACAATCCCGGCCTGGTCGGGCTTGATTCCGATTACAAAGAAACCAAGCCTCAGTTGAGCATCAGGATCAATCGGGATCGCGCCGCCGATCTTGGTGTCAGCACGAGCACTATCGGGCGGACACTGGAATCCATGCTGGGCGGTCGGCGCGTCACCACCTTTATTGACGACGGCGAGGAATACGACGTGATTATCGAGGGCGAACGTGATATCCAGCGCACACCGACTGATCTGCGCAATATCTATGTGCGGTCCGCTATTACAGCCGGATTGATCCCGCTGTCCAATCTGGTCGAGATCGACGAATTTGCTGCTTCACGCTCCCTTAACCGTTATAACCGCGTCCGTGCAATTACCCTGGAAGCCAACCTTGCCGACGATTATGCTTTGGGCGACGCACTCGCCTACCTTGAGAAGCTGGTGCGCGAAACCCTGCCTGAAACCGTCGTTATCGATTACAAGGGCCTGTCGCTCGACTACAAATCTAGTGGTGCATCGATGAGGTTTATCTTTTTCCTTGGCGTCTTCATCGTCTTTCTGGTGCTGGCGGCGCAGTTCGAAAGTTATATCCATCCGCTGGTTATCATGCTGACGGTGCCGCTGGCCATGACCGGGGCGCTGGCTGGCCTGTATTTCCTCGATGGCACGCTTAACATCTATACGCAGGTCGGGCTTATCATGCTCGTCGGACTTGCCGCCAAAAACGGCATTCTGATCGTTGAATTCGTCAACCAGCTCCGCGATCAGGGAACGGAATTCCGCGAGGCCATTCTGGAAGCTTCATCCATTCGCCTGCGGCCAATCGTGATGACCGGCATCACCACAGCAGCTGGATCTCTACCGCTGATCATGGCCTCCGGTGCTGGCGCGGAAACGCGGGTTGCTATTGGCGTCGTCATCCTGTTCGGGGTGCTGGCATCCACCACCTTCACGATTGTGGTCGTTCCCGTGGCCTATAGTCTGCTTGCTCGCAGGACAGGATCACCCGGTGACGTTAAACGTGCTCTGGGCAAACAGCAAAAACAGTTCCGGTTGCAGGAGACGGCAGAGTGAAAAATAAAATCTACCTAATGTTTGTGACAGTGCTGCTGTTATCAGCCTGTGTCGTCGGGCCGGATTATGAAAAGCCGTCTTTATCATTTCCGGATCAATGGTTTTCAGCGCCGGAGCAGAAAACCTCTTCCCTGGAAGAGATCAAGACCGACTGGTGGACAGTCTTTGGCGATCCTCAGCTTGAAAAATATATTGAAACTGCCGTGGCGCAAAATAAAGAGCTGAAGGCCGCACGCGCCGGTGTCTTGCGCGCACGAGCCCTGCGACGGGAGGCGATCGCGCCGTTTTACCCTTCCATGGATGCCGAACTGGAGCGAACGCGTCAGGGCACGAGCGGCGCAACCTCGGGGACATTCTCCGCCGGCTCCCGGCGCACCATTTACGATGTCAGCCTTAATGCTTCCTGGGAAATCGATCTGTTTGGCGGTATGCGCCGTACAGATGAGGCGGCGCAGGCGCGGCTGCAAGGCGCATTGGATGAGCGCCGTGCCGTGCTTCTGTCCATTCTGGCCGAGACGGCCCGGAACTATTACGATGTACGTGGTATCCAGAAAAGAATCGCTATTACGCAAAAAAATATCGACGTGCAGGAACAAACCTACCAGCTTGTTGAAAATCTGTTCGAGGTGGGAGAGGCAAGTGAGTTTGATTTAAGTCGCGCACGCGGTCAGTTGCAGTTGAACCGATCACGACTGCCTGATCTTGATGCCGACATGAAAGCCGGAATTTTCCGCCTGTCGGTGCTTCTGGGTCAACCACCGGAGGCTCTGTTGACAGAGATGCAAACGACAAAACTTCTACCCGCTCCGCCGGATGTTGTACCGGTGGGGCTGCGTTCGGATATCCTGCGCCGCCGCCCGGACGTACGCGCGGCAGAGCAGGTGCTGGCTGCCGCGGTTGCCGAAATCGGCGTGGCGACCGCCGAGCTGTTTCCTCAATTTTTTCTGACCGGTAGTGCCGGCCGTTCAGCCAGCGTGTTCAGCGATCTGTTTGATCCGATCAGTAATACTTTTTCCTTTGGTCAGTTGTTGCGATGGCCGATATTCGAAAGCGGGGCCATTCGTGCGCGGATCAAGGTGCAGGAAGCTGAAGCGCAACAGGCGGTAGCGCTCTATGAGCAGGCGGTACTGGACTCCCTCGCCGATGCAGAGAGCGCACTGATCCGCTACGCGCAGAAGCTTGAAACGCGGAACCGCCTGCAAAGCGCGGTAGAAAGTCGCCAACACGCTGTCAGACTGGCCGGGGCATTGTTCAACGCCGGGGAAGAGAATTTTCTGGCCGTTCTCGATGCCGAACGCGAACTGATTATTGCTGAAGATCAACTTGTGGTCAGCGAAACCGATACTCTTCTGAACCTTGTCTCTCTCTACACCGCCCTCGGCGGCGGCTGGGAGGTTTTCGAGGACCAACCATAGCCAAGCGCGATCAATTGTTACAATAACTGTAGTAGCCCAACTTAACTTGACAGTTACCGTAAGATTTGGTCGTAACCAGAGAAGCTTTATGGGTGGATTTTCTTAAAAGTCAGGATTTATAGCAAAACATCCATCCAGTGAGAGAGCCCCTGCATAATCATTTCGATGGAATAAGTCCCGATCACCAAGGCAACGACACGTCCTGCAACTTCAACATAACGTTCAATCAGAGGCTCGTTGCGTGTACGGACAATGTCGTGGAGTTTTTTGAGACCAATCATGATAATGACCACCAAGCTGACAGCAAGGAGTATGGCAGCAATGGCCCACAAGGGTTGAAGTTGTTCCCCGGCCAGAATTGAAGCACTGACTGTACCCGGACCAATCATGATTGGCATGGCGATGGCTCCGGCAATATGTTCCGGTTTGCCGCGCAAGTTTTTGATGGCGTCGGGGCCTTTAAAAACAAACTGCATACCGATCACTAAGAAGATGATCCCGCCGAAGATTTGAAATGAAGCAAACTGGGCCTGCAGCAGGTTTTTAAAAATAAGTTCGCCAAGAAGAGCAAAAACAATAAAAACTCCGGAACTGATCCATCCAGCACGATTGAGTACCCGAGAGAAGTCACGGAACTCCATTTCCTGAACAAGATCGACTAGATAGATGATCAGCAAGAACGGGTTCAAAAGCATGAACAGGAGCAGAAACGATTTGGTAAATGAATCCATGGTCTTCCTTGATCTTTCCGTTTCCCAAAAAAGCAGAAGGTGTTGCCTCCGGCAGAATCACTGTGCGATATAAAATAAGATAGCTTTACGGGCAGCCTCAAGCCAACCGTCCCAAGTCTCCTGATTCTTTGCAATCCCTCGCGAATCAACCATACAAGGGGTGGGGGTAAAGGTCAACTTGAGCATGGTAGGATCGTGTAAGATCCTGTACCAAAGTAACAAATGGGTATCCTATAAGTCACCACTGCCAAGACAAAAACGGGCGTGTTATTGATAGAGCAATATAAGACGACAAAATGATGGCCACCTGGATTTGCCCGGGTGGCCATTTACTATTTTCAGGGTCAGCGAACAAAACTTCGCACATCAACCGGCATGTCCAGCGGCAAGCCGTCCTGGACGGCATTCGCTATTTTTAAGATCGCCTTGAGATGCCCGAAGGGATCATCCTACGGACATCTAGGCTACCGAAGTCCAAAATAGCCTGCGATGAAAAGCACCACAACAATAACACCAATGA
>JBPPMD010000377.1:0-3050 GCA_051305875.1 Desulfuromonadales bacterium | reverse complement strand
GATGTGTATAAGAGACAGGTTCAGTCAGGGAAAAAACGCCAACGCTACCGCACGTTCGTAGCACAAGAAATTATAGATGTCTTGGAGCGGCGACCTGGGCACCACTACATCAAATGATTTGGGCATAGCGGGCGATGCAAAGCCGATCGTGCTTTTCTGCTCGTTGCCAACGCTCGGAAGGGCCAGGACAAGTGAGGCGAAAGCAGTGAACGTAGTCACTGAATCGTCACAGAACGGAGAATGGGTTAGCGGCTTTGCCGCTAACCCATTGATTTTATGGTGGAGCTGAGCGGGATCGAACCGCCGGCCTACGCGTTGCGAACGCGTCGCTCTCCCAGCTGAGCCACAGCCCCCGATGAACACTAATTTGTTACCATCCGGAAACTCCGGATAACACATGCACAGTTTTCGGTCTGGAAAAGGCCGTTTCCGGACGAAAACCAATTTACTTATTCATACTCGTCGCTGTCAACCTTTGCCGCCTTGGGTTGAGTCACCGGCAAGGTGACGATAAAGAGCGCTCCTTGCGCAGCGTTTATGACTTCCATCACGCCGTGATGATGGGCAATAATCCGGTGAGAGATCGAGAGTCCCAGACCCGTACCCTTGGAAAACGTTGAGAAAAAGGGATTAAAAATATTACGCATGATTTCCGGGCTGATGCCGCCGCCAGTATCTTCAAACTCGAGCACCACCGCCTCGTCACCGCGCAAAGACCCGATATAAGCTCTGACCTTCAGGACGCCGCCGGCACTCATGGCCTGCCGGGCATTGATGATCAAATTCAAAAAGACCTGACGTAACTGGCGATAATCGCCAGCGATATTCGGTAACGTCGCCTGCAGATCGCTGACGAGCTTGATGTGCTGACGTTGGCAGAGGTCGTACTCGAGGTCAAGGACCTCCTGCAGCACATCTCTAAGGTCGCAGTCCTCCAGGCTAACCAGCTGTTTTTTGCTGAACGCCAGTATATTACTGAGCATCTCTTCCATACGTCGGACTTCACGGGAAATAATACCGGCGTACTCATTGGCTTTTGGATTATTGAGCTCTTGCCTGGTCAATCGCTGGGCAAAGCCGCCAATACAGACCAGCGGGTTTCGCAACTCGTGGGCAACCTGAGCGGCCATTTCACCAAGAACCGCCATCTTTTCGCCATGAATCAACTGCTCATGAATATCCTGCAGATTGTCATGTGCCATTTTCAAGCGCTTCATCAGGCTGGCATTATCCAGAGCCGATCCGGCCTGACTGGCAAAAAGCTCCAGGAACCGCTTGCGGGTCGGCGAGATCACCTGCCCGCTGAATGGATTGTCAACCAGCAGAACGCCCATAATCTGTTCACGCCCGGTCAGCGGGGCACAAGCGTATGGACCCAGCTCAAGGGTTTCCGCAAGCTGCCGACCTCCCTGCGGCTCTCCATCCGGATGCGCCACCAGAACCACTTGTCTTTCAAGGAAAGCTTTGGCGAGGGCGTTATCATCCTTATCAAGAGGCAGACGCTGTTTGATCACCTGCTGGTTGAAGGGGTCTTGCCGCTGACCTTCGCGAGACTGCTCATCGAGGTGCAAATGTTCCCAGGCCAGGAAATTCTCTCCCGCCGGCAGAACCAGAGAAGCCGTCTCCAGCGAAACCCCGAGCATCCCCTGCAGCATGCCGGTGCGTTTGTTGGCTGTGAAAAGCATGGCTCTCTCGAAGCCGCCAGCTTCGACGCCTGTAGCGGCTGAGAGCGTCAGATGTGCCAGCTCATCGAGGTTGAGCGTGCTGTGCATGGCTCGCGACATCTGGTAGAGTAACGAGGCCTCCTGATGGGCTACCTCCTGTTTCTTTTCAGCCGTTACGCGCCGTTGCAGCTCTCGATTCAGCTTTTCGTAAGACTGGCCGACGTCTCTGAAAAGCGTGGCAAAAGGAGAACGAAGCGTTCCCTCGACCAAAGCATAATATACCAGCACTGAGCTGCCGAGTTTAAAGTAGTGGCCGAGGAAGTTCAAGAAGCCAGCGAGGTCCATGTAGAGCGAAAGCAGCAGCTCAGACAAGACACTCATGCAGATAGCGAGAAGCAGCAGTACCACGATGTGTTGATTCAAGCGCTGCTTGCGAATCCAGAGTATTGCAGCTGCCATAAAAAGCAGGCCAACAATGAAGTATTCGCAATAGATCTTGAAGGCGGTTACCCCCTCCCCTTCAACAAAACAGGTCGGGAAAACCCCAATCGGCCAGACGAGAGCCAGAATGCCGGCACCGCTGAACAGAAACCCGAGCAACCATTCCCGGGCTGTAAAGTAGTCTTTCCGCCCCAGACTCAGGACCGCACAGAGGAAAGCAAAAGCGCCAAAGGTTCTGGCTATCAACCATATCTGGATGGCCATATCGGCGCTGGCAGCAGGGGCAAACGGCATCCCTCCAAAGGTCAGCGTCTGCACCAGATCGACCAGGGCAGCAGTAAAAAAACCGACCGTCAGGATCATAAAAAACTGGTAGCGAACCAGAGTTTTGGTATTCCAGCCGATCAGGAACATGGCTGTTAATAAAGCAATAGTGGAGAGTTCAATCAGGGAATGAATCAACAGGTAGTTGGAACGACTCAGCAGGAAAAGCAAAAGGCCGGCAAGCAGAAAAACCGCCAGCCCGGCCTTAAAAGACAATCGGGGCAATATTGATGATAAATCGATGGCGAAGAGGCCTCGTTTCGAAGCCGCCGCGTCATTATCAGGTTTGAATTGTTCGCTCGGCATGACAACCTCCCGTCTGCCGGCGAAGACCAAATTGGATCAGCCGATTTTTTCCTGACGTTCCTGCTCGGTCTTGCACTCGATGCACAAGGTTGTTACCGGCCGTGCCTTTAAGCGTGCTTCGCCGATCTGATCACCACAATCTTCGCACTCACCGAAGTCACCGGCTTCAATACGATCAATTGCCTCACGGATCTTGGAAATCAGCTTGCGCTCACGATCACGGATACGCAACTCGAAATTGCGGTCGGATTCGAGCGACGCCCGGTCGGTTGGATCAGGGAAGTTGGTCTTTTCATCAGTCATTTCCAAGACCGT
>JBPPMD010000348.1:0-13048 GCA_051305875.1 Desulfuromonadales bacterium | reverse complement strand
TGATAAAGAATCCCCACCTGGTCCTTGACGCTGAACATGATCGACGTCTTGTCATTGCCGCTCGGCCCCTGGATTTCTCTGCCGATGATCAGGAAGCGTGTAAAGTTATTCGGGTTGTCTTCAATTTTGTGCTTGACCACCCGCAAGCCGTACAGCGAGGCCGCTGATTCGCTTGCAATCGCTGCGACGCCGGCATCTTCTGCAGCCTGCTGAGCAGCAGAAGCCGTACTTGCCGCATCAACCAACGGGACATCAGGGAGATTTTCTTCCAGCCAGGATCGGCACTGGCCAATTGCCTGGGGGTGAGAAATCACTTTGCGGATATCGCTGCTCTGCCCTGAAAGGTTCAGCAGATCATGGGAAACCGGCAATAGAATTTCAGCAATGATCTTGAGTTCCGAGGACATGAACATGTCAAGAGTATGAGAGACCACGCCCTCATTGGAGTTTTCCACCGGAACCACACCATAGCTGGCCCTCTCTCGACTGACTTCGTCAAAAATCGACGGGATGCTTTTCAGCGGTACCAATTGAGCGGAAAAACCGAACTGCTGCATTGCGGCAACGTGGGTATAGGTAGCCTGTGGGCCGAGGAACGCCACCTTCATCGGTTGCTCCAGCGACAGGGAAGCCGAAATAATTTCCCGGAAGACCCGACGCACCCCTTCATCGGAAAAGGGTCCGGGATTGCTGGCGATCAGACGATCGTAGATCGCTTTCTCCCGACTCGGCACATAGTACTCGCCGTGACTCTTATGTTTGGCTTTGCCGACCTCAATTACTATTTCTGCACGACGATTGAGCATCTCCAGGATCTGGTTATCGAGAGCATCAATCTGTTGTCGCAACTCCTGCAGTTTCTTTTCGTCCACGAAGTCTGTCCTCTCAGTATTTTAGGATCTGTGAATTTATCCCATGAAACGGTAAAAAGCAAGCAGGCACGCCCTGCAACACTCCTTGACCAACAACGTCCGGACAGTTAAACTCGCAGCTCAGATTTTCAAGCCTGAAAAATGTAAATCATAAAGGAGTTCACCGATGACCGTCGCCAACAAGGTCCGTAGTGCTATTGAACGCTCTTCCTGGATTCGCCGCATGTTCGAGGAAGGTGCTGCCCTGATTGCCGAACACGGTGTAGAGCATGTTTACGACTTCACTCTCGGCAATCCTTCCGTGGAGCCTCCGGCCGCTTTTCATCGCGAGTTGCTGCGCATCGCCGAGCACCCGTATGCCGGCATGCACCGCTACATGAACAATGCCGGTTACCTGGAGACAAGAGCTGCCGTCGCTGAACATATTGCCGAGGATTCCGGTGTGCCGGTGAAAGCCAACCATATTGTAATGACCTGCGGAGCCGGCGGCGCGCTCAATATTGCTTTAAAAACGATTCTCAACCCTGGTGAAGAAGTGATTATTCTGACGCCATTTTTCGTCGAATATAAATTCTACGTCGACAACCATGGCGGAGTGACCACCGAAGTCTGGACAGATCCGGAGACCTTCCAGCCGGACATTGACGCCATCGAGGCTGCGATTACCGACAATACCCGGGCCATCATCATCAATTCACCGAACAACCCGACCGGCGCCGTTTACAGTGCCGAAACGCTTGCCGCCTTAGGGCAGATGCTTGAACGCAAGCAGACAGAGCTTGGCCGCCAGCTCTTTGTCATTTCCGACGAGCCTTATGCGCGACTGGCATTCGACGGCAACAGCGTACCGCCGGTGTTCAGATATATCCGCAATGCCATCTTGGTGACTTCGCACTCCAAGGACCTGGCGCTGCCTGGAGAACGGATCGGCTACCTGGCCGCCAATCCGGCCATGGAGGGGGTTGCCCTGTTCATGGAAGGAGCCATCTTCTGCAACCGTGTGCTTGGATTTGTCAATGCCCCGGCCCTGATGCAGCGACTGGTCGCCGTACTTCAACGCGAGAGTGTCGATATCAGCGAATATCAGGCAAAACGCGATCTGCTCTACAACCATCTGACCGGACTCGGTTTTACTATGGCAAAACCGGGCGGCGGCTTTTATTTCTTTCCGAAATCGCCTCTTGCGGATGATGTCGACTTCGTGCGCTGTGCGCAGCAATACAACATTCTGCTCGTTCCGGGATCCGGTTTCGGAGCTCCTGGTTATTTCCGCATCGCCTACTGTGTCGATATGGGTATCATCGAGCGCAGTCTGCCGGCGTGGGAAAAGCTGGCGAAGGATTTGGGACTGTAAGCAGATCAATCTTATCTTTTTGATTCAAACTGTAAGCAGCGATACAGCCACGAAGTCACGACGGAAACAAAAGGACTTTCCAGGAAAAGACTCAATCCGGCTGTTTTTATATTGACTTGGTGTTTTTGTGCCTGGTTTATTTATCTTAAGGGAACACGTAAGGCGAGAGGTGTGACCTCATGCCTCATGTATCCCGACAGAGGGCCTGACATCCCTGACCCTCAGCTGCACCATCTCACGTCCGCGGAAACTATTGATCTGAGGCGTCACCAGCAGATCGATTTCCCCCTGGAACTCCTCACGACGTTCAAGCATACCGAAAGCGATAGCCGGGTGGCTGAAAGCCCCCTGGCAAACGGTAAAGCGCAGGTGATTATCGCCTGCTGTCTGTACCTGCATGGCACGTACAGATTCTACGACCAGCAACGGCTCCGGGTTCCCCATGCCGAACGGAGCCAATGCTTCCATCTGCCGCAAAACGTCAAGATCAATTTCTTCCAGCAGAAGCACACCGTCAAAATGAAGTTTCGCTATCAGGTCATCAGCAGAAAGTTTTGCCCTTGCATCGGCTTCAAGCGCTGCAGCGAAACCTGCCAGCTGATCTTTGCCCAGGCTCATCCCGGCGGCCATTTCGTGGCCACCGAATGCCGCAAGGTGATCAGCACAGGCCTGAAGTCCCTGGTAGAGATGGTAACCACGAATAGAACGTGCCGATCCCTTGCCGCTGTCGCCGGCAAAAGCGATCATGACTGTCGGTCGGCAATAACGTTCAACCAACCGGCTGGCGACAATTCCAATCACCCCCGGGTGCCAACCCTCGCCGCCGAGGACAATCGTGTGAGTATGATCTGCCGAAAGCCCTGCAACTGCTGCCTCGGCTTCATGTAACGTTTGTTTTTCAAGAATCTGCCGTTCGCGATTGCACTGGTCCAGATAACGCGCCGTGTTCAATGCACGGACCATATCCTGCTCCAAAAGCAACTCGACACCCAGACCGGCATCTTCCATGCGCCCGGCAGCATTCAGGCGCGGCGCCAGTTGAAAGCCCACCACCCCGGAATTAATAGCCTTGACACCAGCCACCTGTTTAAGCGCTCTGACACCAACCCGATGATCACTGTCCAGAAGGGCCAGGCCATAGCGAGTCAGGGTACGATTGATCCCCTGCAAGGGGACCAGATCGGCGATTGTCCCCATCGCCACCAGATCGAGATATTGACGCAGATCCGGTTGCGGACGGTCAGCGAACCATCCGGCATCACGCAAACGTTTACGCAAGGCGACCAGCAGGAAAAACGCTACGCCTACACCGGCAAGGTTCCGAAAAGGAAAAACCGAGTCCTGCCGTTGCGGATTAACAACAGCGAAGGCATCAGGCAAGACAGTCGGCGGCTGGTGATGATCCGTAATGATCAAATCGATGCCATGCTCTTTGGCGATTGTTGCTTCTGCGTGCGCAGTTACACCACAGTCAACGGAGACGGCGACCCGGGTCCCCTTCGCGGACGACTCCTTTAAGGCTTCTGCTGACAGGCCATAGCCATCACGCAGCCGTAGAGGTATGTGATATGTCAGTTGATTGCTGCCCATTGCACCCAGCCCGGCGAGGAGAAGCACGGTGCCTGTAATGCCATCAACGTCATAGTCACCGTGAACGGCAATCTTTTCGCCATTTTCAATGGCCAGCTGAAGACGGCAAGCGGCAATATCCATATCCGGGAGTAAAGAAGGATCAGGGAGATCCGCGAGACGTGCAGTCAGAAACTGGCGGGCGGATTCGAGAGAATAGTCCCGGCCGATCAGCAACCGTGCGACCAGCTGCGATAGCTGTAATTGTTCCTGAAATTCAGATATCGCGGAGAAGTCTGACGATTGATTGCGTGGCACCCAAAGACGCGTGCATACGGGATTCACAACAAGTCTGCCAGGGTTGATGATGAGCGTTGCGGTTTAATAAGCACCTGGCCAGGAGAGGGGCTGCGTCGACGCTGCCTGACAGCGCCTTCCGGGATGACATCCCCGGCAACAAGGACATCACCCTGCCGGGTCAAATCGTCGCGAAGGACATCGCTCACAAGCGGTTTCAGACCGACAAAACAACCGGCAACGGGCAGGCAGAGGGCAATTGGAGCCTGAAAATACATACGTTTGGGAAAAGACCGGAACATAGTTAACATCTTGGAAAAAGACCAAAGCTAGCACAAACACGCAAGGGAAGGTGTACAGGGTAATGTTGTTGTCATGAACGACGATTTTCTCTGCGTCTTTTCGTTGAACTTTGCGACTTTGCGTTAAATGTTGCAATCTTTTGTCTGGTCGTAGACTTGAGAAAGAAATCGGGTCGGAAGAAATTCCGACCCGAATATGAGTTAGAGGCTATTGCTGAGCAGGCGGTTGTGTCCGCAAAAACTCCAGATCCTGGCGGACCCGATCCGAGCCTGGACCGGTCGGATTGATTTCCAGGAAACGCTTCCAGGCTTCCAGTGCTTTGGGAAAATCCTGCAGGTCATATCGATAAATGATGCCGATGTTATAAACACTTGTAGCATGGGTCGGATCGATTTCATTGGCTTTTTTGAAATTGCTGATGGCCCGGTCAAACCAGCCCAGACGTTTGAACATGACCCCCTGGTCGGTAAGAACATCCGGCGAGTTCGGCTGAATTTCGAGGGCCTTATCATAAGCTTCGATCGCATCCATAAACTGGTTGCTGTCAAAATACTCATTGCCGAGGGCGACCCAGGCCTGGAAATTAGTCGGATCAGCCGCAACGATATTTTTCAGCTCGTTGAGCTTCTGCTGCAGATTCACGGTCGGTGGCGGTCCGGCAGGGGAACCGGAGACTACCGGTGCCGTCGGCCCGGAGGTTTTATGCCCGGCGATATAACCTATGATGCATCCAGCAACCAGTGCCACAACGGCAACCAGAAGAGTTTCTTTTTTCATCGGGTCCCCCCTTCAGCAGCCAGCTTTTTCTGCCCTCGGGAACGGTAATCATCCCAGAAGATCAGCACCGGACTGGCAACAAATATCGATGAATAGGTACCAACCAGGATTCCTACAAGCATGGCGAAGGCAAAATTATGAATCACGCCGCCGCCGAAGACAAAGAGGGCCAGCACAACCAGCAAGGTTGTCCCTGAGGTCAATATGGTCCGTGACAGGGTTTCATTGATAGAGTGATTAACAACCTCGCCGAAACCCTTCTTCTGATGCTTGCCGTAGTTTTCACGAATCCGGTCATAAACAATAATAGTGTCGTTCAACGAGTAGCCGATGATCGCCAGAAATGCCGCAATAATCGGTAGATCGATTTCCCGACCGGTGATTGAAAATGCCCCAATCGTAATCATCACGTCGTGTAAAAGAGCAATTATAGCGCCGATTGCAAAGCGCAGTTCAAATCGCCAGGAAATATAGATCAGAATGCCGATCATGGCATAGACAATGGAAAGGATTCCTTTCTCACGCAGATCCTTACCGACTTGCGGACCCACCATCTCCACCCGTCGAAGATCAACCATCCCCTCACCATAGACGGTATTGAGGCTTCCGGAAATCATCCCGGAAAGGTCCTTTTCTTTGGTGCTTTCCTGGACACGTATTAAAAACTCGTTGGGATCGTCTCCGAAGCGCTGTACGACCACTGAACCGAGATCCAGTGAAGCAAGACTGTCTTTGATTTTGGCAGCATCGGTATTCTCGGTAAATTTAACCTGCACCAGGGTGCCACCGACAAAGTCGATGCCGAGATTCGGCCCGCCTTGAACCACCAACGACACCAGGCCCAGCAGGATGACAATTCCTGAAACAATCAGGGCAATTTTACGCTTGCCGACAAAGTCGGTATTAATATCATGCTTAATAATCTGCATTGAGAACTCCTAGATACTCAAACGGTCCACTTTACCGCGCGACAGATAAAGATCGAATATCAGTCGCGATACGATAACCGCAGTAAAGAGTGAAGAGATGATGCCCACCGATAACGTGACGGCGAACCCCTTGACCGGGCCGGTGCCAAACTGAAACAACACCAAAGCTGCAATCAGAGTCGTAACATTCGCATCGATAATTGTCAGCTTGGCTTTTTCGAAACCAGCTTCCAGTGCGGCTTTGGCCGTTCGTCCCAAACGTATTTCTTCGCGGATACGCTCAAAGATCAGGACATTGGCATCAACCGCCATACCGATTGTCAGAACGATACCCGCGATCCCGGGCAAGGTCAGGGTTGCACCGAGAATCGACAATATGGCCATGATAAGGATCAGGTTCAGGAACAGCACAACATTGGCCACCACACCGGATAATTTGTAGTAGATCAACATGGCCACCATCACCAGTAAACCACCGATTATGATAGAAAGAATCCCCTGGTTGATCGAATCCTGCCCCAAAGACGGCCCTACGGTGCGGTTCTCGAGAATTTCAACCGGTGCCGGCAGCGAACCGGCGCGTAGAATGATCGCCAGGTCCGTCGCTTCCTGCTCAGTAAAGCTGCCGCTGATCTGGGCGCTGCCGCCGGAGATGCGTTCGCGGATGACCGGAGCCGAGTAGACGGTATCATCCAGGACGATCGCCATACGCCTGCCGACATTGGCCGCGGTGATCTGGTCAAAGCGCTTGGCACCAACCGCGTTGAAATCGATGGCCACGTAAGAGTCATTAAAGCGATTGTCAATCCGCACCTGTGCGTCGGCGAGCAGATCACCGGTGAGAATGGTTTTATCCTCGACCACCAGCGGAGTCTCTGAGGTGGCACCGGTACGCGGATCAACGCGACGTTCATAGAGAAGTTGACCACCCGGTGGCAGATTTCCGGCGACAGCATCTTGCGGGTTGGCATTCTCCATAACCATTTTGAACTCCAGGCGAGCCGTTTTGCCGAGCAGGTCGATGGCGCGCTGAGGATCCTTGACACCCGGTAATTGAATCAGAATACGATTACCCTCCTGGCGCTGCAGAGTCGGTTCACTGACGCCGAACTGGTCAACACGGTTGCGCAAGGTTTCAAGAGCCTGGCGAACGGCATATTCACGCACCGCCGCAATTTCACTGTCGCTCAGACGGTAATTCTTCTGGATATAACCGCCCTCGGACGTCAACGTCATCGCTTCAAGATTAGGGAAAGCCTCTTCCATCACGGAATCTGCCTTGTCACCGGTTTCATCATCATACACGGTGATAACAACGCGTTCTCCGGATAACCGATCAACCCGTTTGAATATGATATCCTTTTCGCGGAGCAGTTCTTCAGCCTGGTCGACAATCGCATCAATACGGCTTTCAACAGCTTTATCGGCGTCGACGCCGAGCACCAGGTGCATGCCACCCTGCAGGTCCAGACCGAGGTGAATCGGATCAAAGGTCTTGCGCCACCATTCCGGCAGATTGCCGCCGAAGAGTGTAGGGCCAAGCGAAACCAGAGCCAGCACGAGGCAGGCCAACACCAGGCCGGTCCGAATCTTAAGGCTATTGGACATTCTGTTGCATCTCCTTTCAACCGATCCGCTGACGGCGGATCGTCCTGTTCTCACTAGTTTTAATGAGGAAATAGCCCTTTCCGCGATCCTGCCCGCGAGAAATTACTCGTTTCTCATCAGTAAACGTCTATAGTGTACATTCGGAGTTTCCGGATGGACCCGAAGCGATCTCGCTACTCTGCCAGCTGTTCGGTCTTGGTGCCGACAACCGCACTGCGGTTGATTTTGATACGGACGTTGCTGGCAATTTCCATGGTTATTAGCGTGTCCTGAACTGCCACAACTTTGCCATGAATGCCGCCGGCGGTTACAACCTGATCGCCTGCTTTCAGGTTTTCAATCAGTGCCTTGTGCTGCTTGGCGCGCTTTTGCTGCGGACGAATCAACAAAAGGTAGAAGATCGCAAACATGATGACCAGCATGACGATCCCTTCCATTCCGGAACCTCCCGCCTGCTGTTCGGCACCACCGGCCATGGCATATGCATTTGTTGTAAACATGGTTTTTCCTCCTTGTATCAGATGCTTAAAGATTTAGTCCAACAGTCATATGGAACCGGTGAGAGCCGTCAGGCTTCACCGGCCGGAATTTGTTTTTGGTAGAACGCTTCGCGAAAGGCCTTGAACATGCCGGCAGCGATCGCATCCCTCATGTTTTGCATGAGGTGCAGATAGTAATACAAGTTGTGGGTAGTATTCAATACCGATGCAAGGATTTCGTTACTTTGATAAAGATGGCGTAAATATGCACGACTGTAGTTGCGGCAAACATAGCAGGAACATTCAGGATCGATTGGCATTGCATCTTCGATATACCGCGCCTGCTTGATGCTGATTTTGCCAAAGCTGGTAAAGAGCACCCCGTTTCTGGCATTGCGCGTCGGCATGACGCAATCAAACATGTCTGCACCTCGGGAAACCGCCTCAACCAGATTTTCAGGCGTTCCTACGCCCATGACATAGCGGGGTCTGTTCTGTGGTAATAGCGGCAGTGACCACTCCATGACTTGATACATGACATCTGCTGACTCACCCACAGATAGACCACCCAGAGCATAGCCGTCGAAACCTGTCGCAAGCAAATCCTCGGCACTCTGCTGGCGCAGCTCTCTGTCCATGCCCCCCTGAACAATACCGAACAAAGCTGCACTTTCATCGGTGCGTGCCTTTTTACATCGTGCTGCCCAACGGCTGGAGCGGGCGGTTGATTCTGCAACGTACGCGCGCGTAGCCGGATGAGGGATACATTCATCAAAAACCATCATGATATCGGAACCGAGAGCTTCCTGGATAGCAATAGACAGTTCCGGAGTCAATATATGTGCACTGCCGTCGAGATGAGATTGGAAGCGTACGCCCTCTTCGTCTATTTTACGCAGAGCCCCCAGACTGAAAACCTGAAAGCCGCCGCTGTCAGTGAGGATCGGCCGGTCCCAGTTCATGAAATGGTGCAAACCGCCTAATCGTGCCAGTCGTTCATGGCCAGGACGCAGGTAAAGATGATAAGTGTTGCCAAGAATAATCTGTGCACCGATCTCTTTAAGTTGTTCGGGGAGCATGCCCTTGACTGTCCCCTGCGTACCAACCGGCATGAAGGCCGGTGTCTCGATAACCCCTCTGCGAGTATGCAAAGTCCCGCGACGCGCTTGTGTATCAGGACACTCGTTCAGCAGCCCGAATTCCACCGGCCCGGCATGCGGCAACCCTTGATATATTTTTCCCTCACTCCTCACTCCTCACTCCTCACTTCTGCTATTCAATCAGCATACAATCGCCATAGCTGAAAAAACGATAACTATGGTCAACCGCCTCGCGGTAAGCCTGGAGAATGAAATCCCGCCCGGCAAAAGCCGAGGCCAGCACAAGCAGCGTGGACTTTGGCAGGTGAAAGTTGGTGATCAGGGCATCGACCACGCGGAATTTGAACCCCGGCAGAATAAAAAGGTCCGTTTCACCCTGACCGGCCTGCAGCAAGCCCTGATCATTTACAGCATATTCGAGGGTTCGGGTTACAGTCGTACCTAAAGCGACAATTCGACGTCCATCCGCACGCGCAGCACTAATCCGTTCCGCAGTTTCCTGCGGAACCTCGTAGAATTCTGAGTGCATGCGATGCTCGGACAGGTTCTCGGTACGAACCGGCAGGAAAGTGCCAGGGCCGACATGCAGGGTAACACCACAGACATCGATATTGCGTGCAGCTAAAGCGTCAAAGGTCTCTTCGGTAAAATGCAGCCCCGCAGTCGGCGCGGCCACAGCCCCGGGGTTGTTGGCAAACACCGTCTGGTACCTGTCTTTGTCGAGGTCATGGTCTTCGCGGCGAATATACGGTGGCAGGGGCACATGCCCGGCCTGTTCCAGTAATTCGAAAAAATCACCTGGGCAGGAGAAACGCAACAGTCGTTGTCCATCATCCTCTGCGTCGATCACTTCGCCACAAATTCCCTGCGGAAATTCAAGTAAACAGCCAACCCGGACCGGTTTCGAACTACGTGTCATACAACGCCAGATATTTTGCGAAACATCGAGCTGGCGAACCAGCAAAACCTCGACTTGCCCACCACTCGATTTCCTGCCAAGCAGCCGAGCAGGCAACACCCGGGTTTCATTACGCACCAGGAGGTCGCCTTCCCGCAAAAGTCCCGGCAGCGAAGAGAAATGGTGATGGGCAATCTTCTTGTTCATCCTGTTGAGCAGCAACAGACGTGAAGCAGAACGATCGCCGAGAGGCTGTTGTGCGATCAGCTCCTGTGGGAGATCAAAATCGTACTCGGTTAACAGCATATGAATTTTGTACACGCCATTATAAGTTCAGTTATATGCATCGTCAGCTCTTTACAAGATAGACAAGGAGTAGACCTGTCAGCATAAAAACAACGCCGATGCCACGCAGGGAAAAATCATTCATTTTGGAGAGTTCAGCCAGCATGCGTTTGGTCCCATGCGGCGACAGAAACCACGGAATGCCTTCAAGGATCAGAACTACACCGAGCACAACGACCAGGGTTTCAGGCAACATGAGCAGAAGATAATATCCTTGAGATGTTTTTATGATGTGCTTTTTGCTGTTTTTAATTTATGATTTTGTCTTATTCAGCCAGCCATAAAACGGACTTTGACTCCCCCGCACCGTCAAACCTGATCAATCTATAGAGATGTGCGAAACGTGTCAAGTTAAGACGTTATTGCTCTGCTAATGTTGGCAGCAGTAGCGGATGCATATTAATGCCAGATGAACTCTGCCTCCGAGTTATGGTGCGTTTTTCCAGAACAACCCTGATGGGATTCAGACTATGAATTCACTTAAGATAAAATTTCTAGGTTTATGCTGCATCATCCTGATAATCGCTATCGGTCTGACGACCTGGTATAACCTGCAGACGCAGAAAGCCATACTGAACAAATTAGTGACAGATCACGGTCGCGTGCTGGCCGAAACAATCAACAACAGCATTATCACGGACATGGCCAACGGCAACAATCACCAGGTCAGCCATATTCTCGGCAAGATTAAAAACGAACCAGCCATTGACAACGTACGAATCTTTGATGAATCCGGCCGTATCCTCATGGCAGCAAATCCCGGGGAGGTAGATGGCCTGGTCTCAACCTCGGAATTGACGGCCTATCGTGCCGGCAATTTTTCCTTTTCCAGCGCTTTGTCAGATCATGAACATTTCAACTCCATTGTACCGATATACAATCAGCCCCTTTGCTATTCCTGCCATGAAAAGGACATTAAGGTGCTCGGTGTCCTGAGCCTGGAACTTTCCCTCAACCAACTTTCTAACATACAAAACAGTGGCCGCAACACAACGTTGATCGCCTCCAGTGCCATGCTGGTTATCCTTGTCATGACAATCACTGCATTCCTGCTGGTGTATGTTGACGCACCGATCCGCAAGCTGGTCTCTGCCATGGATCATGTTGAGAAGGGCCAGTTTGAAGAAGCCCACACGATGATCAGCAGCTCTGATGAGATGACCCTGCTCTCCTCCAAGTTCAACGGAATGGTTCTGCGAGTTCGGGAGCTTGTGGAAAACACGGTCAAAAATGAACGCGAGTTGGCCATCAGCCAGGAAAAGCTTGCTCACAGTGAAGAGCTTGGAGTCATGAACATGACCCTTGAGGACCGTCTCAGGGAGATTGAATATCTTAACATCAACCTTGAAGAGCGTATCGAGGAAATCGAGGAAGCCAACTACAAGATCGCCGACCTTGCCAGCGAACTTGAAGATAAAAATATTGGCCTCACTCAGGCAGTCGAACGCCTGCAATCTCTCTATAAAATGGGGCTTGCTGTCAACTCCACCATGGATCTTGGCAGGTTGCTGAACATGCTCTGTCAGAAGAGCATGAATACCATGAAGTCCAAGGCCGGATACATACTCATGCTTAACGAGAAAACCGGCAACCTCTCAATAGGTGGCGCCGCGGGTATTCCTGAAGACTTTGACCTCGAGCTGGAAATTCCCCTCAAACCCGGCGGCGTCTCCTTCTGGGTTATAAACAATAATAAACCGAAGCTTCTGGTAAATGTTGACAAGGAGAGTGAGTTCAGCAAAATGAGCGGACTGGGCTTTATCCGCGAATCGGTCCTCTGTGCCCCTTTGACCGACAAGGATAAAGTCATCGGCACAATCACAGTCGCCAATCCCGTCGATGGCTCAAGCTTTGGCATCCCGGACATTGAACTGCTCTCGACCATCGCCGCCCAGGCAAGCATTGCAATCCGCAATGCCCGTCTTTATGAATCCCAGGAGGCCACCTATTTCAACACCGTTCAGGCGTTGGTCTCTGCTATTGAGGCAAGCGATGCTTACACACGCGGCCATTCTGAGCGCGTGACCCGTTACAGTGTGGCCCTGGCCAAAAGGCTGGGGATGGAAGGCGATCCTCTCAAGCAACTCGAACAAGCCGCGATCCTGCACGATATTGGCAAGATCGGCATCGACGTGGCCTTGCTTCACAAAAAAGAAAAGTTGACGGCAGCGGACATCGATGTCCTCAAGTTGCATCCCTCAATCGGCATGCGCATACTTGAACCGATTCATTTTCTGGGCACGGTTCGCGAGATTATCGAGCAACACCACGAACGTTATGATGGCAATGGTTACCCGAATGGCCTGAGCGGTAAGGAATTGTGTATTGAAGGCAGGATTCTCGCGGTCTGTGATACCTACGATGCCATGACTTCAGACCGTCCCTACCGCAAAGCGATGTCTCACGAGATTGCCATAAGGGAGATTCACGATCACTCCGGTTCTCAATTCGATCCGGAAGTAGCAGCAGCCTTTATCGAAATATGCAATGAAGGTTGCCTTCCGCAATAGTACACGT
>JBPPMD010000228.1:0-14641 GCA_051305875.1 Desulfuromonadales bacterium | reverse complement strand
AGCTTCTGCTGGAAACAGGCCTATGCTCCGGCCGAGAAGAGTCTGCTGGCAGCGACGCCCGAATTGACAACGCCGGCAGCCGTTGACCTGCAGCTGCTGGTCGGCAAGTGCCCCTTCCAGTTCGGCACCACAACCACTTACTCCAAAGCCAACAATGAGCTCGCTCCGGAGGGGCTTATCTTTGTCAACCCCGAGGATGCCGTGAAGCTTGGCGTTGCCAATGGCGGTCAACTCAAGGTCACCGGCCCGGCCGGTTCGACGCGCGGCAAGGTGATGGTCCACGCGATGGTTCCCCCTGGCCTGCTGACTGCGTCAGACAACTTCGCCGACATGAATATTCAGCAGATTATGCCGAGCGGCAGCAACTGCGTCGCTGTCACGGCGAGCAAAGCCTGAGCAACGAAAACCCGGGCACCGCCTCAGCAGTCATAAAACATGATACAAGGGTCTGCCGTTTATCGGCAGGCCCTTGGTGGTTACATAGCATAATCTCTTCGCAGTTACACGCGAAACGCTTTCAGAATCTTCATATGATCACCTGCAATATCCGAACGGTTTGCTCCCAAGCACATAATCCGTGCATACAGGTTGCAATCTTCTTTAAGTTCCTATATATTGATTTATAAATCAATCTGAGAGGACATTATGGAATCTTTACTGATCCTTGTGGGCGTTTTTGCCGCCTGGTACATTCTCAACCGCTGGATTCTGCCGCGCTTCGGAGTACAGACCTGACTCTCCGGCACCTGTGAACTCCCCGTGCGGGAGGATGAAGACCGCAAAGACAAAAAGACCTGAGCAAGCATTGCGATAATAGACAAAAACGCCTCGACCAGCCGGCCGAGGCGTTTTTGTGTCTGCAGCCTAAGTCCGTAAAAGTATCCTCAGCGAAGGCTCGTGGCACAACGCGGGCAGGTAAACATGCTGGTTGAAGGAACCTTGTGCCCGCAAGTCGGGCAATTGAACCAATAGCGGCAATACTTGCATTGGGGGTCGGAGAGCCCCTGCTTCTTTTTGCACTTGGGGCACATGCGATACATCTTGCGGTTGCTGATGTAATCTTCAAAAATCAGGCCACATTTTGCACAGGCTTTAGCGTCGCGACGATGATTTGTGGCCTCACAGCGCGGTGCAGGGCAGACAAAAACCGTATGACAGGAGTCACACCAGTTCTTGTTTTTTGTCATTTCTTTACAAACCGGGCACTTTTCCATCAGAACTCCTCAACAACTTCCATGTCAGACCTGTGAAAGAGAGTACATCGTTCACCGGCATGACTCTCCTTGCCATCAGGATAATCATTTCACCGTCAAACTTCCTGCATCTTGTCCAGAAAAGACACCTGTGGGCAGAAACAAAAGAGCCGGACCTCCAGGGCCCGGCTCTTTACGATCGCAGCGGGAAGAAGATCAATCGACTTTGAAGAAAGCCACCGGTCCGGACTGACAAACCGGGCAAGGGCCGTGCGGTTCCCCTTCGAGAGTATTACCACAAACCTTGCAGACGTAGTAATCAACCTCCTGATTGCTACCGAGTTTATCGAAAGCCTTCCGGTAAAGTCCGGCATGGACTTTCTCGACCGTATTGGCATAAGTGAAGCTGCGCAAAGCAGCATCTAAGCCTTCGCTGCTGGCATCCTTGATCATCTGCGGATACATGCTGGTGAACTCGTGGGTCTCGCCGTCGATTGCTTCCTGCAGGTTTTCTGTCGTACTTTTGATCCCTCCCAGTGCCCGCAAATGGGCATGTGCATGTACCGTCTCAGCAGCGGCAGCGGCACGAAACAGCCTGGCAACCTGCTTGTGACCTTCAGCATCGGCTTTGTCGGCAAAGGCCAAATACTTGCGGTTGGCCTGGGACTCGCCGGCAAAGGCCTCCAATAAATTATTTTCGGTTTTACTCCCCTTCATTTCAGCCATAATACTCTCCTCTAAATGAAATTGTTTGACAAACACAAAAGCAGATTAATATTATCGATCACATTGATCATGTCAACTGCCAGTTATCCTTTTCTGTTATTTTATCAGGAGCAAAACAATGTCTGTCTACCATGTTGAAAAAACTGAGCTGCCCGTTGTTGTATTTCAGGCCGATGGCTCTGTGATGAAGGGCGTCGTCTTCCTGAGCGCCAGCACCTACCGCCACATGGGGCAACAGACTCTGCTCGACCTGATGAAGGAGCCGGGAGACTTCTTCCCGTTCCGCAGTGAAGCGGGTGATTTCTGTGTCGCCAACAAACAAACGATCACGCATATCCGCTTCGACCCGCCAGCGGCAGCTTCGACCCACGCATCCCTGGGTGAACGCGAGGAAGCAGACATCAAGTTTGTCGGCGGTGAGCAACTTTCCGGTACCGTCATCATTGAGATGCCGGAGGGACGCAACCGTCTTTTTGATTTTCTCAACGCGATGAAGGGTTTTTTTCTGCTTCACAACCACGAAGCCTTTTACCTGGTCAACATAAAACAGGTCCGCGACGTCAGTCCGCGGCCCTGACATTCAACCATTACTGACGAACCGAAGCAGGCAGGGGGAGACCCTCTGCCTTAGAGATTCAAATAGGGGCGCAGATAACGTCCGGTGTAGGACTTTGCACAGCGGGCAACCTCTTCCGGTGTCCCGCAGACAACGATATTTCCGCCCCGACTGCCACCCTCCGGGCCAAGATCAATAACATGGTCCGCGGTCTTGATGACATCCAGGTTATGCTCGATGATCACCACGCTGTTGCCTGACTCGACCAGGCGCTGCAGAACACTGAGCAGACGGCTGATGTCGTAGAAATGCAGCCCGGTGGTTGGTTCGTCGAGAATATAGATCGTCCGGCCGGTGGAACGCTTGCCCAGTTCCTTGGCCAGTTTGACGCGTTGCGCCTCGCCTCCGGAGAGTGTGGTGGCGCTCTGTCCCAGCTTGATATAGCCCAGGCCGACATCACGCAAGGTTTCCAGTTTGCGTTTGATGCGCGGGATCTTGTCGAGGAACTCCACCGCCTGGTTGGCGGTCATGTCAAGCACGTCAGCAATCGTCTTGCCCTTGTATTTAACCTGCAGCGTCTCGCGATTGTAACGGGCGCCGAGGCAAGCCTCGCACTGGATATAGACATCGGGCAGAAAGTGCATCTCGATGCGCAGTATGCCGTCCCCCTGGCAAGCCTCACAACGTCCGCCTTTGACATTAAAAGAGAAGCGTCCCGGCTTGTAACCACGCATCTTCGCTTCCGGCAACTGGGCGAACAGGTCGCGGATATCCGTAAAGATACCGGTATAGGTGGCCGGATTGGAACGCGGTGTACGACCGATCGGCGACTGGTCAATATCGATAACCTTGTCGAGCTGCTCGAGACCTTGAATGCCACGCACCGCACCGGCCCGCTCCCGCGAGCGGTAGAGCCTCTGGGCCAGGGCCTTGTGCAGAGTGTCAAGCACCAGGGTTGATTTTCCGGAGCCGGAGACCCCGGTGACACAGGTCATGATACCCAGCGGAATATCAACATCGACAGACTTGAGATTGTTGGCCGTGGCGCCCGAAATGTGCAAATACCCTGTGGCCTTGCGCCGTACGCCCGGCAGCGGGATCGTCCGGCGGCCAGAGAGGTAATCGCCGGTCAGCGAGTCCGGGTGGTTCAGGATTTCCTGGGGGGTCCCCTGGGCGACCACATGCCCGCCATGGCGACCGGCGCGCGGGCCCATGTCGATCACATGGTCTGCCTCGAGAATGGTTTCCTCGTCATGTTCAACCACCAGCACGGTATTACCCAGATCGCGCAGACGCTTCAAGGTTTCCAGGAGTCGCCGATTATCACGTTGATGCAGTCCGATAGAAGGTTCATCGAGGATGTAGAGGACTCCGACCAGCGACGAACCGATCTGGGTTGCGAGGCGGATTCGTTGGCTCTCGCCGCCGGAGAGTGTGCCCGAAGTCCGGTCAAGGGTCAGGTAGTCAAGGCCGACGTTGATCAGAAAAGAGAGCCGTTCGCGGACCTCCTTAAGCACCCTGCGGGCGATTTCCATCTCCTTGGGGAGCAGCTCCAACCGCGCAAAGAAGGATTCAGCGTCCGTAACGCTCAGTGAACAGATCTCCTGAATATTGCGGCCAGCCACGCGCACACAAAGCGTTTCCGGTTTAAGACGCGCCCCCAGGCAGCTCGGACAGGGCATGATGTTCATGAACTGTTCGAGCTTCTCGCGGGTCGCGTCGGAATCGGTTTCACGCAGGCGTCGCTCCAGGTTCGGGATCACCCCTTCAAACGGCTTGTGGTAGAAATGTCGCCGATTGGCCTGATCGTAGTAGAACTGCACCTCTTCTTTGCCCGAACCGTGCAGCAGGATCTTCTGGATGCGCTCCGGCAGCTCGGCAAAGGGCGTGCGGATATCGAACTTGTAAAAATCCGCAAGCGCTTCCAGCACCTGCAGGTAGTAATAACCGGTCCGTGTCGACCAGGGCGCTATCGCGCCTTCCCGCAGTGACAACTGCGGGTTGGGTACAACCTGTTCAGGATCGAAATACATCCGGGTACCCAACCCGGAGCAATCCGGGCAGGCACCATACGGATTGTTAAAAGAGAACATACGCGGTGTCATCTCCGGGATGGAAATGCCACATTCCGCACAGGCATGCCACTCGGAGAACAGCAGGCTCTCACCACCGATCACCTCAACGCGCACCAGGCCTTCGCCGAGGCGTAAAGCCGTCTCAAGCGAATCCGCCAGACGACTGGTTATATCCTCCTTGACCACCAGCCGGTCAACAACGACTTCGATTGTATGCTTCTTGTTTTTGTCGAGGGCAATCTCTTCACCCAACTCGTACATTTCACCGTCGATGCGCACGCGCACGAAACCATCGGCCTGCAGCTGACGCAACTCCTTGCGGTACTCCCCTTTTCGCCCGCGCACCAGCGGCGCCAGCAGCAGCAGTTTGCTTTTTTCCGGCAGGGCAAGAACACGTTCGACCATCTGCTCAGCCGTCTGCGAGGCAATCTCCTTGCCACAGGACGGGCAATGCACCCGGCCCACCCGGGCAAACAGCAGACGCAAATAGTCGTAGATTTCTGTGACCGTCCCTACGGTTGAACGTGGATTTTTCGAGGTGGACTTCTGCTCGATGGAGATGGCCGGACTCAAGCCCTCAATGCTCTCGACATCGGGCTTGTTCATCTGTTCCAGAAACTGCCGGGCGTAAGTCGACAGGCTCTCGACATAGCGGCGCTGACCTTCGGCGTAAATGGTATCGAACGCCAGAGTACTCTTGCCGGAACCGGAGACCCCGGTGATGACGACCAGCTGGTCACGGGGGATGTCGATATCGATATTTTTCAGGTTGTGCTCGCAAGCACCCTTGATGATAATTTTATTTGCCATAATTCTTAATGTTTAACCTTTTGTTCCCTTTTCCACGTCACGGATCTCTGGTCACTCGCTCCTGCTTGTCAGCCATCATGGCGGCCATTTTAACTGCGGCAATCATGCTGGCCGGACTCGCCTGACCGGTGCCGGCCAGATCATACGCAGTGCCGTGGTCTACTGAGGTGCGCACTATCGGCAGACCGAGGGTGACGTTGACGCCATCGTCGAAATGCATCAGCTTGAGCGGGATCAGCCCCTGGTCGTGATACATGCAGATCACCGCATCATATTGTCCCTGCGCAGCAAACCAGAAGAGGGTGTCCGCGCTGTGCGGACCACTGGCATTGATCCCTTCGCCCCGGGCCGCTTCAATAGCCGGAACAATCTGCCGCGCCTCTTCATCACCGAACAAACCGCCTTCACCGGCATGGGGATTGAGAGCCAGAACCGCCAGACGGGGTTGCCTGAGTCCAAACTGCCTCTCTAAAGAGGCCGACGCAATGCGGATCGTCGCCAGGATACGTTGCGCCGTCAGTCGCTGCGGCACCTCTCGCAAGGCACAGTGAGTCGTTACCAGACAAACCCGCAAGCGTTCACCTGCGAGCATCATGACAACCTCGTCAACCTTGCAGCGATCCGCCAACAGCTCGGTATGCCCTGGGAAATGCGCGCCGGCAGCCTGCAGCGCCTGCTTGTTGATCGGCGCAGTGACCATACCGGCGGCATCACCGCCGATGCAGGCATCGCAGGCCCAGGAGATATATTCAGCCATCGCACGCCCGGATGCAGGCTCCGGCATGCCGTATCTCTGCTTGGCCAGGTCCAGTCGGGAAAGTGCACGGACCGGTAAAGCATAGTTCCCGATGAGAATTTCATCGGACGCAAGCGCCTGTTGCGAACCTGACTGCAGGCGGGAACTGCGGCCGCAGACCTCCGCAGCACGCTGCAGCACGCCAAGGTCACCAGCGACAACCAGGGGCCTGGCAAGGCCGACGAATGCACCCGAGCAGATGGCCTGAACAAGCACTTCCGGACCGACGCCCGTTGGGTCTCCCATGGTTATAATCAGCGGTTTTTTCATAACACCCCCAAAAGCCTCACTACCATCCGTCACCGACTAACAGTATACCCCCGGCGTGAAATTGTCCTCAACCTGATTTGATTTTCCGTATCAGAACGACAACAAGGGAAAGCTGTTTTCAAACCGGGTGGAAGCAGTTATACTCTGCATAATTTCATCGTGTTACGCAGAATTGGAGAGCATGTGATGAGCAACGACCTGTTCGAGCGCCGCCAGAAGGAGCGCCGTTACGCCCTTAACTTTCTTGACTACGAAGTTATCTCAGAAGCCGGCGAGGTTGTCGGCCGCGGCCTGGCCCGCACTCTCAATGTCAGTGAGACCGGATTGCAGCTGGAAACCGGCCAGTTCTTTGATCCGGAGCAGCTTCTGCGCATCACCCTCGGTCTCGATAACCAGCTGGTCCAGATCACCGGCCGGGTGGTTAATTCCAGGCCGGTGACCGATGACCTTTGCACGAGTGGCATCATGTTCCTTGAATTTGATGAAACCGACCGCCGCACCTACCAGGAACATTTCGCAACCTTGAAAAATGCGCTTTAGCAGTCTGTCGGACTATCCATGAGCCGGCTGCAAATCCGGCTGTTTGGACCATATTTCAGCTCCTTTTTGGACCATAGGTAAGAACTAAAGCCCACCTGCTGTTGCAGGTGGGCTTTTTGATACCTGTGCTGAAGGACTGACGCCGAAAACGCTTATAGCCGGATATCGATGAAAGCATTTGTTTTAAGCGAGCGGGTCCATTCCTTGATCCGGGCGTCGGTCTTCTGATCCAGAATCATCTGATGAATTTCATGTTTGACGGAATCAAACTGCCGCAAACCGCTGGCGAACTGCTTATCGACCCGCAACAGATGGATCGCCCCGGCGGTCTCCACGGGCTCAGTGAAGCTGCCTTCGCCAACCCCGTTGATTGCATCGGCAAATTCCGGGACCAGCTCACGATAGGCAAAATGGCCCAACTCTCCACCCGTGGCGCCATAAGTTTCATTATAGCTTGTTACCACTTGGGCCAGATCTTCATTCTGTCGTAATCGGGCCAGGGCTTCACCGGCAATTTTGCGAATCTGCTGACGTTCCTGATCAGACGCCTTTGGGGATATCGGCAAGGTGAGGGCGCTGAGCTGGACTTCCGGAACCATACGATAATCATCCAGGTGCGCACGGTAATATTCCACGACCTCCCCTTCAGAGACATTGACCTTGTTGCGCACCTCTTCGCCGATCAATTTATAGCGTAAAATCTGCTCGCGCAGGTTCTCAAGGTAGGCATCGAACGCCAACCCCTGAGCCGTGACGGCTTCCCGCAAAGCCTCCCGGGTCAGCTGGTTTTTCTGCTGCACATCGAGCAGAGCTGTTTCAATTTCTTCCTCTGAGACCTTCAGGTTGAGAGCCTTGACCCGCTGTTGTATCAACGTCTCCTCAATCATACGGGAAAGCAGGTCCTGACGCAAAGCGCCCATCTGCGCAGGAGATGGTTGCTGCTCCTGCTTGGACAGCTGCTCTTGCAGCTTCTGGTCGAGCTGATTTGTTGTAATGATGTCTTTGTTGACAACGGCCGCAATGCGACTGACGACTTGTGCCGCCGCCGAATTCAAGCCAAGGGTGCAAAACAATAACAGCGCAATTCCAAAAAATCTCATGGTGTCTTCTTCCTTATTATTTCTTTCTGCCGTTCTCTTCAAGCTGGGTCCAGTCGACGGCAATCACGGCACGGGCGCGCATCTCTTGCAACCACCCCAGGTAAACCTCTTCTTTTTTAAGCCCTTCCAGAATTGCTACAATCTCTTCGGTCGCTTCCATCTTACTGAGACGCATAGCCTTGCGTTTTTCCTCGACCATAAAAATATGATAGCCGTACTCGCTCTTGACCAGCTTGCTCAGACGTTTGACCGGCAAATCGAAAACGATTTCGTCAAATTCCGGCGGCATTTCTCCCCGCCCGAAAAAGCCGAGATCGCCACCCAGCTGGGCGTCCGGCGACAGAGAATATTTCGCGGCGACCTCCTCGAAGGGCTGTCCCTGCCGCAGCAGATCCAGGGCTTTCTGACCTTCGGTTTCTGTCGCCACGACAATCTGCCGGGCTCTCACCTGGGCTGGCCGGTCAAACTGGTCGCGGTTGGCCTCGAAGTAGGCGGCCACTTCCATATCCGTGACCGACACCCTGGAATAAACAGCCTGCTCAAGGAGCTTCTCCATGATCAGGCTTTCCTTGAGCTCTTCCCGCCAGAACTGCAGGGTCAATCCCCGTTCCTGTAGCATTGCCTCAAAACTTGAGTCGGGATAATCCTGGCGAAAACCCTGCAGCGCTGTCTCGAGGTCAGCGTCTGTGAGAGTAATCTTGAGTCGCCTGGCCTCGCCATGAATCAATTCACGATCAATCAACTGCACCAGAAAGGATCGTTGCAGTTCCTCGCGCTCAATCCCGCTCAGCGGCTGGTCCTTTTGCAGACTTTTTTCAAACGCTGCAAGGAATTCGGTCTTGGTGATCTCCTGATCATTGATCCGGATCAGTGGCTCGACCTTTTCCACAACCGACTCGGGACCACAGCCGGCAGTGAGGCAGAACAGACAAAGGACCAGAAGAGAGAGGACGCGAAGTTGATTTATTTTCATGAAGTCATAAAGATCTGTTGGCTTAAAGGTGGTTAAAGCTATCATAGGCGGCAAAATGCTTGCAATTCCTTTTTAGCTGCAGCCAGGACCGTTTCTCTGGACAATCGTCCGAGACGAATGCTGAGACGGTAATCCGGGCTGAAACGATACTTCTTGCTATCTTCCAGCAGTGCCAGGATATGCTCGGGAGCAACCTTGGTGTCGGCAGGAAAGGTAAACACCAGGTTGTGGCCGTCAAACTCTGCAAGCTCGACACGGAGTTGCTTCATGAGCACTCTCAGCGTCATGACATCAAGCAACAGTTCCGCCGCAGCCGGCAGCTTACCGTAGCGGTCACGCAGCTCATCCTCTATCTGATAAATCTCTGCGTCATCATGGGCCGACGCCAGCTTGCGATACAGCACCAGGCGCTGGTTGGGGTCGGCAACATAATTCTCCGGCAGAAAGGCGGAAAGACCGAGACGTATCTCGGGGTCGATGCGCTCTTCGCGACTCTGGCCCTGCAGCTCCAGGATTGTTTCCTCGAGGAGCTCGGTATACATTTCGAAACCGATAGCAGCCACCTGGCCTGCCTGACGAGCCCCAAGCAGGTCTCCGGCACCGCGAAGTTCAAGATCGTGGCGGGCGATGCGGAAACCGGCCCCCAGTTCCGACTGTTCCTGCAGGATCTTAAGCCGTTCGCGGGCATCCCTTGTCAGCAGCCCTTCGCCGGGAATCATGAGGTAGGCATAGGCACGCTGATGCGAGCGGCCGACCCGGCCACGCAGCTGGTAGAGCTGTGCCAATCCGAAGCAGTCCGCCCGATTGACGATCATGGTGTTGGCCGAGGAGATATCAATGCCGTTTTCAATAATCGTGGTACAGACCAGCAGGTTGGTCTGTCCCTCGATAAAATCGAGCATGACTTTTTCCAGCGCTTTTTCCGGCATCTGCCCATGTCCGACGCCGATCTTGGCCTGAGGGACCAACTGCTTCAGAAAATTGGCCATGGCATCGATCGACTGCACCCGGTTATGGACAAAGTACACCTGACCACCGCGACGCAGTTCACGCAGGATCGCGTCGCGAATCAGGTCATCGTCAAAGCGGGTCACATAGGTGCGGATCGCCTGGCGGTCCACCGGAGGTGTATCGATAATCGACAGTTCGCGCAGGCCGGCCAGACTCAAATGCAGGGTCCGCGGGATCGGCGTAGCAGTCAGGGTCAGGACATCGACCTCGGCCCGCATCTTTTTCAGTCGCTCCTTGTGGGTCACCCCGAAGCGCTGCTCCTCATCGACAACGATCAAACCGAGGTCCTTAAAGCGCAGATCGCGTTGCAGCAGGCGATGGGTGCCGATCAGGATATCAACCTGTCCGGCTGCCGTACGCGCGAGGATCCGTTTCTGTTCGGCCGGGGTGCGAAAACGCGACAGCATCTCCACGACCACCGGGTAATCGGCAAACCTCTGGCGGAAAGTCTCCAGGTGCTGACGGGCCAGCACCGTGGTCGGCACCAGCACGGCAACCTGACGGCTGTCGAGCACCGCTTTAAACGCCGCACGTATGGCAACTTCAGTCTTGCCATAGCCGACATCGCCACAGATCAGACGATCGACCGGGCGTTCCGAAGTCATGTCATCGAGCACAGCCTCAATCGCCTCAAGCTGATCCGGTGTTTCCTCGTGGGGAAAGGCGGCCTCAAACTCGCGGAAGAGGCGGTCTGGCGGCGAATAGCTGAAGCCTTTTGCCATCTGCCGCCGGGCCTGAATCTGCAAGAGATCGCGCGACAGTTCTTCGATGGCCGCACGCGCCCGCAACTTGGCCTTTTCCCAGGCGCCGCTGCCCATCTTGTCAAGCCGTGGGGTACTGCCATCGGCCATATACTTCTGAACTTTTTCGATGCGCTCGACCGGCAGGTAGAGACGATCCTCACCGGCATATTCGAGATGCAGAAAATCGCCTTCTACAGCACCGGTCTGCAAATGGACCAGACCAAGGTAACGACCGATACCGTAATCGGCATGTACAACCAGGTCCTGGATTTTCAAGTCTGCCAGAGACGATTCGAAGACCTGCTGCCGGCGGCGAACCTTGCGGTGGGTACGCGGCCCGAAAATTTCATCATCGCAGATGACGACCCGTTTTCCCTCGGCATGCCTGAATCCACAATCCAGCGTTCCGGTGGTCACGGTCAGACCGACAGGGAACTCCCGTCCCGGCAGCAATTCCGGCACCCAGGCAACCGGCAGTTCACTTGGAGCCAGCAGGTCAAGCAGTCGTTTCGCCTGACCCTGTTGGTGACAGACCACAAGAATGCGCCAGTCATCGTCCAGCCAGCTCCGCAGTCGCTCCACCAGAGGTGCCAGGCTGCCATCATGCTCGACGCGGTCCGGTCGCAAGTCGCTGTTGCCGGTTACCGGCACGCGGTAGACAGGGTGCTCCTCTTCAAGCTGGAAAACCTGCAACGAGGTCAGATCGATGCGAGGGCCCTGATTCAGACGGGTCTCCAGTTCCCGGCTATCGAGGTAGAAAGTACCGGCCGGCACAAACGGCTCGCCATTGTGTCTCGCCCGCTCTTCTCCGCACTGTATCGCTTCTGCAAACTCATCGGCAGCAGACGTTATGGCAGAAGGATCAAGCAGCAGCCAACTGAACCGGTCCAGGTAGGCAAAGAGGGTATCAAGTCCCTCATAATTGAGCGGCAGGAGGTTTTCCCGGCCGGGGCCGAGCAAGCCTTCGCGAACTTCATCGAGAATCACTTCACGCTGGCCGCGCGGAATTTCCAGCTCATCGCAGCGCTCTTTAAATCGGCGGGTAAAGGTCTCCAGATGACTGCCCGCAAGGATCATTTCCCGGGCCGGAGCAAGCTCAAGTCGAAGCATGTGCCGATCCAGAGAACGCTGGCTGGCAGGGTCAAAGCTGCGGAGCTCTTCGAGTTCGTCGCCAAAGAAGACCAGGCGTACCGGCTGTTCCAGCATCGGCGGAAAAAGATCCACCAGATCACCGCGGACGGCAAAGCTGCCGCGGTCTTCGACCAGGGTAACGCGCTGATAACCCAGCGCTGACAACCCCTGCAGCAATGCGTCACGTGGAATGTCTTTGCCGACTTCAAGTTTCAGTTGTAATGAATCGAGTATCTTGCGGGGAAGCACCTTCTGCTGCAGCGCCTTGACAGTGGTGATTATGGCTTTGCCGCGCCCCCTTGAGAGCGATGCCAGGGTCGCCAACCGGGTCGCTTCAATTTCAGGGTGTGGGCTGAGCGGAGCGTAAGGCTCGGTTTCCCAGTGCGGAAAGAACAGGATGTCGGCCTGCCGGCCATGGAAAAAGCTCAAGGCCCGATAGAAGCGCTGGGCTTCGGCCTGGCTGGAGGCCACAACCAGCAGATATTCATCTCGCCTGTTGCGAGCCAGCAGCTCGGCGGCGAACCAGGCGTCGCTGCTGCCATTCAGGCCGAGGATTTCACTATGTCCGGAAATTCCCGAGGCAAACGGCGCCAGGACTCCGGACAAGGTGCAATGTTGAATGCGGGGTTCAGTCGTTGCGGACATACCGGTGCTCGGCGCAAACAAACGCCTTGTCATTGACAATCATGGGGAAATCAGTCACGCGGGATGGCCAGCATGCGATCCAGGGTCAACTTGGCAGGAATCCTGACCTCTTCGGGAACCGTCACCCGAGGACTCATCGTCTGTAGAGCCAGCAGCACGTCTTCTAGAGAAGTCAGTTTCATGTTAGGACAGATCAGCCTTGTTGTCGGCAGAATGAACTCCTTGCCTGGGTTTTCCTTGCGCAGGCGATAGAGGATTCCGGCTTCGGTACCGACAATGAACTGCCGGGCCGGATTCTCGCGGGCAAAGGTATACATCCCGCTGGTTGAGCAAATATGGTCCGCCAGAGCCAGAACCTCGGGAGGGCATTCCGGATGGGCCATAAACAGGGCGTCAGGGTAGTCGGTCATGGCCTCCTTGGCGTCGGCAACGGTAAAGCGTTCGTGGGTCGGGCAGTAGCCGTCCCAGAAATGACAGACTTTGTCGACCTGGGCGGCAACATAGCGACCCAAATTGCGATCCGGAGCAAGAATCACTTCCGGTTCTGCAAGGGAAGCAACCACCTTGACAGCATTGGCGCTCGTGCAGCAGATATCACTCTCTGCCTTGACGGCGGCGCTTGAATTGACATACATCACGACCGGCGCGCCGGGGTGCTGTCGTTTAAATTCGCGCAAGCCTTGCGCGGTAATCATATCCGCCATCGGGCAACCAGCATCCAGGCGAGGCAGCAGCACAATCTTTTCCGGGGCTAGAATGGCGGCACTTTCCGCCATGAAGTGAACACCACAGAAGACGATCACCGGCTTGTCGGTGCGGGCGGCCTCCATCGACAAAGCGAGGGAATCTCCAGTGATATGTGCCAGTTCCTGGATTTCATCCCGTTGATAATTATGCGCCAGAATCAGGGCATCGCGTTGTTCGGCCAGACGGAGGATTTCTCTGACGATCTCGTTCTCGTTCATGCTACAACCTTTTCCTTGCCGGGAGATTGCCGTATACTAGAGCAAAAACCTTGATATGTCAAACGCTTATACCCCGATCAGGGGTTCTTGACAGGACCTCTTTTTGCCGGTATTCTCAGCACACTTCATGGCTTCTAAACTCTGAACACGGTGACGCATATGTTTGGTATCGGCTTTCCCGAATTACTTTTGATAATGGCGCTCGCCCTGATCGTCCTCGGCCCTAAGCGACTTCCTGATCTGGCAAAGGCCCTCGGTCGCGGTCTTTCTGAATTCAAAAGGGCAACCGATGAACTGAAGCAGACGTTCGCAGACGAATCCCACAGTCATGATCTCAGGCGACCACCGGGAGAACCTGGCAAGCTCATACCACCCGGCAGCATACATCATCCTTCTCAGCCGGAAGCCGCTCCTGCTGAGCCAGAACCTGACCGCGACAGCACCTCTTCCAGCGCGGAGGCCAGTGCGGAAAAGACCACGTCATCCGAAGCAGCGCTGAAGAAAGAGGGCGCCCCGGATGAGCGATGACCGGATGCCGTTGACTTCCCACCTCGAGGAACTGCGGCGCAAACTGATTATTTCCGGTGTTGCCTGGCTGGTGGCCTTTCTCGCTTGCTACACCTATGCAGAGCAGCTCTTCAACCTGATTGCAGGTCCGGTTCGTCTAGCCTTGCCCGAAGGCACGTCACTGGTCTTTATCACCGCGACCGAGCCATTCTTTACCTACTTGAAAATCGGTGCTTTATCCGGCTTGTTGCTCTCCATGCCGGTGATTTTCTGGCAGATCTGGTCTTTTATCGCACCGGGCCTCTACAAGAACGAGAAACGCTACATCTTTCCTTTTGTGCTGGCCAGCTGCTTCTGCTTTGCTGCTGGTACTTTTTTCGGCTTCCGCTTTGTATTTCCCATGGTCTTCAAGGTACTCATCGAGTTCGGCACCGGCGACGGTCAACTGAGTGCCATGCTCTCGATGGGCTCCTACCTGTCACTCTCCAGCAAACTGCTGCTTGCCTTCGGTCTGGTCTTCGAGTTGCCTGTTGTGATCTTTTTCCTGGCACGCATGGGCATTGTCGACCACAAGATGCTGGCGCGCAATCGCAAGTTCGC
>JBPPMD010000138.1:0-2159 GCA_051305875.1 Desulfuromonadales bacterium | reverse complement strand
CTGCAACCATAGAATCCTGTCGGGTTCAAAAAAAGGATCATCAAAGTGGCCAAAATCCGGGAGCAAAGTGGGTCACAGGCTCAAGTCGTTGTCATTAGCAGACCAAAACGTTACTATGACACCAATATTTCACCATCCGACTCATCAGAGAGGATTAAATTTTGCACGAAGTTTCCCTAGAACTGGTCCCGCGCGACCGCGACGCACTGGAGCGGGAGTTGCAGCAGATTCGGGACCATTTCCCCGATATCAGCACAATCAACATCCCCGACTTGCTCAAGTTTTCTCTGAGGAGCTGGGATGCCTGCAGTCAGGCGAAGCAATTCTTCCCTCGGACCATCCCGCATCTACGCGCCATCGACTTCGACCTGAGCAAGCCCTTCCCTCTGCTTGAGACCTTTACACAGAATAACATAGACAGCGTTCTGGTCATCGCCGGTGATCAACCGCAGGACATGTCGCGCCGGGTTTTCCGCACCAGTTCGGTCGCATTGATTCGCGCCATCAAGACACAAATGCCCGCGCTTAAGATTTACGCCGGCATCGACCCCTACCGTTCCGGGATCAAAGATGAACTCGACTATGTCAAACGCAAGCTCGACGCCGGGGCCGAAGGGTTCTTCACTCAACCGTTCTTTGATCAGCGACTGATGGACATCTACCACGACCTGCTGTCAGGAATTGAAATCTTCTGGGGAGTCAGTCCGGTCATGAGCGTGCGCAGCAAGGACTATTGGGACAACCTCAACAACGCCATCTTTCCGCAGGACTTCGAACCGACGCTGGAGTGGAACCGGCGCTTTGCCAGACAGGCGCTGGAGTTTGCCAGACAAACCGATTCGAGCCTCTACTTCATGCCGATTCGGGTCGACCTGGTCGAATATCTGGACGGCATACTGTCATAGAAAGTTCCGGCCTCAAATTTTTCGGTTTACCTATAGGAGCCTGTCGGACTAACCATGAGCCGGCTGCAAAGAAAATCCCGTTTTTGTAACAATCAAGACCTTTGCGTCTTTCCTTTTTTCTTTGCACCTTTGCGTTATAGCTGTAGGGGATTTGCCTCTCACCGGGCCTCGATCACTCAATCAAGCGGATCGAAATTCGATTTGTCAGCATAGCATAACGGGCAGACCCAATTGTCCGGCAGATCGGAAAAAGCCGTTCCCGGTGGAATAGCATTCATCGGGTCACCCACAGCCGGATCGTAAATATAACCACAGTTGGCACAGATATAACGCACGCTCTACCCTCTCTTCCTGATGAAGTTTTTGATTTCCGTCGCTTCGTATTTCACGTTTCGCACCGCGAATTTATACCGCAAAATATTTGGCCTGCGGATGATGGGCAATGATGGCCGAGGTGCTGACTTCCGGGACCATCTCCATGGTCTCGGTTAACGTCACACCGATCACCTCCGGCTCAAGCAGCTTGAACAGCATCTTATGGGCATCGAGATCAGGACAGGCAGGGTAACCGAAGCCGTAACGTGAGCCCTGATAGCCCTGGGTCACGTAGCCGGTCATATCGGCGGGCTTTTCGACAGCGATGCCGAGCTCGCGGCGCATCACTTCGTGCCAGTACTCGGCCAGCGCGTCGGTCACCTCAACGCTGAAGCCGTGCAGCATCAGGTAGTCGTGGTAGGCGTCAGCCTCGAACAACCGCCTGGTCTCGACCGCGATCTTGTCGCCAATGGTCACCACGAAGAAGGCTGCAATATCGCCCCCTTCTTCACGGGTTCGGTAATAATCGGCAATACAGAGATGCGGGGGTGACGACTGCCGCGGGAAACCAAAGGGCATCACCTCATCATCGGATTCAACAAAGACCGTGTCGCCTTCGCTGTAGCAGCGGAAATACCCATAGGCTGCCTTCGGCTGCAACAGACCCTCCTCAAGCGAACGCATTTTAAGATCTTCGTAGAGCGGCATGACCGTAGTACGGGTCAGTTCCAGATACTCCTCAGCGCTGCTGCTGGCTGTGCGTCGATACCCCCAACGCCCGCGGAACAGCGCCTGCTCGTTGACATAAGGGAAAAGCTTGGCCGGGTCGATGTCGGTGACATGCCGCAGACCATAAAAAGGCGGCTCGGGCACCGGATGGCTGCGGTCTATAGTGACATCTTTCACCCCCGGCTTCATACGTGGTTGACCATTCTTCGC
>JBPPMD010000121.1:0-12887 GCA_051305875.1 Desulfuromonadales bacterium | reverse complement strand
GAGTGGAAGTCATCTGATAATGACGGCAAAAATCCCCGATGTGGAGGATGCTAAATTCAAGCAGATCGCGGACAAGGCCAAACAGGGTTGTCCGATCAGCAAACTTCTGGTTACGAAGATTACTCTGGATGCTTCGCTCGAGGAGTGAAGTTTAAGAAGGCTTTGACTGCCGAAGGTGGGCGAAAGTAAAAGTAAAATGCCCGCATGCTGGCCCTTGCCAGCCCTGTCCGGCAAAGGCTGAATGAAGCCAGTGCTCTTCAACAGCCGCAACCCCCTGTCCGGCAATCTCTTCGCTTTGTCGTGGATATCCGATTCAATGTGCTGTGGTGGTCTTCCTGAGCAATCTGACTTTTTCCAGAATGGAGGCAATGATGCAAATATTTGTAACAGGCGGAACCGGATTTGTTGGCAGCCATGTGCTGAAACAACTTTCGGCAGCGGGACATCAGGTTGTGGCGCTGGTGCGTCCTGGGTCGGAAGACAAGCTGATCCATGCTGATAACATTGCTGTGCATCTCGGAGACGCCACAGACCCGCACAGTCTGAAGGGCGGCATGCAGGATTGCGACGCCGTCATCCATCTGATTGGCATCATCCGGGAATTCCCGGGTAAAGCGATTACTTTTGAGCGACTGCATGTTGAAGCAACCCGTCACGTAACCGATGTGGCCATTGATCACGGAGTCAAACGATTCCTGCACATGAGTGCCAACGGTGCCCAGGCGGATAGTGAGATCGATTATTTCAGGTCCAAGTGGCAAGCTGAAGAAGTCGTTCGGGGTGCAGATCTCGATTGGACGATCTTCCGGCCTACGCCAATATTCGGCAAAGCCGGCGAGTTTATCGAGACGCTGATTACAATGGTTGAAAAATTGCCGGTCGTGCCGGTGATCGGGGACGGCCAGTATCGATTGCAGCCGGTTGCGGTGGAACAGGTGGCCGAAACCTTCCTGAAAGGCATTGCCATGACGGAAACCATAAGCCAGACTTATCACTTGGGGGGCGCAAACAGCTATACCTTTAATACGATCATAGATCTGATTGGAAAGGCTCTTGGCAAAGGTGATGTGACAAAAATTCATCAGCCGGTCGCTCTGACCAGGCCGTTTGTCAAGCTGCTGCAAGGCTCTGAGAAGTTTCCCATGACAACCGACCAGCTGGCCATGTTGCTGGAAGGAAACGAATGCAACCAGCAACGCTGGGCGGAGATATTCGATATCGAGCCGAATTCCTTTGCTGACGGCATCGAAGATATCATCAGTGAAGAGAAATAAGATGCGTGCAACAAGACCACATTGCTTTGCCAGAACCATGTCCGCCAGGACGGAAGTGATTGATGAATTTGCGCAAAATTTTCAACTGTCAGAGATGCGATGCCGATAGATGGCTGAAAAAATGTCACCCGGCAGGTAAAAATGCCTGAATGGTAGATGTTTGCCCATTGCTCGCTGGTTATCGTGCGATATGATTATTGTCAGGCTTATGAGAAACGGTGGTGAGCCACGGTAACATTTGCTGGTTCAGGGGAAAACACCCGGAAGAATCTGGAAACGCATTCCTACCGAAGACATGAGGAGAATATTATGAGTGAAGAAACGAAGGATGTGAGTATCTATGATTTTGCCTTGAAGATGGAACTCGATGGCAAATCTTTCTACGCCAGGCAAGCCGAAACAACCGACAACCCCGGCCTGCGAACGATATTTTCCCGTCTGGCCGAAGACGAACAGAAACATTACGATGCGATCCTGAGGCTGAAAAATCGCTCTGGGACTTTGAACATGGCAACATCAACCGTGCTCGAAGACACCAAAAATGTTTTCCAGCAACTAAGCGAATCCGGTAAATCCCCGGAGAGTCTCTCTGATGATCTCGAAGGTTACCGCTACGCCATGAAAGTCGAAGCTGAAAGTTTCCGACTTTATGAGGATGCCGCCGGGAAAGAGAATGATGAAGCTGTTCGTCAGGTCTTGTTGCGCATCGCCGAGGAGGAGCACGAACATTTCAACATTCTTGAACATGTTTATCATTTCGTCAATGCGCCGAACCAGTTCCTGGCTTGGGGCGAATTCAGCAACCTCGACGAATTCCGCAATTTCGGTCGGGACGTCGACATCATGGAGGGCAAAGATACGCCTGAAATTCAACCCGGCATTTCCGGTAAATCCCCTGATGAGGAACGGAACGAATAATAATATGCCGGGGTGCATCTCCACGTTGGCGATGCGGTCGACGACATGTGTCGCCCCTCCGCCTTCGATGCCGTCTTCGCCGAGAGCTTCATCCATCGAGCTATCGAGGCCTTTCCTGTCGACGGGCACACTTCTACCTCTTTGAGTATACGCTTTTTATCTGTGACTAGCAGCCTGTCGGACTATCCATGAGCCGGCTGCAAATCCGGCTGTTTGGTCCATATTTCAGCTCCTTTTTGGTCCATAGCTACGGCTATGAACCTGCAAACGAGCTAAAATCTGTTCTCAAACATCCAAATTTTCGCTTCGGCCCGTATAGTCCGACAGGCTGCTAGGTTTTTTGGTCCGATGCGGGTATGAAGTTCAACTCATGGCTTATGAATGCTTTAACAGGTGTTTGATGTAACAACGTCAGCAATCAGATGCCTTTAATCCAGACGACATCGAGCTGGAAAGGGCCCTCCTGGCGATCGGCGATGAAGAGGCCGAAACTCTTGATACTGGTCGTGTCCAAAGGGGCGACGGTAGAAAGCTTGATACCGTGATGGGTAGGAGTAAAGGCTTCAAACGGCAGAGAGATCTTCTGCCAGGTGTCCTTGCGGGTGTTAACAGTCGTCTGGTAGCTGACGCCATCGAAATACAGATCTGTCCGCAGGCTGAGTTTGTAGGTTTTGCCATCACCGCGCAGTCGCAGTGCGAGACCTGAGTACTGTCCCAGGTCGAAGTTGTCAGAGCTTGATCTGATCGAGGCGAAGCCGCCGTTATTCTTAAGAGAGACTGTGCCTGTGAAACGCAAACCGATGTTGTCGATGTATATGGCCTGACTCTGCGAACAGCCACCCATGATACGGTCATCGACGGCTTGCCAGCTGCCGACAGTCAGTGCTTCGCTAAAATCAAGAATCATCTTTTCTGAAGTATCGTTCATAATTTATCTCCGGAATGAACCCGCTTTTCTCCAATGGTATGATTTAAGCTTTCAGGCTTCTACCGCGACTCAAGTGCATATGTCAACATCATGCGCGTTGGAGGTGACGTTTTAGTGTATGTTGCCGGTCACTGGGTCGTGGCTTGCACTGGCAAAATTGCCCCCTGCATGATACGTTGACCTTCCTCTTTTCTCTGGAGTCATTGTCTCATATATGAAATTGTTAAGATCGTTACTTTTGTTGATTATCCCCGGTATGATCTTTTGTGCAGCCCTGTATCTACGTCTCAAGGTTGCAATCCCCGTAACATGGCAGCCACTGCTGACATTGTTTCCGTACCTGGCCACTATCTCCTGTTTGTTCATGGGTTGGCGTTTCAATCGTACCCGTGTGTTTTGGGTTATAGCCCTGCTGATCGTTGTTGAACGTGCTCTGACTCTGGCAACGCCCTCTGGTCGTGAGTTCCTGCTGTTGATTGCGCCCCTCCTGGTTCCGTTGAACCTGGTGTTTTACAGCTGGCGGTCAGAGCGCGGGGTGTTCACTGTGCATGGCCTGCTGCGCTTGCTGGTCTTTCTGTTCCAGTCGGGTTGTGTCGCCTTGCTTTATTTTACCCGGGCCAGAGATGTGATGGCCTGGTTAAACCATCAGCTGCTTCCCGGCGCTTTAATTGAAGTCCTTCCTTTTCCGCAAATCACCGTGCTCATAATGATCCTCAGTCTGATTGCGTTGCTGTTTCGTTTCTACAAAAGACCGGAAGCCCTGGAAGGCAGTTTCTGTTGGACCCTGGTTGCCGTTGTCTCCGGCTTCTGGTGGCCGGAACATTTTGCTTTCTGGGGCGGAGTTGCTGCCTTTTTGCTGACGATAGCCCTTATTGAGGACAGTTTCAACCTGACCTTCCATGATGAACTGACCGGTCTTCCGGCACGCCGGGCCATGAATGAGTTCCTGCTCAAGGTCGGCCGGCGCTATACGCTTGCCAAGGTTGATGTGGACCACTTCAAAAAAGTTAATGATACCCATGGACATGATGTCGGCGACCAGGTTCTGCGCATGGTCGCAACCTGTCTGCGACGGGTGAGCGGGGGAGGGCGTGCTTATCGTTATGGCGGCGAAGAGTTTGCCGTGATTTTCCCAAGCAAGGATCTCGAAAAGGCTCTGCCACATCTTGAGGAACTGCGTGAAACCATTAGCCATGCTGGATTTATTGTCAGGGGACGCAAAAGGTCGAAGCAGAAGCCGGAGCAGACACAAAAGAAAAATCCCGGGAAAGCGACACTTCAGGTTACTGTCAGTATCGGCGTGGCCACCCGGGATGATAAAAACACCACTCCGCAGCAATTGATTAAGGCCGCTGACCAGGCACTATATGAAGCCAAGAAGGGCGGTCGGAATCAAGTGTGTACATCTTGATCCTGTTGACAAAATCCATTGATCTTTATCCTCAAAGGGTCACCAATTATACATACTCGATACTCGGTGACCCTTTGAGGTTTGGAGGGACGTAAGGTTTGTCAGGTGACTTTCTCTTCCGGATAAGCGGTGATGTGATGGATCGAAAGATCAGAGCCACGGAATTCGTCCTCTTCGCTAAGGCGGAAGCCGAAGACCTTGATGATTACGCTGTAGACAACAAAGCCGGTAACCAGAGCATAAATAATGGCAAGCAGACTGCCGGCCAGCTGTGACATAAAACTGACACCGCCGAGGCCGCCGAGGCTATTATTTCCAAAGATGCCGGTAGAGATGCCTCCCCAGGTGCCGATCATGCCATGAAGCGGCCAGACACCGAGCACATCGTCAATCTTGAGTTTCTCCTGCTCCCACTTGAAGCCATAAACAAAAATAAGCGCTCCGAGGCCACCGATCAGAAAGGCTGCTAAGGGATGTACCAGGTCGGAGCCGGCACAGATAGCGATCAGGCCGGCCAGAGCACCGTTGTGGGCAAAGCCAGGGTCAGATTTTGTGGCAACCACGGCAAAGATGACGCCGCCAACCATTGCCATCAGGGAATTGACGGCCACCAGGCCTGAGATGCCGTTGAGATTCTGGGCGCTCATGACGTTGAAGCCGAACCAGCCTATCGCCAGAATCCAGCTGCCGAGAGCCAGAAAAGGAATGTTACTGACTGGAATAGCGTGGCTTTTGCCGCGCACCCAACGGCCCATGCGGGGACCGAGCAGGATAACGGCGGGGAGGGCGATCCAGCCACCCATGGAGTGGACAACCACGCTGCCGGCAAAATCATGGAACGGCGCCCCGAATGTCCCTTCAAACCAAACCTGCAGGCCGGTATTGTTTTGCCCCCAGATCAAGGACTCGAAGAACGGGTAGGTAAGGCCGGCAAAAATTGCACCGGCCAGGACCTGTGGCCCGAAGCGGGCCCGTTCCGCAATACCGCCGGAGATGATCGCCGGAATGCAGGCAGCGAAGCAGAGGAGGAAAAAGAAGCGCACCAGCTCATAGCCCTGATTTCCGCCAAGCAGTCCTTCAGCTGAAACAAAAAAGTGGATACCGTAAGCGATCGGATAACCAACCAGGAAGTAGACGACAGTCGAGACTGACCAGTCGGTAAGGATTTTTACCAAAGCATTGGTCTGGTTTTTTTTACGGACGGTACCGACTTCCAGAAAGGCAAAGCCAGCGTGCATGGCAAACACCATGACAGCTCCAAGCATCAGGAACAGGACGTCGCCGGAATTGGTAAGAGAATGAACTGCAGAATCCATGGATGAAGACCTCCTCGTCTTATGTCGCTGGCTGCAGACATCATTGTCCGAGCGCTGTCAATTCACTATTCAATACTTGTGCCGTATTTATTGCCTGTTATTATAGATACTTAGAAGTTATCTTCGAGTGGCAGAAACAACTGTGCCTGTTTATCAGGCAGATGTGGCCTGTTAAATAGGCAGAGGCTCTGCTTTTTCCCGCGCTTCGGCCCGTATAGTCCTAGAGAGGTGAGTTTATGCCTGTGCCGGCAAAAAGAAATTTTATAGTCAACTTTTCCAGAGGTTTTTTTGCGCCGTTCCGCAGTGTCAGGATGTTGCGCAACAATCCCAGACTCATCCAGTACATCCTGATTCCTTTTTTGATCAACGCTCTCGTGTTTTCGGGAGCCGTGTATCTGGGGCTGGATTTTTTCGGCAGCACCATCGTAGAACACCTACCCCAGGGAGAAACCTGGTACTGGTCTGTGATTTACTGGTTTGTCTGGGTTGTCGCAATACTTCTGACCGCAGTCCTGGTGTTTTTCAGCTTTACGGTGGTGGGTAATCTTCTGGCATCACCGTTCAATGATCTGTTGTCAGAACGTACTGAAGAGGTTTTGAGCGGCAACGTCAGCGATGAACCTTTTTCTATAGGCAGGTTTCTCCACGATGCCTTGCAGGCAATCTTGATGGAAGCTAAAAAGATGTGGGTGTTTGTTGTGGTCATGGTGTTTATCCTGCCGCTCAACCTGTTTCCCGGTATCGGCAACAGCATTTATACGCTTCTGGCGGTCAGCCTGACGCTCTTTTTTCTCTGCTTTGAATACCTGAGTTTTGTAATGGTTCGTAAACACAAGTTCTTTCACGAGCAGAAGAGCTACATCTTTGCACGAAAATTCCTCATGCTTGGTTTTTCCTGCGGCGTTATGGCCCTTCTGGCCATCCCCTTCTTTCAGCTGTTCTGCATTCCTCTTGCAGTGATCGGGGCAACCCGTCTCTGGTGCGAGGAAGAAGGCATGATCGAGCATGACCGCGGTGCAGCCCTGGTGATGAATTATGAGAAAAGCGAATAAAGGACTCTGGTGATGAAAGATCTACTCCTCCGGGCAGTGCGCGAAGCCGGGACACTGCTCATGGAAAAATTTGGAACTGGCATCCGCGTGGAGTTCAAAAGTAAATATGACCTGGTGACCGAGGCAGACCGTCAATCGGAAGCTCTCATTGTCAAACGGATACGTGAAAAGTTTCCTGATCACGATATCCTGGCAGAAGAAGATGACTATGGCCACTCGGACTCCGATCATCGCTGGATCATTGACCCTCTCGATGGCACGACGAATTATGCCCATGGTTTTCCATGGTTTGCTGTGTCTATTGCGTTGGCAATTAACGGCAGGTTGGAACTTGGCGCTGTCTATAATCCGTATGTGGACGAACTCTTTTTTGCGGAACGTGGTGTTGGCGCGTTTCTGAATGATCGTCGTTTGAAGGTCTAGACAATCGGCATCCTGGAGCATTCGTTGCTGGCGACAGGATTTGCTTATAATCATAAGAAATGCGAGGCGAACAACTACGACTATTTTACTCGATTCCAGAAAGAGGCTCAGGCGTGTCGTCGACCAGGAGCTGCCAGCCTCGATCTGGCCTGCGTGGCTGCCGGACGTTTTGATGGCTTCTGGGAGTTGTTTCTTAAGCCCTGGGATCTTGCAGCCGGAATTCTGCTGATCGAGGAGGCCGGTGGTCAGGTGAGCGATTTCGATGGCAAGCCGATGACTCTTGACTCTCTAGAGTGTCTGGCCAGCAATCGCCTGATACACGCAGATATGCAGATGATCTTACAGCAGGGATGTCGGCCTCAAAAAGATTCTTCTGTCTGAGCTGAAGAAGCCTTCCATAATATTCCCGAAGAGGTTTTGATCGTGGATCCAGGCTCTTCGTGATTTGAATAACCGGATCCCCGATAAAGGCATTCACAAATAACAACCTTTTTGCAAGAGATTCAACTATTTGAACTTATCTTGTTCCTGAGTCTCTTCTTGAGGCTGTCCCTGGGGAGTTTCCTCGGCTCTGATCTGTTCTACTTCTGCTTCAATGGTTGCGGCTTCAGTTTTCAGTTCGTCAATCCTTTTCAAGATCTCCTTAACTTCAAGCAGATTAAGAATGTCCGTTTCCCCGGCTTCACGTAGATCATCGATCAATTTTCCAAGATCAGCATGAGCCACATGAATTTTTTTATGTAATGCGGATTGGTCAATTTTCTTTTGAACCAGTTTTTTGTACTGGTTCGCTTTAAACGTTGCTGCACTCCAGACGTGCTTGGTGCCACCCCAGATCTTCTCGGTGGTCTCTTTCAAACGATCGTACTGTTCAGGTTGCTGTTCTTCATAACTTTCTTTCGGAGTTTCAATATCAGAGACTGGCTTGTCCTGTGTTTTTTCCTGATCAGTCATGGCTCACTCCCGTTCGGTAAATTAATATTATTCTTACCGTTTTATAGTATCATTTTTAAATAGGCCGTCAAGAAATCGGCACCGACTGATACAGAGATTATAGAAATGACCCGTTTCCGGATCAAAAATTATAATATTGCATACTCAGGTGCATGCACAGGTTGCCCATTCAGTGGATTTGGTCTAAGCTTAAGCGTTTTTAAAAAATCAGATAAGATAAAAGGAGCGAGAGATGACAATTGTTGACTCTACACCGTTGCAAATAGATTTGCGCCGCCATCTTCGTGAGTGTGATGAAGACAGGGATCTAACCCGCTTGATCTGCGAAATCGCTGATGCGTCCAAATACATCATTCACGCAATTCGCACCGGGGAACTCGGGATGGCCGGTACCTCAAACCTCTACGGTGAACAGCAGTTAGCCCTCGATGTCCTTTCCGACCGCATCATAATCAAGCGGTTACGCCATTCCGGGGTGGTTGCTAATCTGGTCTCGGAAGAAACCAGCGAGATTGTCCCTATTGATCCAGAGAACGATGACAAGTTTTCAGTGGCCTTTGACCCTCTTGACGGCTCATCGCTGGTTGACGTTAACCTGGCAGTAGGAACAATCGTTTCCATCTACAAAGGCAGAAACCTGTTGCAGGCTGGCCGCAACCAAGTGGCTGCAATGTACATACTGTACGGACCGCGAACCACTCTGGTATATTCCACGGGTAAAGGCGTTCATGAGTTCGGCATGAACAGCCTGATGGAATATACCCTTAACTATGAGAATATGCGCCTGGCCGGCCCGGCCCGGATCTATTCTCCCGGTGGCTTGCGCAGCAAATACACCCCGGGAACGGAAAAGTTTGTCCATAATCTTGAAGTGAACGGCACCAAGCTGCGCTATTCAGGTGGTTTTGTTCCTGACATTAATCAGGTGCTGATTAAACGGGGTGGAATTTTTATGTACCCGCATCTTGCCGATGCACCTCATGGCAAATTACGCCTGCTCTTTGAACTGAATCCAATGGCTTATCTGATTGAGCAGGCCGGTGGTGCGGCTTCGGACGGTCGGCGGAGGATTCTTGACATCGAGCCGGACGGCGTTGACTTGTGTGCGCCGGCGTTTATCGGCACACCGGAAACCGTAGCCATGGCTGAGCAATGTCTTCGTGAAGAAGAGGGCTGATATCCCTGCAAAGGCGTAGCGCTTATTCTTGAGCAAAGAGGACAGGAGTTTACTCTGTCACAATTTCAAACAACAAAGCCCGGCAGAAAAATCTGCCGGGCTTTGTATTACGCGAATGGACTGACGATCAGCTTGCCAGTTCCTTACCTTTTGTGTAACCCAGATTGTAGGCTTTCTTGTTCAGATCCTTGAAAGCTTCTGGCACTTTACGCAACACCGCTTCTTCACCGGCATCCTTGGAGACGACGCCGGTCAGACCGATAACTGCACCAAGGGCAACGACGTTGGCGACAATCTCGCGACCGATGTCTTCCTTGGCCATGCGAGTGATCGGCAGGCGGTAGACCGTGAAATTGCCTTGCGGAGCACGATGAACGAAGTCCTCGTCGAGCAGCAGAATGCCGCCTTCTTTGATGCCGTTCGCGTATTTGTCGGCGGCTTCCTGGGTCATGGCGAGACAGGCATCGACGATGGTTGCTTTCGGATAGTCGATCGGTTCATCAGAGATGATGACTTCGGACTTGGATGCGCCGCCGCGCGCCTCCGGACCGTAGCTCTGCGATTGTACAGCACTTTTGCCTTCAATAATCGAGGCAGCCTCTGCGAGGATGATTCCGGCGGTGATCAGGCCCTGACCACCCGCACCGGAAAAGCGAAGCTCATAACGTTCAGCCATGGTTCTTTCTCCTTTTCGTGGTGATCAGGCGCCCTGCGCCTTTTTGATGATATCTGCGTACTGTGCGCAGTACTCGGGTTTGTCCGTATCATGAAACAGCACGCCGGTCAGGAATTTGCCTTCGAGCTGCTCTGCGGTCATTTTGGACGCAGCCTTAACGGGAACGGCACTGGCTTTGAGATATTTCATCATGTCGATGACGGAGCGGAACTTGTTGCGGCGGCCGTAAGTGGTCGGGCAGTCGTCCAGAACCTCAATGATCGCCATTCCCTTATGCTGGATCCCCTGGACGATCAACTTGTCAATTTCGCGGGGATGGGCAGCGGTCGTGCGCGCCACGAAAGTGGCCCCGGCGCCAATGGCCAGTTTGGAAATATCGAAGATCGGATCCGGGTTACCGTAAGGTGTTGTCGACGCCTTGGCACCGGTCGGGGTGCAAGGTGAGAACTGGCCGCCGGTCATGCCGTAGATGAAGTTGTTCATCAGCACGTAGGTCATGTCAATGTTACGCCTGCAGGCATGAATGAAGTGATTACCGCCGATAGCGGTTCCGTCACCGTCACCGCCACAGCAGATAACGTTCATTTCCGGTTTGGCCATCTTGACACCGGTCGCAAATGCTGCTGCACGACCATGGGCTGTGTGCAGGGTGCAGGCGTCGAGGTAACCGGGGAGGCGACTTGCGCAGCCGATACCGGAGACAACTGCAGTGTTTTTGCGATCCAGGCCACAGGTATCCATGGCACGGATAAGGCCCTTCATGACAATGCCGTGACCGCAACCGGGACACCAGATGTGCGGCAACTTACCGGGGCGGATCGACTTTTCGTAATCGTAAGCCATTAAAGGACCTCCTTGACTTTGGTCATAATCTGGCCGGGGTTGAGTGGATCGCCATCGACCCGGAATTCCCCTACAACAACACAGGCGCCTTTGGCGACGCGCTCGACTTCGTAGATCATCTGGCCGAGATTCATCTCGGCGACGACGATTGCCTTGGCTTTGGCGGCCAGCTCAGCAGTGCGCTTCTCCGGGAAGGGCCAGAGGGTGATGGGGCGAAACAGCCCGGCCTTGATTCCTTCCTTGCGCAGTTCATTGACGGCGTAGCGGGCGGAGCGGGAGGTGGAACCGTAGGCCCATACGATAACTTCGGCATCTTCGGTCAGGTACTCTTCATACGACTCGATATCAGCGATGTTGTCATTGACCTTGTCGATCTGGCGACGTTCTTCGGCATCAACCAGGCTGGCTTTGGTGGTTGGAAAACCGTCATCTGCTTTATTCAGTCCGGTGACGTGAAATTTGTAACCGGAACCAAAAGCGGCCAGCGGCGGGACCTGACCTTTGGTCGAGTCATAAGGCTTATAGGTGTCGGGGCCATCGGTTGGAGCTTCGCGATCGATGACTTCAAGTTCGCCCGGCTCGGGAAAGACTATGCGCTCGCGCATATGACCGACGATCTCATCATAGAGGACCTGTACCGGCATGCGGTATTTCTCCGCCAGATTAAACGCCCGAACTGTCTCGGAAAAGATCTCCTGGCAGGATGCCGGAACCAATGCAATAGCTGCGTGGTCGCCATGTGTGCCCCACTTGGCTTGCATGACATCGGACTGGCCGGGGCCGGTCGGCATGCCTGTCGAAGGACCTCCACGCATGACGTTGATGATCACGCAGGGGATTTCAGCTATGCATGCGTAGCCGATCAGCTCCTGCTTAAGCGAAACACCAGGACCGGAAGTCGCGGTTAACGCTTTGGCACCAGTAAGGGAAGCACCGATGATCGATGCCATAGCAGCGATCTCGTCTTCCATCTGAATGAATTTACCGCCGATTTTCGGCAGCTCACCTGAAAGGACTTCGGCGACCTCGGTCGAGGGTGTGATGGGGTAACCACCGAAGAAATTGCACCCGGCATAAAGAGCACCTTGTGCGCAGGCTTCGTTCCCCTGTAACAGAGCAACTTTCTTAGCCACGTTTCTCTCCTTGTATAGAAATGGATTGTTTACTCGTCATGGACTTTGATGGCGAAGTCCGGGCAAAGCAGCTCGCACTGCATGCATTTGATGCAGTCTTCAGGTCTTGGGACTGTGACCAGAAAGACATCCATCTCCAGGACATTCTTCGGGCAGAATTCGACGCAGATACTGCATCCTTTGCAGTTACGCTCGATAATTTCGAGTCTGGCACCACTCATTCTGTTTCGTCTCCTTTGTGCTTGGTTTATCGCTGAAACCGGCGAATTTTGCGGCGAAAGATAGCATGATTGATTCTCTCTTGCCACTATAAATTTAGAAAGCAGTATGCTTTTTTATATATATTTAGCGAGGCTTTAAAAAAAGCAGGCAAATCATACTAAATTACGGCCTGAACGAAAAAGAAGGGCAATGTTGCCATTGCCCTTCTCTGGACTTGACAACGTTGATAACTTAAAAGTTGAGGCTGTCCACGAGACCTTTGACAGCTGCAACCGACTTATCCATCATGGCTTGCTCATCTGCATCGAGCTTGAATTCGAGGATCTTCTCAACGCCCTCAGAGCCAAGTACGGTCGGTACGCCAACGTAGTAGCCTTTGACGCCGAATTCACCGTTGAGGTACACGCAGGTTGGCAGAACCCGCTTCTGGTCTTTGAGGATCGACTCGGCCATCGCGATAGCTGAGGAAGCCGGTGAATAGAATGCTGAGCCGGTCTTAAGCAAGGCAACCACTTCGCCGCCGGCAGCACGGGTGCGCTTGACCATGGCTTCCATGACTT
>JBPPMD010000096.1:0-34295 GCA_051305875.1 Desulfuromonadales bacterium | reverse complement strand
CGACGCGGTTCTGTCTACAGACCTGATTACCATCATCTACACCTCCGGAACCACGGGAATCCCAAAAGGGGTCATGCTCACCCATGAAAACGTGATCTTCGACGCCTATTATGGTTTACAGAAACTTGAAGCGCTCAGCATGAATGAGACATTCCTCAGTTTCCTGCCCTTGAGCCATATTCTCGAACGCACGGCCGGATATTATGCTCCGCTGATGACAGGATGCCATGTGGCTTTCAGTGAAAGCGTCGATAAGGTGGTCGAGAACATGTTGGAGGTCAAGCCGACCGTTATGGTCAGCGTGCCGCGACTCTTCGAGAAAATCTACGCGCGTATTTATGAGAATGTCCACCAGGCGTCCCCGCTTCAGCGCACGATCTTTCACAAGGCGGTTGAAATTGGCCGTAAATATATTTCTCTCCGCTATATAAATCCGGGCCCGGTTGGCATGCTGGGTATTAAATATCGATTTTTCGACTGGCTGGTTTTTCGCAAGATTCGCAAGCGTTTCGGAGGCAACCTCAAATATTTTATTTCAGGAGGTGCCCCACTCGATAAAAACATTAATGAGTTTATGTGGGCGATCGGCATCCCAACCTTTGAAGGCTACGGTCTCACCGAAACCAGTCCTGCCGTAACGCTGAACAGCCCCTGGAAAGTTCGCTTCGGTTCAGTGGGGACGCCCCTGTATGAAACCGAGGTCAAGCTTGCCGACGATAACGAACTCCTGGTGCGCGGTCCGCAGGTGATGCGCGGATATTACAAAGCTCCTGAGGAGACTGAAAAGGCTCTTGTGGACGGCTGGTTTCATACCGGAGACATTGCCAGAATTGATGAGGATGGCTACGTTTATATTGTTGACAGGAAAAAGGAGATCATCATCACGTCCGGCGGGAAGAACATTGCACCGCAGCCGCTTGAAAACGAGCTCAGGATGGACAAATATATTTCTCAGGCTTTCGTTTTCGGTGATCGCAAGCCTTACCTTGTTGCGCTTTTGACCCCGAACCTGGAACGGCTGCTCAAGATGGGTCATCAGGAAGGCCTCGCTTACCTGGATGTGAAGGAACTGGTTGCCAATCAACGGGTCCATAAGCGCTATGCAGAGCGTGTGCAATTAGTCAACGACAAGCTGCCTCCCTATCAGACCATAAAAAAATTCATTCTGCTGCCCCGCGAATTTTCAGTGGAAGATGGCGAACTGACACCGACCCTCAAGTTTAAACGCAAGGTGATTTACAACAAATATCGGGATCGGATTGAGACGCTGTACCTGCATAACGGCGATGGTTCAGATGACCAACAGCAAAATAATCATAATGGAGGAAACTCATGAGGCAGATCAACCGTGCGGCAGTGCTTGGCGCCGGAGTCATGGGCGCCACTATTGCCGCCCACCTTGCAAACGCAGGTCTTGATGTCCTGTTGCTCGACATGGTGCCGAAAGCCCTGAGCAGTGAGGAGCAGGCTGCCGGCCTGAGCCTGGAGAGCACGCAGGTGCGCAACCGCATTGCCCGCAGCGGTCTGGAAGGCCTGATGAAAATGAAGCCGGCTCCTCTCTACCTGTCAAAATACGCCACTCGGATCTCTTGCGGCAACTTCGACGACGACCTGCCGAAATTGCAAGATTGCGACTGGGTGATCGAGGTCATCATCGAACACATGCCGATAAAGCTGGGGCTCTTTAAAAAGATCGTCCCGCATCTCAAGACAGGCGCAGTTCTGAGCACCAACACCAGCGGCCTGTCAGTCAACGACATGGCCGAGGCTCTGCCGGTCGAGGTGCGCCGCAACTTCATGGGCACTCATTTCTTTAACCCGCCACGTTACATGCGTCTGTTGGAGATCATACCCTGCAAGGATGCCGATCCAGAGGTGGTCAGCGGCATGGCCGAGTTCATCAGCCGTCGGCTCGGCAAGGGGATCGTCCATGCCAAGGACACGCCAAATTTCATCGCCAATCGTATTGGTGTTTATGCCATCTACAAGGGCATCGAGCATATGGTCGAGATGGGGATGACCGTTGAGGAGGTCGATGCCATCGCTGGCCCGGCTACCGCCCGGCCTAAATCGGCGGCATTCCGCACCGCCGACCTGGTCGGTATTGACACCCTGGTCCACGTCGGCAAAAACTCCTATGAACTGCTGAGCGAAGACGAGGAGCGCGAGGTTTTCAAGGTCCCCGCGTTTATGAACAAGATGGTCGAGGCCGGGCTGCTCGGCAACAAGAGCAAGGCGGGTTTCTACAAAAAAGAGCAGGTCGACGGCAAACGGCAGATTTTCTACTTCGACTACACCAGTGGTGAGTACCAGCCGATCGCCAAGCCAAAATTCGCCTCCGTCACCGCAGTGAAGATGGTCGACGACCCGGCGCAGAAGGTCAGGATGGTGGTCGAAGGGAATGACAAAGCTGCCGATTATGCCTGGAAGACCCTGCGCGACACCCTGATCTATACCGTTAACCGTATCCCCGAGATCGCTGATGATGTGGTCAATATCGACAACGCCATGAAATGGGGCTTCAACTGGGAGATCGGCCCCTTCGAGATGCTCGATGCCATAGGCGTCGCTGCCTTCGTCAAACGGGCGGAGAAAGACGGTGTGACAGTGCCGGCCGTGCTGAAGACCGTCGAGTACTTCTATCGCTTCAACGACGCCGGACAGAAGGAATACTTCGATCTGCAGACAGGTGAGTACAAGCCGTTCCCTCGAAAAGCGGGACAGATCAATCTGCAGATCCTGAAAAAATCCGGCGGACTGGTAGAGAAGAACGCCAGTTGTTCATTGGTCGATCTTGGCGACGGTGTCTTTTGTTTCGAGTTCCATTCAAAGATGAATACCATCAGCGGCGACATCCTGACCATGACCCACAAGGCGATCAAGCGTGCTGAAGAGGAGGGGGTCGGGCTGGTGATCGGCAACCAGGGGGCCAACTTCTCGGCCGGCGCCAACCTGATGATGCTCGCTGTGGCCTTGGCGGAAGGGGCTTACGAGGATATCGACCTGATGGTACGGGCCTTTCAGAAAGCGACCATGGCGGTCAAATACTCCAGGGTGCCCGTGGTGGCCGCACCGTTCGGCATGGCCCTCGGCGGCGGCTGCGAGTTCAGCCTGCATGCCGACGCCATCAATGCTTATGCCGAAACCTACATGGGGCTGGTTGAGATCGGCGTTGGCCTGTTGCCGGCCGGTGGCGGCACCAAGGAGATGTGCTTACGCGCGGTCGAGCTGGCGCAGCAGTACGAAACCGACCCAACCACTTATGTCTTCAAATATTTCAAACAGATCGGCATGGCGACGGTATCCATGGGTGCCGCTGAACTGCGAGGTCTGAACTACATGCGCCCGGGTGACAGCATCAGTATGGACCTCGACCGTTTGATCGCCGACGCCAAACAGAAGGTGCTGGCGCTGGCAGTCAACTACCGGCCGGGCAAGCCGCTGGAAAACCTTCCGGCACCCGGACGCAGCATCGCAGCCAGCATCAAGGCCAGTCTGTGGAACCTGCAAATGGGTGGCTTTGTCACTGCTTATGAGCAGGAGATCGGCGGCTTCATCGCTGATGTCATCTGTGGAGGTGATGTGCCTGCCGGCACTCCTGTCTCCGAGGACTACCTGTTGCAACTTGAACGCCAGTCCTTCCTCAAACTCTGCGGCAACAAAAAGACCGCCGAGCGGATTCAGTCGATGCTGAAAACCGGCAAGCCGCTACGCAACTAGCCAATTATCAAAATCAGCAGGCTCCGAGGAGAATAGCGATGAAAAAAGCTTACATACTTGCGGCATACCGGACCCCGGGCTGCCGGGCAAACAAGGGTGGTTTCAAGGATATGCGCCCCGATGATCTGGCCGCAGCTGCGATCAGGGGGCTGGTCGAACGTACCGGCATCGATCCGATGAAGATAGACGACGTGCTGATCGGCTGTGCCTTTCCCGAAGGCGAACAGGGGATGAACTTCGCCCGTATCGCCAGCATGAAGGCCGGAATTCCCTACCAGGTGCCGGCGCAGACCGTCAACCGCTTCTGCTCCTCAGGGCTGCAGACTATTGCCAGCGCCGCCGAGCGGATCATGGCCGGCTTTGCCAACTGCATCATCGCCGGTGGTGCCGAATCGATGACCGTCGTTCCGATGGGCGGCAACAAGTTCAGCGCCAATCCGGGGCTGGTGGCAAGCTGGCCGGAAGCCTTCGCCTCCATGGGGATCACCGCCGAGCTGGTTGCCGAAAAGTACAGCATCGACCGCGAGCAGCAGGACAACTTCGCACTTGCCAGCCATCAGAAAGCGGCTGCCGCGATCACCGCAGGACGATTCTCGGACGAGATCATCCCGGTTGAAATTGAAGAGGTTACTATTGTCAAGAACAAGCCGGTCAGAACCAAAAAAACGGTAGTGAACGACGATGGTGTGCGCACCGATACCACAATCGAAGGGCTGGCAAAGCTCAAGCCGGTCTTCAAGCTGAACGGCACCGTCACGGCCGGGACCAGCTCGCAGATGACCGATGGCGCGGCGGTTGCCCTGGTGGTCTCAGAAGACTTTCTCAAGCAGACCGGGCTGAAACCACTGGCCCGCTTCGTCGTCTTCGCCGTCAAGGGGGTGCCGCCTGAGATTATGGGCATCGGGCCGATCGAGGCGATCCCGGCGGCTTTGCAGATGGCCGGTCTGCAGCAGAGCGATATCGGTCTGATCGAGCTGAACGAAGCCTTCGCCGCCCAGTCGCTGGCTGTGATCAAGGAATTGGCGTTGAATCCGGAGATCATCAACGTCAACGGCGGCGCCATCGCCCTCGGCCACCCGCTCGGCTGTACCGGTGCCAAATTGACCGCCACCCTGCTGCATGAAATGCAGCGTCGTGACGTACGTTACGGTATGGTCAGCATGTGCATCGGTGGTGGCATGGGCGCGGCGGGCATCTTCGAAAAATTCTGAACAGGACACAAAACTATTCACGAGGTGACGGACATGGACAAGAGGATTCTGAAAGGTTGCGAATACCTGGTCGCTGAGACCGCCTGCGAAGCGGTATTTACTCCCGAGGACTTCAGTGACGAGCAGCGTGCCATCGCCGCAACGACGACACAGTTCGTCGAGAACGAAATTTTCCCCCACCTTGAGGAGATTGAGGAGCAGAACTTCGATCTGGTCGTGGCTGGGATGAAGAAATGTGGCGAGCTGGGCCTGCTGATGATCGATGCCCCCGAGGAGTACGGCGGCCTGGAGCTCGACAAGGCGACCAGTATGCTGGTTGGCGAGAAGATCGCTCCGGCTGGCTCCTTCTCCGTCGCCTACGCCGCCCATACCGGAATTGGCACCCTGCCACTGGTCTATTACGGTACCAAGGCACAGAAGGATCAGTACCTTGAAAAAATCATCACCGGCCAATGGCTGGCCGCCTACTGTCTGACCGAGCCGGGCAGCGGCAGCGACGCTCTCGGCGCACAGGCCTCGGCGGTGCTCTCCGCAGACGGCTCGCATTATCTCCTCAATGGGACCAAACAGTTTATCACCAACGGCAGCTTCGCCGACCTGTTCATTGTCTTCGCCAAGATCGATAAGGAGCATTTTACCTGCTTCCTGGTCGAGAAGACTTTTGCAGGGCTGGTCGTTGGTGTCGAGGAGAAGAAGATGGGGATCAAGGGAAGCTCGACTACCCAGATCATCCTCGATAACTGCAAGGTACCGGTCGCGAATGTCCTCGGCGCAATCGGCAAGGGTCACAAGATCGCTTTCAATGTCCTCAATGTCGGACGCTTCAAACTCGGCGCCTGTGTCACTGGCGCCTCAAAGTATGCCTTGAGAGAAGGCCTGCTCTATGCCAACGAGCGCAAGCAGTTCGGCAAGACCATCGGTTCTTTCGGCGCCATCCAGGAGAAGATCGCCGATTTGACCGCCGACATCTTTGCCTCAGAGTCGCTGGTCTACCGTCTGGCTGGGCTGCTCGACGACAAGCTGGCAACCATCGAGAAGGGCACCGACGACTATTACGTCCAGTACCAGAAAGGCATCGAGGACTACTCCGCCGAATGCGCGATTTCCAAGGTCTTTTGCTCTGATGTGCTTGCGCGCGTGGTCGACGAGGTATTGCAGATCCACGGCGGCTACGGTTTCGTCAGCGACTATCCGGCCGAACGCTTCTACCGCGACGAACGCGTCAACCGCATCTTCGAGGGAACCAACGAGATCAACCGGCTGCTCACGACCGGCATGATCCTGCGCAAGGCGATGAAGGGTGAACTGCCACTGCAGGCAGAAGCGATGAAGGCCTTCGAAGCGCTGATGACGCCTTCCTTTGAGGAGCTGGACGAAGAGATTCCGTTCATCGCTGAAAAGACGCTGCTCAAGAATCTCAAGACGCTCTTCCTGATACTTGCCGGCACCGGCGTTCAGAAGTACATGCAGCAGCTGCAGGAAGAACAGGAGATTCTGATGGCCGCTGCCGACATCGCCATCCAGATTTTTGCCATTGAAAGCGCCGTGCTGCGCGCCGAGAAGATCCTGTCTAAACTGAGTGAGGGCAAACAGCAACAACTCAAGGCGACGGTCAAGGTTTTTACCTTCAATGCCACCGAGGAAGCTGCCACTGCAGCGAAGAAGGCGGCCTACTACGTCGAGGAGGGCGACGGCCTGTTGATGCTTTTGTCCGGCGTGCGCCGCTTTACCAGGTACGACGCCAGCGGTCTGCTTGCGGCCAAACGGACGGTCGCTGCGGCGGCCCTTGATGCCGAGTCATACATTTTCTGAGCGCTATGCTCCCGACTACCAGGTGCAAAACAGTTATCGGGACAACCAGGACGCGGCTAGTACCCTGTATCCTATAGGATTTCGCAAGATTGCGCAGGGATTTGGCGTGTCAGCAAGGCGCGACTTCAGCAGCCCACGTAGCTACTCAGATAAAGGCGCAACGCAGCTGACGCGGCAAAGAACCAGCAAGATGCGATAGTTTAAGGCATTTGCAGGTGTCCGTTGGAACACATACCAAAACAGCGCTGATCCGGATGATTTATAGAGCACATTGCACCCGGCTATATCTCTGATAACTTTAAACTGAGCATTACAACAAAAGAAGAACGCCCGTGCACATGAAAGGAACCCCATGAGCTATAAGACGATCCTTATCCACATTGATCCCGGCAAACGCTGTGCAACGCGCGTTGAAGTCGCGATCCGTCTGGCACTGCAGTATGACGCCCACCTGGTCGCGTTATACTCGCTGGCTCCGGTTCTCTTTCCTGGCTACTTAATGGCGCAAGTGGGAGCGGAGATCATCGCGGCCCGGGAGAAAGCTGCCGCTGAGGAAGTGGCGGGCGCCGAAGCGGATTTTACCAGACAAGCCTTGGCCGCGGGTCTCGTGAATGTCGAATGGCGTAAAACCATCGATGATCCGGTAGACGCGATGTCAATACACGCCCGATGCGCTGACCTGGTCGTGATCGGCCAGAGTGATTCTGCTGACGAATCGGGCGTGGCCCCGGATTTCCCGGAGCGCCTGGTGCCCGCTGCAGGACGACCGGTATTGATTCTGCCCAAGATCGGCAGTTTTCCCACCGTAGGAAAGCGCGTTCTAATCGCCTGGAATGCGAGTCGCGAGGCAACACGGGCCGTCACAGATGCTATCCCGCTGCTAAAGCTTGCGGACAACGTGAGCGTCATGGCGATCGATCCCAAGCAAGATGAGCACGGCGGCGTATCCGGCGCCGATATTGCCCTCTACCTTGCACGCCATGGCGTGCAGGTAGAAGTAAAGACGGATTATAGTGCCGATATCGATGTGGGCAATGAAATGCTGTCGCGTGCGGCGGATCTCAGCGCTGACCTGATTGTCATGGGCTGCTACGGTCATTCGCGGTTGAAGGAATGGGTGCTGGGCGGTGCGACCCGCACCATACTTGAATCGATGACGACACCGGTGCTGATGTCGCACTAGTACCCTACAACCAGCCGCGCTGTCGAAAAAAGTCAGCGAGCCGGTCGACGGCTTTGTCCAGATTCCCCATGGAATTGGCATAAGAGAAACGCAGAAAACCTTCAGCGCCCAGACCGAAATCGATACCTGGAGTGAGAGCTACTCCGGTGGCTTCCAGGATTTCTCTGGCCATGGCGAGAAACGGGGTGACTTCAGTGACGCGTTGAGCGAGGGGGATTTTGATTAGGTTCGGCAATCTCAAGGCTCCGGCCTGTCTCTGCTCGCTACTTGTTGCCGAGCTCCTGGCCCTGCATCGGGCCGCTTAGTGGCGCCTGATCCTTGCTGTTCAGAGTCCTGAGCTTTGCCAATTGCAGTTGCGTGGTCTGGATTGAGTTCCGGGCGTCCTGATGCTGCGGGTTGTATTCGAGAATCTGCTCCCAGACTTTAATAGCTCTGGCGAGTTCTCCGGAGCGGTAGGCAATCAGGCCTGCCTCCATGAGCTTTTCCGTGCAGAGATCGATTTTGTCTGTAAGCTGAGTGGGAGAGGTTGTCACCTGTTGCTGCAGTTCGAGGCTCTGAGGGAAGCCGTCCTGAACGGTTTTTAAAAGAATGGCAGCTCCCGGGTAATCGCCCTTTTTCATCAGAGCATCCGCCTGGTCCAGGCTGCTGTTTGCTGCCTGCAGGTATTCCTCGGACAGAATTTTCTCGCCTGCCCCTTTGTTTCTTCCATCCTGAATAAAATTAATGGTACCGATATAATCCTGCGCGTCCAGTAATTGACGGGCATGCTGCTGTGCCAGTGCATTGTTTAATCCTGGCAGGTCAGGGGATTCAATGGGTGCTTGAACGTTTTCCCTCTTTGGCAAATCTTTGGCTGCGCGCGGCGGCACTCCGCAGGCTGTAAGCATTGTGATCGGCAGAAGTACTGTGAGTATATAAAAAATTATGAGTTTCATGTGGTCCTCCATGTGAGAACAATGCCTGATCGTCTTCATAATCATTCAATGCAAGCAGAAAAATGTCCGTCAATTCAGGGTTGAACTGAGTGCCACAGAACTTCATGATTTCCGCTATGGCCTCGTCTCTGGAGCATCCTTTACGGTAAGGGCGCGATGTGGTCATGGCATCATAAGCGTCGGCAATAGAGACGATCTGGGCATAGCTGTTAATTTCATCCCCCTGCAGACCGTGTGGGTAGCCTTTGCCGTTATACCATTCATGGTGATGAAGGACGACGGGAATGTATTTATGAAGTGACTCGGCTAGCTGGAGAATCTCGGCCCCCTGCTCCGGGTGTTTCTTGACGACCCATGATTCTTGCCGGTTAAGTGGAATTGGCTTGTTGATGATGACATCGGGTATGTGAATTTTGCCGATATCATGAAGAAAACAAGCTATCTCAAGGTCTTTAAGCTCCTCTGTGCTGAGGCCGAGATGTTGGCCAATCAGGATGGAGAGTCTTGCTACCCTTGCAGAATGGCCAAGGGTATAGTTGTCGCGAGCATCGAGGGCGGCGGCGAGAATCCGAATGGTAGAGACATAGGCTTCCTCGAGATTGCTGGCGTAGCCTCCCAGGTTCTCCTGCTGTGACAGGATCACCCGCGACATTTCATTGAAGCTGTGCGTCAATTCACCAAGCTCATCCCGTGAGCTGACTTTGACTTCGACGTGATAATTGCCGGCGGTGATCTGGGATACTCCGGCTGTCAGGCGTTCAATCGGCGCAGTTATCAGTTTCGACAGCATGAATGTACACAGGGCACCGAAAGCCAGCACTGCCAGAGAGATCAGGAGAATTCTCCTGCGGGCAAAGTCTTTGGCCATATGCAGTGTAGAGGTATCAATGCCTACGATGATGCTGCCGACCTGATTGTCGGCAAACTGTATGGGTGACCGGAATTCGTAGCTGGCAAGGCCATCACGGTTAACCCGGTGCATGCTAAAATCGGGGCCGTGCTCTAACGGAGCGCCAACCGCCGCTATAAACAGAGAGCCGGTTTCTGCCATCTTGTTGTGGGCCAGGATATTGCCATCATTATCGAGAATCGCAAGGTAGGAGATATCCTCTTGCGATGCCTCGATTTTCGCTGCCAGATTGTCGAGAGCCAGGCGGTCGTCTGCGAGGATACTGTAGCCCGCCGGAATCGCGGCACTGAGAGAGATAGAAGCCCCCCGCTTCACCAATGAGTCCAGCAGTTCCCGATCCATGCTCTGGATCGCGACTATGGATGAGCCCGTGGTGATCAAGGCGATAATGACCAGAGTGAGAAACGTCAGTTTGATCCTGATGCTCATGATCTTCCGGCCGGGACGGTCTGGCCGTAAAGGCTGGTCCTTGCGCTTCGAGGGTCGCTTGCCCTGGGGGAACAGCAGCTTGTCAGTCACTTGTGTCATATTGCAATTAATGTTCTTGTATTGTCACCAGGCCCCGGGAAGATGGTACTTTGTAACCAAGAGGAAGTGGGGCGTGATCTTGATAATTCAGGGTAAGTTGCCATACTTGCGACGAAAACTCCACACTGAAATGATTAGATTCGCGAAATAACCTGAGCGCAAAGGCGAGCGCGAAGTTAACATTCTGATATGACAGGGATAAATGGGATGTGGTTTTTAAACCGAGATTTTGATCGAGTTGCCTGGTTTTTGGGTTGGTAGTGGCTCAGGCAGGGACCGATTATGCAGGGTAATCCTCTTCTGATTCAATTCGCTTTTTCCCGGGGCCAGTCGGCTGCTTATGGCGATCTTCGCGCCACATTTCGATAAAAAGCAGGGTTACGCCCACGGTGATGGCAGAGTCTGCAACATTGAAGGCCGGCCAGTGATGGCGCTGCCAGAAGATGTCGATAAAGTCAATCACTTCACCGAGACGAATGCGGTCAATCAGGTTGCCGAGGGCTCCGGAAAAAATCAGAGAAAGCGAAAAGAAGGTTAATCTCTGGTCGGCTCTGATGTGCTTGATGTACCAGAGGATACCAATCATGGCGATGGTTGACACAGTGATGAAGAACGGAATGCGCACAGCATTGTCGGCGAGAATACCGAAGGCGGCACCCTTGTTGCGTACGTAGGTCAAATGGAAAAAGCCGCGGATCACCGGGACCGATTCGTGAAGCCGGAAGTTGGCATCCACATACAGTTTGGTCGCTTGGTCGAAGGCCAGGATGACTGAAGTGATGATCGCTAGTGTGCGGTATCTGGACATATACTCTCGTATGCGGAACGTGAAAAGCTTAAATAGTTTTCGTCCGGAAACGGCCCTTTTCCACAATCTCTGCGTCAATCTGCGGATTTGATTGTGCGGCGTAAAGGACTACGCCTCCGCTCAAATCCTTGATTTCCTTGACCTTGCGAAAAATTGCTCGGTTCCAGATCGAAAACTGCGGTCGTGCCACCCGGAGTTCCCGGATGGGAACTAAATAGTTTTCGTCTGGAAAAGAGCCGCGTCCAGATCGAATACTGCATTTATGCGTCCGGGTTTTTCCTCGTCTCGCGTCCCGGTCTCAGGCAAGTGCCTCAAGACAACGGTGACAGATTTCCGGATGTTCTTCGGACTGTCCGACCGAAGTGGCGTAGTTCCAGCAGCGTGAACATTTTTCACCGTCAGCCTTGCTGACACGGATTCTCAAATCCGGAAGGTTCTCGCCGTTACTGCCGTCTTCCAGGCTGTCGCAGACCTCGACCTGGGAGACGATAAAGAGACTGGCAAGCTGTTCTGCTTCGCTTCTGAGCAGTACCCCCAAGTCACCTTCGGCAGCGATTTCCACCCGTGCGTCGAGGGAATGTCCGATGGTTTTTTCTGCCCGGGCCAACTCTAAAATTTTGGCGACGTCGCTGCGTACTGCCAGCAAACGTTCATACTTCGCTTCCAGGGTGGCATCGATCATGCTTGATGCAAAGCCGGGAAAGCCTGACAGGTGGACGCTCGCTTCGCGCTCGCCGGGTAAAAACCCCCAGATCTCTTCTGCTGTGAATGACAGCACCGGAGCGGTCATGCGGGTGAGGGCGTCAAGGATGCGGAACATTGCGGTCTGGGCGCTGCGGCGTGCCAGGCTTGCGGTTGGCGAGGTGTAGAGCCGGTCCTTGAGGACGTCGAGGTAGAATGCACTCATCTCGATAGAACAAAAATTATGCACAGCATGGTAAAGCACGTGGAATTCGTAGGCATCGTAAGATTTCAGTACCCGGTTGGCCAGGCTTTCCAGGCGGGAGAGGGCCCAGCGATCAACCTCTAGCAGGTCACTGTCGGCAACACTATCGGTCGCCGGATTGAAATCGTGGATATTGCCAAGTATGTAGCGAGCCGTGTTGCGGATTCTCCTGTAGGCCTCGGAGACCTGCTTGAGGATCGCATCGCCGACGCGTGTGTCGTTGCGGTAATCCTGAGTGGCGACCCAGAGGCGCAGGATCTCGGCACCATACTGACTGATGACTTTCTCCGGAGCGATCACGTTGCCCACTGATTTGGACATCGGCCGACCCTTTTCATCGAGGACAAAACCGTGCGTCAGAACCGCCTTGTAGGGTGCAGCATCACGGGTGCCGACTGCGGCCAGCAGGCTGGAATGGAACCAGCCGCGATGCTGGTCGCTACCTTCCAGGTAAAGGTCTGCCGGGGATTGAAGCTTGTCGTTCTTTTCTACTACCGCAGCATGTGAGACTCCGGAATCGAACCAGACATCAAGGATGTCCATCTCTTTGCGGAAATCGTCGTGGCCACAATCCGGGCAGACCGTTCCCGCCGGGATCAGCTCCTTTGCGTCTTTTTCAAACCAGATGTCGCTGCCTGTTGCTTCGAAGAGGTCGGCAACATGATGCATGATTTTGCCATCAGCCAAGGCCCCATCGCATTTGCTGCAATAGAAAACCGTGATCGGAACGCCCCAGCTGCGTTGGCGGCTGATGCACCAGTCGGGACGATTTTCGATCATGTTGTAGATGCGATTACGTCCCCAGGGTGGAATCCACTGCACGTCATTGATATGGTCGAGCGCCTTCTGGCGCAGCTGGTTGGCTTCCATGGAGATGAACCACTGCTCGGTGGCCCGGAAAATAATCGGCTTTTTGCAACGCCAGCAGTGCGGATAACTGTGCGACAGTTTACTTTCTTTCAGCAACGCACCGACTTCAGTCAGTTTGGCGGTGACCTGCGAATTGACTTCCGGAACCTTTTCGCCGCCGAAGAATTCCAGGTCTTTCCGATAGCGACCGTAGTCATCCACCGGGTTGTAGATTTCTAAACCGTAGCGGAGACCGGTCTGATAGTCGTCCTGGCCGTGGCCGGGGGCGGTATGCACGCAGCCGGTGCCGGCTTCAAGGGTGACGTAATCGCCGAGTACCAGCAGGGAAGCGCGATCATAGAGAGGGTGGCGGCATTCCCGTTTTTCGAAAAGCTCAGCCGAGAAGGTTTTGACGACCCTGAAATCGGTAATGTTGAGCTCAGCCAGGACCTTGGCATGCAGGCCCTCGGCCATCACCAACAGCTCTACGCCGGTGTCGACAGCGACGTAAGGCAATTCAGGATGCAGGCAGACCGCAAGGTTGGCCGGAATTGTCCACGGCGTTGTCGTCCAGATGACGAATGACAGAGGCTTGCTCCCCAGTTCGCCAAGACTTTCGGGAAGCGCATCTGTGTATGGAAACTTGACGTAGATAGAAGGTGACGTGTGATCTTCGTACTCAACTTCGGCTTCAGCAAGAGCGGTGACGCAGGAGGAACACCAGTGGATCGGTTTGCGTCCCTTGTAGAGTCCACCCCTTTCGGCAAAGCGTGCCAGTTCGCGGGCAGTGGCCGCTTCGTAGTCGGAGGTCATGGTCAGGTAGGGGTGATTCCAGTCACCGAAGATGCCGAGACGACGGAATTCCTCACTCTGAATGCCGACCCACTCTTTGGCATAGGCACGACACTCCTTGCGAACTTCGGCCTTGCTCATCTCGCGTTTCTTCTTGCCGAGTTTCTGGTCGACCTTCAGCTCAATCGGCAGGCCATGACAGTCCCAGCCCGGGACGTAGGGCGCGTAGTAGCCCTGCATGCGCTTGCTCTTGATGACGATGTCTTTGAGGATCTTGTTCAGCGCATGGCCGATATGGATGTTGCCGTTCGCATAGGGAGGACCATCGTGCAGGGTGAAGTTCGGCTTGCCCGCCGCCGGTTCGCCAAGTTGCTGGTCCAGGTCGAGTTCAGCCCAGCGCTGCATGATTTCCGGTTCGCGTTGTGGCAGGTTGCCGCGCATCGGAAAGTCGGTTGCCGGAAGATTAAGCGTCTCTTTATAGTCCATAATTCAGCCCCGCGGATCCCTTTTTTGTGCAGATTTAGAACACAGCAACTTATCAAAATGGCTGAATAAGTCAAGGTAAATCAGGGTTTTTGCGTTAAGGTCTGAACAGGGACCAGTGCGGATCGAATATGTTGTACCGGGATACTTGCTGAGATTCATATCCGGCAGGTCGCAGGGTTGCGCCAGGCATTGCCGTGACAGATTCTGAGATGCTGATTCCGGATTCTTCACTCAGGTATTGCGGCATTCCCTTTGGGCAACGCTTGAACTTCCTCGTTTCGCGAAGCTGCATTCACTGTTGACAGGGCAGTCTGCACAGAGGGTTTTGTTCTTCCGGCAGCAGGTCTTCGCCAGTTGCACAATCTGCGCATGGTATTCATTGTAGAGTCTGGCATCCTCGGGGAGGTTTTGCATGAACATTCGGCGGATCTCGTCATACTTCTCCTGACCCTTCAACAGACCGATGCGCTCGAAAATGCGCCTGGTGTAGGCGTCAACGACGAATGAAGGGCGGCCGGCCGCATAAAGCAGGATGGAGTCGGCTGTCTCCGGACCGATCCCCGGCAGGGCCAGCAGCCTTGCCCGGGCGGCATTCAACGGGCCGGCGCAGAAATCAGCCAGACTGCCTTGCCAGTCATGCAACAGATGTGTGGCGAGATTATGCAAACGAGCGGCTTTCTGACGGTAAAAGCCGGAGGGCCTGATCATATCTTCGAGCTGATTGACGGCGAGGGCCGCCAGCCTCTCCGGAGATAAGGCTTCGGCCTGTTTGAGGTTGCCGATGGCCCTTTCCACATTAGTCCAGGTCGTGTTCTGGGTAAGGATAGCCCCTACGGCAACCTCGAAAGGGCTGTCAGCCGGCCACCAGTGGAGCGAACCGAAATGATCGTGGAGGCGGCGCTGGATGTGCAAATATTGCGGATTTGGCAGGCTGCTCATTTCAGGTCGGGTATGAAGGGGCAAATCATCTCGCTTGAGTCGTTTGTTCCCAGGGTTATGGTTCATCTTCGGCGGGTTTGCCGAATGCGGCGGCTTTTGGCAGAGACATGCAAAAGGTAGCCCCTCCACCCGGGGTCTGCTCTACCCAGGCCTCCCCCTGGCAGCGCAGCGCAATCTTACGCACTATGGCCAGGCCGACACCGTTACCACCTTTGCCCTGGGAGGTTTTACCTCGATAGAAAATGTCGAAGATAGCTTCCCGCTCCTGGAAAGGGACCCCTGGGCCGTAGTCACGCACAAAATAAATCACCCGGCTGCCCTCATCCCAAGAGCCGACTTCAATGGGAGCTCTGCCTTCCGGTGCATAGTGGCAGGCATTCCTGAGCAGGTTGGTGAAAAGCTGGTAAACCAGAGCTTTGGGAAGCCAGGACTGCGGCAAATCTTCGCTCTTGATCTCAGGATTGCCGCTGTTTTCCAGGCTCAACTCATTCATGATCTCAGTGACGATCATGTTCACATTGGTAGGGTGGTCACCAGACTTGACATGGCCGACCTGGGCCAGTTCGAGAAGATCATCGAGCAAGGCAATAGCCCGTTCACCCTGCTGCTCCACTTCGCCGAGGATATGCAGAATCTGTTCGTCAAAAACCTCACTATAGGTCAAACGGAGAAAATCCATGTAGGTGACCACCGGAGCCAGGATACCGCGCAGGTCGTGAGAGATGGAGTGGGCAAAAGCATCGAGTTCGCGGTTGGCCTCCCTTAAATCAAGCTCGGCTTTTTTCCGTTCGGTGATGTCCCGGCACACTGCAAGTTTCTGTCGTCTGCCGTTTTCATCCTGCAGGGGGGAATGGACGATCTCGTAGATTCTCCCCTGGTTGCCCAATTGGCGTTCATCGCGCGCCGTGCGATGCTTGAACACTTTGTCCATGGGACACCAGGAACACGCTGCTGGTTCATTGTGCAGTACCTTGTAGCAGGAGTCACCGACCTGGTTACCGAAGATTTCCAGCATGGACCGGTTCATGAACGTCAGAACATATTCTTCCGTGGCGATATAGGCCAGATCGTCCATGTTGTCGAGAACGCTGCGGAAGCGTTCTTCGCTCTGTTTAAGCTCGGCGGTCCGTTCCTTGACCCGCACCTCGAGTAATGCGGTCTGCTCGTGTAGAGATTCTTCCAGGGCGCGCTGTCGTGTGACATCGGTGAAAGATTCGATGCCACCGATAATCTCTCCGGCAGTATCGCGCAGATACTCCATGTTTTTGAGCAGGTGCACCTTCTCCCCTGATTTTGTGACGATTGTGCAGCGTGCGCCGATTATCGGCTTGGGGATGTCAACGGTATAAAGTCCACAGCCGTCACTGCATGGAATGCCCTGCAGAAAGGAGCAGTGCTGACCGACGATTTCCTTTGTGGAAAAGCCGGTGATCCGCTCTGCTGCTGGATTCCAATAGACAATCGTCCTCTTCTTGTCAACGACAAAGAGTCCACTGGGAATAGTGGCTAAGGCCTGTTCAAGGGTAATGCTCTGTATGATGGATTTACCGGGTGTCATACGAATATAAGATCTCCGCATAAGGTCTTTGCATTTTACACAGATATGTAATTAATGACAATAATTGGTTGGTCAGTTTTTGTTCAGGCTCGGCCAACGACTGCAACTTGTACCTCGTCAATGCCGCCGGCCAGAAGTGTTCGGCTGCACTCGCGCACGGTCTCGCCGGTGGTCATGACATCGTCGATCAGCAGAATCCTGAGTGCCGGTGCTCTAGAGGTGAGGGTAAATGCATTGCGCAGATTGCTTCTGCGCTCGGTCGCCGACAAACCCTGCTGCTGTGGTGTGTCGCGTGTGCGTTGCAGGAGTGTTGTGTCGAGAAGGATACCTGACTGCTGAGCAATCGGCCTGGCCACTTCGAGGGCCTGGTTATAGCCGCGCTGCCGCAATCGCCGGGGGTGTAGCGGTACCGGTATGATGCGGTCGGGAGCAAAACCATTCCCCGCGGCAACGATACTCTTGCCGAGGAGCTGACCGAGCGGTTTCGCCAGGGCGAGCCGGTTACGGTATTTCAGCTTGTGAATAGCTTCCTTGAGGCTGCCCTGATAAATGCCGGCAGCATGGACAATCGAGAAGGGTGGCAGCCGCTGCAGGCAGATGCCGCAGAGATGGCTTGAGGTCGTGTCCGGGAAAGGTTGAGCACAACAGCGGCAGTGCGCTGAAGTCAAAGGGGGCATGGCTGCCAGGCAGTCGCGACAGAAGGCTTGCGCGTCATGGCCTGTCGGCAACAATTCTCCGCAGAGCAAGCAGGCTGGCGGCAGCAGCAGGTCGATGCCCGCCGCAAGTGCCAGGCGAAAGCGGGTCCACACGAATATCCCCTCCAGAGATGTCGACAATAAATTGCAATAGCCACAGTGCTGGCAGAATAAATCAGGCTACAAGGTTTTTACCGGTCATTTCTGCCGGCACGTCCAGACCCATCAGATTGAGAATGGTTGGTGCTATATCGGCAAGGATACCTGGTTTCAGGACGGCCTGGCGGTTGTCGGGATCAACAAGGATTAACGGCACCCGGTTGGCTGTGTGTGCGGTGTGCGGTGAGCCGCTACCGTCGGACATCTTTTCACAGTTGCCGTGATCGGCTGTGATCAAAGCGCAGCCGCCGGCTGCGAGCAGAGCGTCGACTATGCGACCGGTGCAGGTGTCAACTGTTTCCATGGCAGAAATGGCCGCCTCAAGCACACCTGTGTGGCCGACCATGTCAGGGTTGGCAAAGTTCAGGACAATCAGGTCGTAGGTCCCCTGCTTGATGCGCTGGATCACTTCATCAGTCATCTCGTGAGCGCTCATCTCCGGTTTCTGGTCGTAGGTGGCGACATCCCTGGGTGACGGGATCAGTACGCGATCTTCATTGGTAAAAGGTGTTTCCAGGCCGCCATTGAAGAAGAAGGTGACATGGGCATATTTTTCGGTTTCCGCGATTCGCAGCTGGCGCAGGCCCGCCTCAGCGACAACCTCACCCAGGATTCTGGGAAAGCTTGTAGCGGCAAAGGCTGCCGGCAGGTTAAAGGTCTCGTCGTATTCAGTCAGGCAGACAAAAGCTGAAAGTTGCGGAACTTCAGGCCTTTCGAAGGCGGCGAAGCCCGGCTGGGTAAAGCTGCGGGTGATTTCCCTGGCCCGGTCGGCGCGGAAGTTGAAAAAAATGATGCCGTCATTGTCGTTTACGCGGCCAACCGGTAAGCCCTCCTGCTGGATAACCCGCGGTTCGACAAATTCGTCGTTCTGGCCGGCCGCATAGGCAGCCTGAATTGCTGCTGCGCCTGAGGCCGCCGGTTGACCCTGTCCCAGTGTTATCGCCTGCCAGGCCAGCTGTACTCGATCCCAGCGATTGTCACGGTCCATGGCGTAGTAGCGTCCGATCACGCTTGCCAGTCGGCCATGTCCCAGGCGCGCCATCTCCGCTTCGAGTTGCTCGAGGTAGGAAGCGCCGCTCTGCGGTGGGGTGTCACGTCCGTCCATAAATGCATGGACGCAGGCTGCAACTCCCTCACGTTTTGCAAGAGTAATCAGGGCATAGAGATGCTTGTTATGGGAATGGACGCCGCCGTCTGATAAAAGTCCCATCAGGTGCAGTTTGCCGCCGGCGCCGCGAATGCGGGCCAGGGCATCAATCAGGACCGGATTGGTAAAGAAGTCTCCTTCTTCAATGCTGAGGTTGATGCGGGTAAGCTCCTGGTAGATAATGCGACCGGCACCAATGTTGAGATGGCCGACTTCCGAATTGCCCATCTGGCCTTCGGGCAGCCCGACATTGAGGCCGGAGGCCTCCAGCCAGGATGTCGGGTAGTCTTTGGCAAACTCATCAAGGCGCGGGGTACGTGCCTGGCAAACGGCGTTATTCTCGCAGGTTTCGCTGAGGCCCCAACCGTCGAGAATAATCAGTGCAACCGGTTTCTTCATGCACTTTGCCATTCTTTTTGTTCACCGTGATGAATGATCATCTTGTCCAGCGAAAGCGGGCGGGCATTCTGCATCACCTTGCGGTCAACCAGGCTGGTCGTATTCCATTTGCCACATGAAGGGCAGCGGCTGTTCCACTCGGGAGTGATATGCTGACACTCTTCACAGACGAAATTGAGGTGAAGACGCCTGGAGATACCCAACGCTTTCTGGTACTCATTGATCGCTTGTTCCGATTCACGGCAACGGCGATAGGTCTCTGCCAGCAGCAGGTGAAGCTGTGAGGATTCCACACCGGAGCTTTCCACCGCCTGCAACTGCTCTTTGGCTTCATCAATCATTTCCAGGCGCAGGCAAAGCGTGCCGTAATAGAGTCTGAACAGCAGGTCTTCACCCTGCTCGAGAACCTGGGTGCGAAAAAAGTTGAGCAGTGAAGAGGGGTCTTCGCGCTTCATGAAATAGGCCTCCAGGCGATCCAGAAACACACCTTTGCCCTGCTTTCTGTAGCCTTCCTGCCAGGTCTTGACAGCATCGTCACCATGGTTCATGGCGACGTAGGCATCGCCCAGTGAAACCTGTGCCGGAGTAAAATCGGTCTTTTGATTAAGGATGTCCTTTAACTCTGACTTGGCCTCTGCAGGGGAGCCGTTGCTGATTGCCTGACGGGCCAGTTCATAGCGCAGATAGAGAAGCATCTCCTTCTCTTCGGTGACGCGGTTGGTGCCGGGACCGGCCTTGAGGACTTGACGTTGGCTCTCCAGGGCCTCCTGCCAGCGGTTGTGTTTGATGTAGAGGTCCCGCAGATTGCGCAATGCTTTGCGATTACCTTTTTCCAGCGCAATCAATGACTGGTAAGTCGCTATGGCCTCTTCGTCATTGCCGATTTCTTCCTGAATGGCGGCGGTCTTGAAGAGCACCTCCATGCTTTTCGGCTCGATCTCACTGGCTTTGCGCAGCAGCTCCAGGCCTTCTGCGTGATTGCCCTCCTGACTGTTCAGGCTGGCCAAAGCAATCAGAGTGTCAACCCGTTTAGGGTCGCGATCGAGTGCTTTTTTGAGGAGCACCCTGGCTTTTTTCAGATCACCGGACAGAAGCCGGCCGACGCCCTCGCGGTAGATGGCACTGATTTCCTGTTGCTTCTTTTCGGAACGTTCCCGATTCCAATGTCTCATCCAGTGGGTCGCAGTGCTGTAGATATGGGCACCGAAGCCAAGGATCAGACCAACAAGGATACAGCCGATGACGATTATTGCTGCCGGATGGGTCAGGCTTTGCTCGGGCAGATAAAAGATCGTGACCATCTGGGGATTAAGGCCCCAGAAATAGAGAAAAAACAGAACGAAGAAAATAAATAATAGTATCACGGCCATGAATGTCATTGTTTCCTCCCGGAATTCACTCCGTAAAGCGTCATGGGATTATTGCCCCCCAAATTTTTCGATATCCGTTTTGCACTCTATACAGTAACGCGAAAAGGGTCGGACTTCCATGCGGCGTGGCGAAATTTCTTCACCGCAGCTCATGCAGATTCCATACTCCCCTTTTTCAATCTGGTCCAAAGCCACGTTGATGTCGTGAATGCGCTGGCGTTTGGTTTCACTGACGTTAAACAGCACGTCACGACTGTAAGCCACAGAGGACATGTCGCCGATGTCAGGTACACCGTCCTGGCCAATTTCACGGCAGGTCTCGTAAGAATCGCTGACTTCTTTCAGCAGGTCCTGGCGCTCTTTAAGCAGCTGCCTTTTGACCTGGTCAAACTGTCCACTCATACCACTCTCCTTCATACCTTAAAAACTCATTCTAAAATATGTTCTGGCAGTTAACCACAAAAGTAGGGTTTCAGGCGAAGAAAAAATCATCCGTAAAGGGTAGGTATCTGTTCGTGAAGACACAAAAATAAGTCATCAATGATGATATGGCTCGTTGCGGATGATCGTGCAGCATCGATAGAGTTGTTCCAGCAATAACAGCCTTGCCATCTGATGAGTCAGGGTCATGCTCGACAGGGAAAGAATCAGGTCGGCGCGCTTTATCAATGCATCACTCAGTCCGTAAGGGCCGCCGATCAGCAGGGTCCATTCCGGTATGCTGCGTACCATGTGGTTGCTCATAAGCTCGGCCAGCTGCTCCGAACTCAAACTTTTTCCGCGTTGATCCAGGGCAATGACAAAGGCCCCGCCAGGAATACGTTGCTCGAGATGCCCCCCTTCTGTCGCTATGATGCGGAGCAGGTCCTGTTTACTGCCGGTCTTATGCTCCTTGATCTCGGTGATTGAAAGGGGCAGATAGCGCTTGAGACGTTCGGCAAACTCGGCGCAGCCATCTTGCAGATACGGCAGGGACAGGCGTCCGACACAGAGCAGGTTCAATCTCATGGGGTGGACTAGACCGTTTCCGGGACATCATCGAGTATCTGGACCTCTTCAGCGTCACTCCAGAGCCCGTCCAGATCGTAAAAGAGTCGGACCGGTTCGTGGAAAACGTGGACCATGACATCGCCATAGTCGATCAGTACCCAGCGACCCTCATTGATGCCTTCGATGCCGATCGGCATGGTTTCGTATTCTTTTTTCAGACCAAGGTGAACCGCCTCGGCCGCCGCTTTGACCTGGCGGTCGGAACTTCCGGAGGCGAGTACGAGAAAATCCGTTAGGGATGAAATCTTGCGAACGTCGAGGATGCGGACGTTGAAAGCTTTTTTGCCGAGGACAAAGGCGGCGCATTTTTGCGCCCGGTCTTGCGATTGCAAATCAATGACTCCTTTTAATTGCTGTCGTTTGGTAGAGACCATGCTCTTGAATGTAATCTGCGACTGCAGGTGCAACCAGGTGACGGATCGACTGTCCGGTGCTCAACATCTGCCGAATTTTGGTCGAGGAAATATTCAGGTAAGTTTCCTTTAGAAAAATCACGTTGTTGCCTGATTTGTGTCGAATTATTTCAGCATCACTATCGTAGCAGAAGTCTTCGCGGGCCGCAACGGGCAGGGGCTCGAGCGGGTCGCTCAGCTCGACTCCGGGACGGGTCATCACCACCAGGTGGCTCAGGTTGAAGATACGGGTAAAATCTTTCCAGGAGGCGATGTCACGATATGAGTCAAGGCCGACAATGAAATAACGCTCACCTTGCGGATCCTGTTTGCGTAGAATCTCGAGAGTGTCAACGGAGAAGCTTTTGCCGCTACGCCGAATTTCCAGATCGGAGACCTGGAATTTTGGGAAGTGCCGGATCGCCGCTTGTACCATTGCCAGACGATGCTCGAATGAAACCTGTCCTGCAACATTCTTGTGGGGTGGTTCGGCCGCCGGTATAAAAAGCAGTCGGTCGAGATCACACGCTTGCTGCACTTCTTCGGCGATGCGCAGATGAGCAAGGTGAATCGGGTTGAATGTGCCGCCGAGGATACCGGTTTTCATAGCGCCTGTGCTGTCAAGTGCGAATCTGGCCGTTGCCGAGCACAATGAATTTGCGCGTGGTCAGATCTTCCAGCCCCATGGGACCGAACGCGTGCAGTTTTGTGGTGGAGATGCCAATTTCCGCGCCGAGACCGAACTGGTTGCCGTCGGAAAAGCGTGATGAGGCGTTAACCATGACGACGCTGGAGTTGACCTCGCGCAGAAAACGTTGTGAGTTCACGTAGTCGCGGGTGACGATAACTTCAGTGTGCAGTGAGCCATACCTGCGGATGTGGCCAATTGCCTCGTCGAGGCTCTCGACAACCTTTACGGCAAGGGTTAAGTCGAGATACTCAGCGTGCCAGTCGTCTTCGGTTGCCGGCAGTGCCTCGGCCGCAAATTCACGGGTGGTTTCGCATCCGCGCAGTTCTACACCCTGGGCTCGCATGGCTGCGGCGATGCGTGGCACAAAGGTTTCCGCGATGCCCTGGTGGATCAGCAGAGTCTCCATGGCATTACAAACTCCCGGGCGCTGGACCTTGGCATTGATGCAGATTTTTTCCGCCTGGTCATAGTCGGCGCTGGCATCGACAAAAGTGTGGCAGACCCCCTTGTAGTGCTTGATGACCGGAATCCGGGAATTTTCACTGACGAAACGGATCAGTCCTTCACCGCCGCGTGGAATAATCAGGTCAATCTCCTCTTCCAGTTTGAGCAGCTCGAGAATAGCAGCCCGATCCGTCGTCTCAATGACCTGCAAGGCTGCGGCAGGAAGTCTCATTCGCTCCAGTTCACTTTTGAGAATCCTGCCGATTGCCAGATTGGAATGAATTGCCTCTTTGCCGCCTCGCAGGATCACGGCATTGCCGCTCTTCAGGCAAAGACCTGCTGCATCAGCGGTAACGTTGGGGCGCGATTCATAAACGATGCCGATAACCCCGAGCGGGATCCGCATACGGCCAATCTGTAGATCATTGGGGCGTCGCCACATACCGGTAATCTCACCTACCGGGTCCGGCAACTCGGCAACTTCGCGCAAGCCGTCAGCCATGCTCCGGATGCGCTGGGCATCGAGTGTCAGGCGATCGACCATGGCCGGGGCAAGGTCTGCTTTCCGGGCAGCCGCCAGGTCTTTTTCGTTGGATTCAAGCAGCTCTTCACTATGGTCGAGAAGGCTTTGAGCCATGCGATACAGCAACTCGTTCTTGATTGCTGATGAGAGGCTGGCCAGGGATTGGGATGCCGCCTTGGCATCCTGTGCGATTTTCAGCATCTGTTCGGCTACGCTCATTATTAAACTCCTTCAAGTCGCCAATGGCCGCAGGGTGCGTTGGAGAGAATCATGTGCTTTGCTCGTTTTATTCTTTGCTGTTGTCGATAACCATGTTGTCGCGATGAACAACCTCGTCGCCATACTGGTAGCCGAGGATCGCTTCGATCTCCCGGGTTTTCTTGCCCATGATGCGATTCAACTCCGCCGAGGTGTAATTGGTTACGCCCTTGGCGAACTCATTGCCATCAGCATCACAGAGACGTACCGCGTCGCCACGTTCGAAACTGCCGTCAAGTTTATGGATTCCCGATGGTAACAGGCTTTTGCCGCGTTCGGTTACGGCTTTAAGAGCTCCTTCGTCGAGCATCAGCCTGCCCTTTGGTTTTTTGGTGAAGGCAATCCAGTGCTTGCGGGCGGCCATCGGGTCGCGTGCCGGCAAGAAATATGTGCCAAGTTCATGGCCGTCAAAGAGATACAGCAGGTTGTGCGGTGTGCGGCCATTGATGATGGCTGTGCCGGCACCAAACAAGGTAGCACGTTTGGCGGCTTTGAGCTTGGTCGTCATACCGCCGGTACCGAACTCCGTTCCTATGAGGCCGGCCATGGCTTCAATTTCCGGGGTGAGGCGTTCAACTTCTGAAATCAGCACGGCAGAGGAGTTGTGCCGCGGGTCGCTGTTGTAGAGGCCGTCTACGTCAGAAAGAATGACCAGCAACTGGGCTTCAACCAGATTTGTGGCCATTGCCGAGAGATTGTCGTTATCGCCGAAGCGGATTTCATCAACCACGACGGTGTCATTTTCGTTGATGATCGGCACAACATCATATTCGAGCAGGGTCATCAAGGTGTTGCGCGCGTTCAGATAGCGGCGTCGATTGGCAAGATCGTCACGAGTCAGGAGGATCTGGGCAGCCTTCAGGCCATATTGTCGCAGGGCATCCTTGTAGGCCCGCATCAAACGACTCTGACCGATGGCCGCTGCTGCCTGTTTGAGCGGCAGTGGAATCGCGTGAGGCTTGCCGACAATCCCGAGGTCCGCCCTGCCGGCTGCGACAGCTCCCGAAGACACCAGGATGACTTCATATCCCCGTTGACGGAGTTTGTGGACATCTTCGCAGAGGATTGCAATACGATTGAGATCAAGGCCGTTGCTGTCGGAGATGACACCGCTGCCTATCTTGATGACCACGCGTTTTACATGTGACAAAAGAATTGTGCGCATTGTCTTCATATTTGCCTGTTTGTGGAAGCTATTGGATAAAACCCGGGAACATCAGTGCTCGTCACCGGAGCTGTCATGTGCGGCCTCCTGGCGCATGCGGTCCAGTTCGCCGGCGACAGTTGTCACCAGCTCAGGGAGTCCCGCTCTGGTAACGGCCGAGATGGCCAGCGTCCGAAAGCCACGATTTTCGATGATCTGCCGTATGTCATCGGTCTGTTCCCGAACCTCGGTGATATCCTGTTTGGTAAAGATTACGAGCATAGGCCGTTCACTCAACGTCTGGCTGTAGCGCTTGAGCTCTTGATTGATCTTGTCGAAGTTTTCAATCGGGTCACCTTCCTGAAGACAGGAAAGATCGACGAGATGGAGAAAAAGGTCCGTTCGTTCAATATGACGTAAAAAGCGTGAGCCCAGGCCATGGCCGTCGCTGGCACCTTCAATCAAGCCGGGTATGTCGGCCATGACAAAAGAACGGAAGTCGCCATGACGGACTACGCCGAGGTTCGGCACAAGGGTGGTGAAGGGGTAGTCGGCAATCTTCGGCCGGGCGGCGGAAACACTGGCGATCAGCGTCGATTTGCCGGCATTTGGTAACCCGACGAGGCCGACATCGGCAAGCAGCTTGAGTTGCAGGCGCAGGGTGCGCTCTTCTCCGGGCATTCCCGGTTGGGTGTGACGAGGCGCCCGATTGGTGGAGGAGAGGAAACGGGCGTTGCCGCGACCACCCTGACCACCTTTGAGCAGGAGAAAGCCCTGATCGGTTCTGGTCAGATCGGCAAGCAGCTCCCCGGTTTCGTCATCGTAGACCAGGGTGCCGGGCGGAACTTTGATAACCAGGTCGTCACCGCTTTTGCCGTGCTTGTTCTTGCCGAGGCCCGGCATACCGTTTTTGGCATGGAGATGGTGCTTGTAACGCAAGTCGAGGAGAGTCGAAAGAGCCATGTCGATTTCAAACAGGACATCGCCCCCCCGGCCGCCGTCGCCGCCATCCGGGCCGCCGAGCGGCACAAACTTCTCGCGCAGGAAGGAGAGGCATCCGCGGCCACCGTCACCGGCCTTGGCGTGTATTTTGACTTCATCAATGAATTTCATGTGTCGTAGTGTAAAGCGCAAAGAGCGAGTCGGGAAAAGAGTTGTCTCCCTTCCGGTTTCTCGCCACGTGTATGTTCTCTTAATTGTTTAACATAAAAAACCCGAAGCTCACTAAAGAACCCCGGGTTTTTTATGTTGTGCAGGAGCCTGTCCTCAGACGTAGACGCTGACCTTCTTGCGATCCTTGCCGAGACGCTCGAACTTGACCTTACCCTCTATCAGGGCAAAGAGAGTATAGTCTTTGCCGCAACCGACATTGTTACCGGGATGAATGGTCGTGCCGCGTTGACGAACCAGAATTGATCCGGCTGTCACCAACTGGCCGTCGAAACGCTTGACTCCGAGGCGTTTGCCTGCGCTATCGCGACCGTTACGAGAACTGCCGCCAGCTTTTTTATGAGCCATGATCTTACTCCTTAAGCTACAATATCCATGATCTTGAGACGGGTGAGGGGCTGACGGTGGCCGTACTTCTTGCGATAGTTTTTGCGGCGCTTCGATTTGAAGACCAGGATCTTTTTGTCTTTACCCTGTTCAACAATCAGCGCTTTAACTTTCGCATCAGGTAAGAGAGGTGTTCCGATTTTAACCTCTGCTCCGCCAACCATGAGGACTTCGTTCAGTTCGATGGTATCACCCACCAAACCATCAAGTTTTTCGACCTTGAGAAGGTCGCCTGCGGAAACTTTATATTGCTTCCCTCCGGTTTTAATGACCGCGTACATAGCCGATTCACCTCGCTTTCGTACCTTAGATTGCGGACCTTGGTCCGCTCAGGAACTGGTACTTATACTTCTGTGCCTGCAGATATGTCAAGAAAAAATCAAAATCCCGCGAAACAGGCTTTTCTGGAGGGGTGACACTGAACGACCGTTCCCGGCTTGTGTAAAGCTTATTGATGTTGACAACGATATCATGGATTTCCGGACTTTTCGAGGGCGGCGTCTTGTGATAATCTTCGGCCGTCAGTTTCCGGATAGGGGCTGCGCTTGTGCCATCCCGGGTTTCCGGATGGTGATCTTCTACTAAGGGAGTCCTAACCATGCCTGTTACCAACAAACTCGGAGCCAGAGTCCGGCAATTACGGGAAATGAGAGATATGTCGCTTGTGCAACTGGCGGAGCAAAGCCAGTGCCATGTTGATCTCCTTCTGCGGATTGAGGCCGGAGAATTGGTCCCTTCTCTGGCGCCACTGATGAGTATTGCCCGCGCCCTTGGCTTGCGTCTCGGCACGCTGCTTGACGACGAACCGCACGACGGGCCTGTTCTGGTCAAGGCCGGAGAGTCTGCGAGCGTGATCCGTTTCTCCGGCAACGACCCCCACGCAGCCAGCAGCAACCTCGTGTTCAACTCTATGGCTGCCGGCAAGCAGGACAGGCACATGGAGCCCTTTCTGATTGACGTTCAGCCCTGTGCAGATGAGACACCATCGACCTCGTCGCATGAAGGAGAGGAATTTATTTATGTCCTTTCCGGCAGCATCCGGGTCAACTACGGTGAAACGGTGTACCAGCTCGAATCCGGAGACAGCCTCTATTACGATTCCATTGTTCCCCACAACGTCTGTGCCAGTGAAGGCGTCGCGCGTATCCTGGCCGTGGTTTATGCCCCTTTCTAGCAGCCTGTCGGACTCTCCATGATCTGGCTGCAAATCCGGCTGTTTGGCCCATATTTCAGCTCCTTTTTGGTCCATAGTTACGGCTATGAACCTGTAAATGAGCTAAAATCTGTTCTCAAACATCCAAATTTTCGCTTCGGCCCGTATAGTCCGACAGGCTGCTAGGAGGAACAACCGATGCCCTATACGGAATTGACTCTTGGAGAGTTTCTGGAAAAGCAGGCGCTGAGACTTCCGGACCATGAATTTATCGTTTACCCGGATCGTGACCTGCGCTGGAGCTTTGCCGATTTCAACGCCCGGGTTGACAGCCTGGCCAAAGGACTGCTTGCCATTGGCCTCGGCAAGGGGGACCACGTCGGTATCTGGGCGAGAAATGTCCCTGACTGGCTGACATTCATGTTCGCGACCGCAAGGATCGGTGCCGTCCTCGTGACCATCAACACCCTCTATCGCAGCTTCGAAATGGAATACGTGCTGCGCCAGGCCGACATGAAAGCCCTGGTGCTTATCGATAGCTTCCGTGATCACGATTACATGGAAACCGTTTACGGGATGATTCCTGAGCTGCGTAGTTGCCAGCGTGGTCACCTGCAGAGCGAGCGGTTCCCAAAGCTGAAGAGCGTCATCTATATCGGCCAGGAAAAACACCGCGGCATGTACAATACCCGCGAGCTGCTGGTGCTCGGCAGCCAGGCGGACAATCGGCAACTCGATGCCGTGAAAGCAACGCTTACCCCGCACGATGTTGTTAATATGCAATACACCTCAGGCACTACCGGCTTTCCCAAAGGGGTCATGCTGAGCCATTACAATATACTTAACAACGGTTATTTTATCGGCGAGCGCCAGAAGCTCAGTGAACAGGACCGGCTCTGCCTGCCGGTTCCTCTGTTTCATTGCTTCGGCTGCGTTCTCGGCGTTATGGCCGCGCTCAGCCACGGCACCACCCTGGTGCCTCTGGAGATATTCGACCCGCTCATGGTGCTCGCTGCCATTCAGAAGGAAAAGTGCACTGCTGTTTACGGTGTGCCGACCATGTTCATTGCCGAACTCGACCACCCCATGTTCGATCTGTTTGATCTCTCATCGCTGCGCACTGGCATCATGGCCGGTTCCCCCTGCCCGAAGGAAACCATGAAGCAGGTCATGGAAAGAATGCACTGCAGTGAAATCACCATCGCCTATGGGCTGACCGAGGCCTCTCCCGTGATCACTCAGACCCGTACCGACGACAGTATCGAGTACCGGGTTGGCTCGGTGGGGGCGTCCCTGCCGCAGATTGAAGTGAAAGTGGTGGACCCGGAGACCGGTGAAACATGCGGTCCCGGACAAAAGGGCGAGCTCTGTTGCCGCGGCTACAATGTCATGAAGGGTTACTACAATATGCCAGAACAGACTGCAGCGGCCATTGATGCTGACGGATGGCTGCTTTCCGGTGACCAGTCAGAGTTCGACGAGAACGGGTATTACCGCATCACCGGCCGTATTAAGGACATGATCATTCGGGGCGGTGAGAACATTTACCCTCGCGAGATTGAGGAGTTCCTCTACACTTTGGGCAGCGTGCTCGACGCTCAAGTTGTCGGTATTCCCGACCACAAGTATGGCGAGGTGGTCGGAGCGTTCATTATCCGCAAGGAGGGAGCGGATCTGACTGAGGAAGATGTACAGGATTTTGCCCGCGGTCGTATTGCCGCTTACAAGAAGCCCAGCCATGTGTTTTTTGTAGACAGCTTTCCGCTCACTGCCAGCGGCAAGGTACAAAAGTACAAGCTGCGTGAAATGGCCCTGGAGAGACTTGGCCTGGGCGAGGAGTCCACTGTGGCAAGTTGATGACGCTGTGCGGCCGCATGGTTTTAAAAGCTGTCATTCCTTATCATAGTCGCGGGAATGACAGCTTTTTCCATGGTGGTGAATGGTTTACGGTTCAACCAACCATGATCTCGAACTGTTCGAGATGGAAATTCTGCCGGGCCGTTATCGTGATCTGCTTTTCGAAGTTCTTCTCCAGCTCTTCGATGCCATGACGCTCGTCATCAAAGAGGAGGGCGGCAATGTCCGGATGAACCAGCAGGGTCATGCGGTAGCCCGGTGCCGGCCCCATCTCGCGCTGAAGTTCGCGGAAAATTTCGTAGACTGTGGTCGTGCGGCTTTTTACATAACCCTTGCCGTCGCAGTAGGGGCAGGCCTCGCAGAGAGTTCGGCCGATACTTTCGCGGACGCGTTTGCGGGTCATCTCCACCAGGCCGAGTTCCGAGATCTTGAGAATGTTGGTCTTTGATTTGTCGTTTTTGAGGGCCTCTTCGAGGGAACCATGAACCATCTCGCGATGGGCCTCTTTTTCCATGTCGATGAAATCGATGATGATCAGACCGCCTATGTTACGCAGACGCAGCTGGAAAGCTGTCTCCTTGACGGCCTCCAGATTGGTTTTGAGAATGGTGTCTTCCAGGTTGTGCTTGCCGACAAAGCGTCCGGTGTTGACATCGACGGCCGTCAGCGCCTCGGTTTGCTCAATGATGATGTAACCGCCGCTCTTCAGCCAGACCTTGCGCCCGAGGGCCCGGGCGATTTCCACCTCGAGACCGAAGGTGTCGAAAATCGGTTCACTGCCATGATATTGCTCGACCTGGAAGTTATGACCGGGCATGAAAGTGTTGAGAAAGCGGACGATTTTGTTGTGTTCGACAGGACTGTCAACGACGATCCGTGCGACGTCCTCGGTGAGGATATCCCGTAACACTTTGCTGGTGACATCAAGGTCTGAATGGATCAGGCAGGGCGCGCCTTTGTCTTCGCGGTGTTCGCTGATATGCTCCCAGAGATTGACTAGGTAATCCATGTCTGCTTTAAGCTCTTCACCGTCGCGGCTTTCCGCCACTGTGCGGACAATGAACCCGGTCCCGGCCGGCCGCATGACATCGACCAGGTGACGCAGACGCTCGCGTTCCTCTTCATTCTCGATGCGACGGGAGATGCCGACGTGATCGACGGTTGGCATGTATACCAGGTTGCGGCCCGGCAGGGAGATGTGTGAGGTGATGCGTGCGCCCTTGGTGCCGATCGGCTCCTTGGCAACCTGGACCAGGATCTCCTGACCTTCCTGCAGCAGTTCCTCGATCGGTGGCAGCGGCGGTCGTTCTTCACTGGCCTCTTCGCTGGGAGGCTCGTGGCGGTGGCCGACTTCAACGTAGTGTTCCACGGCTTCCATCTCGTCGAGCACATCGGCGACATAGAGGAAAGCCGCCTTCTCCAGGCCGATATCGACGAAGGCCGCCTGCATGCCGGGCAGGACCCGGATGACCCGGCCGCGGTAGATGTTGCCGACGATGCCGAGCTCGCGGCTGCGTTCAATGTAGAGTTCGGCAATGTGCCCGCTCTCCAGGAGCGCAATGCGCGTCTCGTGGGACGTGGTGTTGATGACCAGTTCTTTGGCCATGGCATGTCTCCTTCAGGGTCAAAAGTTATATGTAGTTAAAGCATGAAATTTTCGTTGATTGCAGTGACAGTGGTCACGTAAAGTTGAGACGGAGAAAGAAGAAGGGCTCCCTCTTGTTTGTCTCATTCCTGTCAGCGATGCAATCCGCTCTGTCAATCTGCCTGTATCCCGGCGTCCTTCATCTCGACAGCGGTTTTGTAAATTCCCAGAGCCCGGACGAGTTCAATATCCTTCTCCAGCAGGTAGGCCGCCAGGAACAGGGGGCTGCCGGAATGCATCTTCATCCAGAGAATGCTGCCTTCTCGTTTAAGGTCAAGCACCCAGGGGCGCAGGTCAAGTTCGATGGCACGATGCTTTTTTGTCCTGGTGGCAATGACAGCGCTCTGTTCAAGGAAATCTTTAAGCCGATCTTCGAGTCCGTCGTCGGTATCTTCAGGCAAAGGGACTTTGAAGGTTGCTGCAAGGATGCTGTTCGCCGGAGATTCGCCCTTGCGTGGCAAGCTCTCGGCCTTCAGGACACGGACCCCTTCCGGCAGCTCCTGGTTGAGTCGCTCAAAGGCTTCTTGCGGTTGACAGGATAGCGTCAATTCCAGGTCGATGAGCTCCGCGTCGCTGGCAACGCCAAGGGGCAACGCGTCGCCGAAGCTGATGCGGGGAGCCGGATGGAATCCAGCAGAGTATTTAATCGGCAAGCCGGCCCGACGCACCGCCCGGTGGATCAGAGTCATGTACTCCAGGTGACTGAGGCTGGCGGTTCGGCCGGTTTTGGTCAGAGTCAGACGAATCTTCGGTAACAGTCCTGGCTCTGCAGGCATGGCCTCCGGTTTAGCAGCCGGAGCTTTAAGCCGCTGGCTATCGGCCAGGCGTGGCCGGACCGTGTCGAAATCACACAGACCGCAGTCGCTGCATTGACCGTTGCGGCAATCGTGAGTGGCTTCGCCGAGCAGGCCGGCCTGGCGTTCGCGCAACAGGAAGTCTTTTGTGACCCCGGCGTCGATATGATCCCAGGGCAAGGTTTCTTCCGCTAGTCGCTGGCGCAGGTACCAGCTCGGGTCGAGGTTGGCAGCGGCAAAGGCCTGCTGCCATAAATCCCAGCGGAAGTGTTCTCGCCAGCCATCAAAGCGGCAGCCGCTCTTGGCAGCTACTTCGAGGACATCACCCAGCCGTCGGTCGCCGCGGGCAAACACACCTTCGAGAAAGGACAGCTCAGCCTCGTGCCATTTGAGTCGCAAGCGTTTCTTCTTAAGGGCGTCGCGTAAATTTCTCTGGCGTGCCAGCGTCTCCTCGATGCCGATCTGGGCGTCCCATTGAAAAGGGGTGTGGGCCTTGGGAACAAAGGTCGAGACCGACACGTTCACGTCGGCGCCGCCCTGTGTGCTGCGCCCTGCGGCTTTGACCCGGGCTGAAAGGTCGACCAGCGCGGCAAGGTCTGCGTCGGTTTCAGTCGGCAGACCGATCATGAAGTAGAGTTTGATGACGCGCCAGCCAAGTTCAAAAGCGGCGCGGGCGCTGTCCACCAGGTCTGCTTCGCGAATTCCCTTGTTGATCACCTGACGAAGACGTTCGCTGCCAGCCTCGGGGGCGAGGGTAAAGCCGGTCTTGCGCACCTTCTTGATTTCGTTCATCAATGCAGGCGTCAGGGAGCCGACCCGCAGGCTCGGCAATGAGATCGCCACCCGCTGGTCAGCGTAACAGCCCATAAGATTCTGCATCAGCGTCTCGATGGCAGTGTAGTCGCCGGTCGAGAGGGAGAGCAGGGAGACTTCGTCGTGGCCGGAATGACGCAGCAGTTGATCAATCAGCTTGCGCACCGTGTCGGGCTGGCGCTCGCGCACCGGCCGATAAATGTAGCCTGCCTGACAGAAGCGGCAACCGCGGGTGCAGCCGCGCGCCACTTCGATCGCAACCCGATCGTGGATGGTTTGCAGAAAAGGTACGATCGGCTGTTCCGGATAGGGAGCGGAGTCGAGATCCGCAAGGACCCGGCGGCGCACTTTCGGCTGCTGCGGATCCTTGGCGGTGATCGTTGCAACCCGGCCGTCCGCTAGATATGTGACGGTAAAATGGGACGGGACATAAAGGCCTTCGATGGCTGCCAGGCGCTTCAGCAGCGTCACCCGGCTCTCTCCTGCGGCTTTGCTGGCGCGGACAGCAGCACAGAGTTCAAGGACAACCTCTTCACCGTCACCGATGACGGCACAGTCAAAAAAGTCGGCAAGCGGCTCCGGATTAAAGGCACAGGGCCCGCCCACGATGATTAATGGCGCCTGTTCGCTGCGTTCGCTGGCGCGCATCGGCAAACCTGACAAATCGAGCATCATCAAAACATTTGAGTAGCAGAGCTCATACTGCAGGGAGAAGCCGATGATGTCGAAGTCAGCCAGATCCCGGCCGCTTTCCAGGGATGCAAGCTGCTCGCCGTCGCTGCGCAACTGGGCCTCGCGGTCCGGCCAGGGCGTGTAGGCGCGTTCAGCCGCTATCCAGGGCGTGTCGTTGAGGACCCGGTAGAGGATGGCCGAGCCGATATGGCTCATGCCGACTTCATAAACATCAGGGAATGCCAGGGCGAAGGTCACGTCGACCTGGGTCCAGTCTTTACAGACGCTGCCACGTTCGCCGCCCAAGTAGCGTGCCGGGCGACTCAGTTCATATATGGAAGATTTATTAGTCATAAGTATTTCAGGTGTAGCTGATGTCAGCCTCAGTTGTTTTTTGGGGAAAAGGTATTCACTTTTGTCGCTCTATGAAAACATTAAAACTAGCACGTTCTTTTCAGAGTAAACAAGGGCTCTGCAGGAAACCTGGACTTTTTCTGATAGATTGGTCGAAAGCTCTTGTTTAGAAGCTTTTGTCTGATATTGATATTGTGCTAGGTTATGACATCATCTGCGATGGTATGACTCGAGTGGTGGCCTTTTACCCATTTTTTGTGAGGATTTATGGAGAAACTGTTTAAAGGCGTCGCCAAATTCCGTGAGGATGATTTCGAGGCGCACAAGGAACTTTTCCAGTCTTTGGGCCGAAGCCAGAAACCGCATACGCTGTTTATCGGTTGCGCGGATTCGCGGGTGGTCCCGGACCTGATTACCCGCACCATGCCCGGAGAGCTTTTTACCGTCCGCAACATCGCCAATATCGTACCGCCCTATCGTGAAACGCAAGAATATGCAGGG
>JBPPMD010000070.1:0-5574 GCA_051305875.1 Desulfuromonadales bacterium | reverse complement strand
ATGGAGCAGATTCGTTCGATGATTTCGCTTATTGACGACGCCACCCGCGAATTGACCAAGCGCAGCCGCGAGGTTGTTGATGCTGTCGGCAGCGTCCATAAAGTTGCAGAAAATAACGCCAGCCGTACCGCCGAACTGGATCATGTGGTCGAAACCCTTACGCGGTTGACCTCTGCACTGGAAGAGGAGGTCGGGGTCTTCAAGATATGACAGACGCGTTTCTCAAACTGACTGTCCTGGGTTCGGGGACCAGTACCGGGGTGCCTGTGCTCGGTTGTCATTGCGCAGTCTGTTCCTCAGCGGAGCCGCGCAATAACCGCACCCGGTGCAGTGCGCTGCTCGAATGGTCCGGTCATAAGATCCTGATTGATACCGCAACCGACCTTCGCCAGCAGGCCTTGCGTGAAGGCATCGAGCAGGTTGACAGCGTCCTCTACACACATGCACATGCCGATCATCTACACGGGATTGATGACCTGCGGACCTTCACTCTGATGACCGGCAAGGCAATTCCGGTTTATGCTGCACGTGATGTGCTTGATCGTATTCAGGGGTTGTTCAGCTATGTATTCAGCGAATCGGACACCCCGGGTTACCGGCCGCGTCTTCAGGTTAACGAAGTCAACGGACCCTTTGAGCTGTTCGGGCAGATGGTGACACCGCTTCCCCTGGCGCATGGCTCCGGCGAATCTCTCGGCTATCGGGTCGGCAACCTGGCCTACGTGGTCGATTGCAGCGCGATTCCCGAATCATCATGGGCGTTGCTGCAAGGTCTGGAGGTGCTGGTAATTGATGCTCTGAGGTTTCGCGAGCATGAGTCTCACTTCAGCATCAGTGCAGCGATTGAGGTTGCCAGAACGTTGCAGGTACCGAAAACCCTGCTGACGCACCTCACACATGATGTCGATTATCCGCGCCACTCTGCGGAACTTCCGGAGGGCGTTGAATTTGCCTATGATGGACAGACTGTAATGCTGCCGTTGCCAGAGCTGCAGGAACGTTAGGAACGTATGTTAAAACACCAGGAAATACGTCTGCATGGGCACCTTGATGATACCATCGAATATTTCGCGATGGCGGCCTCCCGTGATGCCTACAGCCGTTATTTCTTCGAAGCGTCCAGCGACAATCTGCGGTTTTTTTCACCGGGCAACGAGTTCATCCTTGAGGCTGAGCGGGTCAGTCATCGCGGCAACGGCGGGTCTTTCTGCGAGTACATGTTTGGCGTCGACCAGCCACTCTCAGACCTGGCGAAAACCGATGTGCGCAATCGCCTGATTCTTTACGGTACCTTCTACAAGGGTGACGGCGGTCAACTGGATTTCACGCACAAAACAGACGGGCAGAGCAGCTACGAACAGATTTTTTTCGAAGGCAACGCTACGGTCAACTATTTTTTCTTTGTGACCGGGTCGGTTTCCGGAACGCTGAAAGAGCAACAGGAGAATATCGCCAGATTGCTTGGCAAAACCCTTAAACGCTCAACCTGCGTTGGCATCGGCGAAGATTCAGAGCTTCTCGACGAAATCTATAGCTTGCTCGGTCATCGCAGTTCACTCTACCTGATCAAGCTGATCAACAAAAAGCACAAGTATTACCATGATGCCTTTAAGGACCTTTACTTCGCATACAAGACGATTCCCGACTACGAATATGAAAGGCTGCAGGAACGTGCCGATGAGCTTAAGATCGACAAGTACCAGCAGGAGCGTATTCGTATCGATGTCATGTACAAACATCCGGACAACCAGAGGATCGTTGACGAGTACAAGAACATCCTGATTGAGTGCAATCTCAAGGGGAGCATTAACCAGCTGGAAAACGCCCGTCTGACCCGCCTGAAAACCCTGTCGGTGCGTAACAAGATTCCGACAGCGCTCTTGTATACGCTCGACAAGATGCTTAAACATGACAAGCTGGTAGACCTTGACGAACAGGATTATCTGGCGGAAGCGCGGCAGGTGCTCGAAGGGATCTTTTTTGCCGGGGCTCAGATCGAGGCCCTCATCAACTATGAGGATATGTCGCTGCTGCTGCATGCCAAGCGTCAGGCGAGTGAAAATCGTGATCATACTTTCGAGCATATTTTGCTTGAAACCGGCAAGGCGTGCGATGAAAAAATCCGCGAAGGCGCCGACCTTGCCCTTCTAGAGCTTTTCTCCTACATCATCACTTACTTTGATCGTTATGACAACACTTCGGCAGTGATCAACCAGCTGGCCTTCATGGAGAATGTACGCTTTGGTGAAGAGCATATTCGCAGTCTGCTGGGCAACAAGAAAGCTTTTGATGAACTGGATAAGAAACTCTGGAAAGAGCTCTTTTTCAAGCAGGTATTTGCTAACAAGTATCTCGGCCAGTTTGGCCGCAAGAAAGTAATCTGTCTGCAAAAGGGGCTGGCGCTGATCGAAGACAGCCGCTTGACGATTAAGGCCCTGGCCGATCAGTTGCACCTCTTTGAAAAGGAAGAGCGGCTCAATGCAATCTTGCTGGCTCATGTCAAAGAGCGTATCCGCAACTTTTATTCCAGATACAACACGCGGGTGGAACAGGAAGCGCTGCTGGTTGAAGTGGCTGATGAGCTCTACAATAAGGGGCTGCACACCGGCGATATTCCATTGGCCCTGTTCCATAACGTCGTGGTGAACATCAAGAAGGAAGCCATCTACCTGCACAACCTGTTGCCCAAAATCATTGCCGGGCGCGACGCCGGTCTGCGCGAAGACTTTCTCGACAACAGCGGTCTCGACCGTTTCTATATCGAAGAGCTCGAGCGCGAATATTTCGAGCTTAACAACCTCAACTTAGACGATCTCTATTTGATCCGCAAAGGCTTAGCTGTCTGACCCTGTCCATCCGGAAATTCCGGACAACACATGCACAGTTTTCGATCCGGAAACGAGCAATTTTTCGCAAGGTCAAGGAAATCAAGGGTTTGAGCGGAGGCGTAGCCCTTTACGCCGCACAATCAAATCCGCCGATTGACGCAGAGATTGCGGAAAAGGGCCGTTTCCAGACGAAAACTGACTACTTTACGATTGTGGTCTCCATTATGAGCCAGTCAAATCTCAGCCAGATCCGCAATATCGGCATTATCTCGCATATCGATGCCGGTAAAACGACGGTTTCCGAGCGCATCCTGTTTTACTGTGGCGAAATACACAAGCTTGGCGAGGTGCATGATGGCATGGCGACCATGGACTGGATGGCCCAGGAACAGGACCGCGGTATCACCATCACTGCCACCAGCACCACCTGCCGTTGGCAGGAGACCCGGATCAACCTCATCGACACTCCGGGACATATCGATTTCACCATCGAAGTGGAGCGTTCTCTGCGGGTTCTCGATGGTGCCATTGCCATATTCAGCGCTGTTGAAGGTGTGCAGCCGCAAAGCGAGTTGGTCTGGCACCAGGCTGATCGTTACAATGTGCCACGCATCTGTCTGATCAATAAAATGGATCGGGTCGGAGCGAATTATCGGGCGGTGCTGGAGCAGATGCAGGCGCGTCTCGGAGCCCGCCCGATTCTGATGCAGTTACCGGTGGGGGAGGAGGGAGAATTCCGCAGCGTCGTCGATCTACTCGAAGAGCATGAGCTGACTTTCGATGAGAACGAGTTCGGAGCGAAAGTCGTCTGCACGCCGGTTGCCAATGAACTCAAACCGGCCGTTGCCGAGGCCCGTGAAGCCCTGGTCGAAGCCGCGGCCGATTGGGATGATGAGCTGCTTGCAGATTTCCTGGAAGGGAAAGAGATTGTTGCTGAGAGGATCCGCCCGGCGCTGCGCAGAGGGGTCCTGGCCGGGCAGCTGTTCCCGGTGTTCCTCGGTTCGGCCTTGCGCAATAAAGGGATTCAGCCGCTCCTTGATGCAGTCACAGACCTGTTGCCCTCGCCCCTTGAGCTGCCGCCGGTTCCTGCGCATCAGCCGGGCAGCGGAGAAGACCTGCTGCTTCCCTGTGAGGTGTCAGGACCGCTTTGTGCTCTGGCATTTAAAGTGCTTTCCGATGAAGGTCGTAAGCTGACCTACCTGCGCATTTACTCTGGAGAATTAAAAGCCGGCGACACACTGCTGAACACCAATCGTAACGTTCAGGAACGTGCCGCGCGGATGTTTCGCATGCATGCTCATAAGCGCGAGCGGATTGATACCGCTCATGCCGGTGATATTGTCGCCGCCGCAGGCCTCAAAGAGGCCCTGACCGGTGATACGCTCTGCTCGCCGGAAAAGCCTTTACTGCTCGCTGGTCTTGCTGTCCCCGAACCTGTTGTCTCGCTGGCAGTGGAACCGAAACAGATCCAGGACCGTGACAAGCTGCTCCTGTCGCTGGAGAAGCTGCAATGGGAAGATCCGACCTTCCGCGTGCGTGAAGACGAAGATACCGGCCAGACGGTTTTGACCGGCATGGGTGAACTGCATCTCGAAGTGGTGCTGCGGCGTTTGGCTGACGACTTCGGTGTTGAGGTCAATGCTGGCAAGCCACAAGTCGTCTACCGGGAAAGCATTTCTGCCGAAGCCCGCCACACAGAGCTGTTCGATCGAGAGATTGACGGTAAGCAGCAGCATGGTGAGGTCACCCTGAGGGTGGCACCTCGTGAGCGTGGTGCCGGCATTGAAATTGTATTGCCATCGTTTGACACAGCAGGTTTGAGTGCAGAAATCCTCAAGGTGCTCGATGAAACTTTGCGCCTGGCCGTTCAGTCGGGAGTGCAGGTCGGCTACCCGATGGTTGATCTGAGTATCATCGTTGAACAGGTACCGATTACTCCGGGAGTGACTTCTGTACTTGGTGTGCGAGCTGCCTCCCAGCGCGGGCTCTCACTGGTCGCCCGTGCAGCTAAACCTGTGCTGCTGGAACCGGTTATGGCTCTTGAGATCACTGCGCCGAACGAATTCTCAGGCAGGGTATTGGGAAATCTGCAGCAGAAGCGTGGCCGGATCGAAGGCATGGAGTCTCGCGATGTGGTCGATATCGTCCGCGCCCACGTGCCTCTTTCAGAGATCTTCGGTTACATGACAGAACTTCGCAGTGCCACCCAGGGACGCGGTTCTTTTACCATGGAGTTCAGCCATTACGACAAGGCACCCGATGCGGTGCTGAAACGGTTCGGTTTGAAGTAGGCTGCATTTAAAAAGCAGGTGCTCTGCAGGACGTTGCAATAAGAGTGTTGCGATTAATCCCAGTGCTTGGTTACCCCCGATTCAAGAGCCGCGCGTTCGACTGCGGCCGTCACTTCTTTGTGAACTTCCGGATGCAGTATTGACGGAACCAGTTCATTCTCCTCGGCATGCTTGGCGATGCTTCTGGCGGCAGCGATCTTCATCTTGTTGTTGATGCGGGTCGCCCGCACGTTCAGTGCGCCACGGAACAGTCCGGGAAAGGCGAGGGCGTTGTTGACGCTTTTGCCGTCGGCGGCGAAGGAGGCTCCCGCCTGTACGGCAAGATCCGGTGTGATCTCGGGGTTCGGGTTGGAGAGGGCAAGGATGACCGATCCCTTGCGCACCATTTCCGGTTTAATCAGGCCAGGGCAGCCGGTGGTGGCGATGACGATGTGAGCGGTTTTCATCACTTCATC
>JBPPMD010000069.1:0-3240 GCA_051305875.1 Desulfuromonadales bacterium | reverse complement strand
GAGACAGGCCCTGGACCAGGCGGGGATAAACCTGGACCAACTCAAAAGTGAAGATCTGTCCGCCATTGATCAATTTCATATAGGCGGCCGCAAGGCCACGCTTGAACTCGCCCGGCAACTGGAACTTGATGAAACGATGCAGGTTTTGGATGTAGGCAGCGGTCTCGGTGGCGCTTCCCGATGCCTTGCTATGGAGTTCGGTTGCCAGGTTACCGGCATTGACCTTTCTGAGGAGTATTGCCGGATCGCAAGGATGCTTGCGCGACGGCTCAACCTTGACTCGCGCGTTTCCTATCGTCATGGCAACGCCCTCGACATGCCCTTTGCCGATAGCTGTTTCGATGTCCTCTGGACCCAGCACGCGTCGATGAATATCTCCGACAAAACCGGACTCTACGCCGAAATGTGGCGGGTCATGAAGCCTGGCGGGATACTGGCCATCTATGATGTCCTCGCCGGAGAGGGCGGCCCGGTCTATTTTCCCGTCCCCTGGGCTCGCGAATCAGACACCAGCTTCCTGATCAGCCCTCAGCAGTTACGGCAAAGGCTTGAGGAGTCCGGCTTTGAAATTTTGAGCTGGCAGGACAACACTGAAAAAGCCCGTTCCTGGTTCCAGCGCGCGGCTGCGAAAATCACCAGAGATGGCCCGCCGCAGCTTGGAATTCATCTGCTGATGGGAGAGGATTTCCCACTGATGGCGCAAAACCAGGTGCGCAACCTTGAACAGAACCGCATCACACTGATAGAAACAATCGTAAAACGGCCGTCCTCACCGATGAAGACTGAGCCGAAGTAATAGCTCTCAAAACAACCTGAACGGGGTGTGACAACCATGAAATTTAGCGGAACTGATTCCTATATTGCGACGAATGATCTGAACCTGGCTGTGAATGCCGCCATCACTCTGGGCCGGCCGTTGCTGATCAAGGGTGAACCGGGCACTGGCAAAACCATGCTGGCCGAGGAAGTGGCACGGGCATTAAATATGCCCCTCTACCAGTGGCATGTCAAATCGACGACCAAGGCCAACCAGGGATTGTACGAATATGATGCCGTCTCCCGTCTGCGTGATTCGCAACTCGGCGATGAGCGGGTTCATGAAATTGGCAACTACATCATCAAGGGCAAGTTGTGGGAGGCCTTCGAATCCGAACAGCGATCTGTACTTTTGATTGATGAGATCGATAAGGCCGACATCGAGTTTCCCAACGACCTGCTGCAGGAACTCGACCGAATGGAGTTCTACGTCTACGAAACCCGGCAGCTGATCAAGGCCAGACATCGTCCGGTCATTATCATCACCAGCAATAACGAGAAGGAGCTGCCCGATGCCTTTTTGCGACGCTGCTTCTTCCATTATATCCGTTTTCCCGATGCCGAGACCATGGTACAGATCGTTGAGGTCCACTATCCGGGAATCAAGCAGTCATTACTCAAGAGCGCTCTGGAAACATTTTTCGGCATGCGCGAGGTGCCCGGCCTGAAGAAGAAGCCCTCCACCTCGGAACTTCTTGACTGGTTGAAGCTGCTGGTCGCCGAAGAGATCCCGGCCGAAGCCCTGCACAGCAAAGAGCCCGGCAAGTCGATTCCGCCACTGCACGGTGCCCTGCTGAAGAACGAGCAGGATCTGGGGCTGTTTGAACGGCTGGTGGGTATGTCGCGGCGCGGACGCTGATGTAGTTCTTGAACAAAGACATGGGCAATAGGACGCTGATAGAATCTGATAAACGCTGATTTTTATATGACAAAACAAGAAACTTGCGGGCTTTAAATCCGATTTTCCAGCTTCGGGCAGCGTCCAGTCATGTTTTGTTGTAACTATTCAGTTCCCTTACTCAACGGCACAGCATGTGGGCTGCAGTTGTTGCTTGCGGGAAGTTAAGTGACAACGTTGGACGCAGGCAATGGCTGCAGACCACAAGCACTCGCTTATGTGCTGAATAGTTACATTTTGTTTTAATCTGCCTGTCTGATCAAACCATTAACAAAGGTCTCATCGTATGCTCGTCGATTTTTTCCTGCAATTGAAACAGGCCAAGGTGCCGGTGACTGTTCGCGAGTATCTGAGTCTGCTCGAGGCTCTGGATCGGCAGGTCGTCTGGGGAAGCGTCGAGGATTTCTACTATCTGGCGCGCCTCTGCCTGGTCAAGGACGAAACCAACTTTGACAAGTTCGACCGGGTCTTTGCCCAGTATTTTGAAGGGGTTACCGAACTCGGCGAGGAGCTTGAGACACAGATCCCCGAAGAGTGGCTGCGCAAGCTTTCCGAGCTGGTGCTCTCTGAAGAGGAGAAGTCTCAAATTGAAGCGCTCGGCGGTTTCGAGAAGCTCATGGAGACGCTCAAGCAACGGCTGGCTGAACAGAAAGAGCGCCACCAGGGTGGCAGCAAGTGGATCGGTACCGGCGGCCGCTCCCCCTTCGGTGCCTACGGTTACAATCCGGAAGGGGTACGCATAGGTCAGGACGGCTCCCGACATCGCCGGGCGGTGAAGGTCTGGGATCGGCGCGAGTTCAAAAACCTCGATGGCTCGGTGGAACTGGGCACCCGCAACATCAAGGTTGCCCTGCGACGATTGCGGCATTTCGCACGAGAAGGAGCCCCGGAAATCCTCGATATGCCGGGCACAATCCGGGCAACGGCTAACAATGCCGGATACCTTGACCTGAAGATGGTGCCCAAACTGCACAACAAGGTCAAGGTGCTGCTCTTCTTCGATGTCGGCGGTTCAATGGATGAGCACATCAAGGTCTGCGAAGAGCTCTTCTCCGCCGCCCGGGTAGAATTCAAGTCTCTGGAATACTTTTACTTTCACAATTTCATCTACGAGAATGTCTGGCGCGACAATCAACGCTACCGGGCCGAGAGGATCGACCTCTGGGACGTGATTCACACCTACGGTCCTGACTACAAGCTGATTTTTGTCGGTGATGCTGCCATGAGCCCTTACGAAATTTCCATGGTCGGCGGCAGTGTTGAACACTATAATGACGAGGCGGGTTATGTCTGGGGACAGCGCTTACTCGATGCCTACCGTGACGCTATCTGGCTCAACCCGACACCTCAAGGGTGGTGGAGCTTTACCCAGTCGGTCGGCATGGTGCGACAACTCATGGACGGCAGGATGTTCCCCCTGACCCTTGCAGGGCTTGACGAGGGGATCCGGCTGCTGAGCAAAGCCCCAGGGCGGCCCGCTCTGAATGAGATTAAATAGCGCCTAAGTCCTTGAAAATATTTGATGG
>JBPPMD010000048.1:0-6010 GCA_051305875.1 Desulfuromonadales bacterium | reverse complement strand
GCCAAAGTTCTCTCAGATCCGATCCGACACATGACAACGGTCATCCGTGACATCAAACGCGGCCAGTTTCATCGTCAGATGGAGATCACCAGCCGCGATGAGCTTGGAGAACTGGCTGTAACCTTCAACCGCATGACCAGCAACCTGCAACGCAACCGGGAACTTGAGGCAAGTCTCGCCCAACAGGGCCAGATGGCGTCATTGGGTATTCTTTCCTCGGGAGTCGCCCATGAGATCAACAATCCGCTCGGCGTCATCCTCGGTTATGCCGGCTATCTTGAGAACAAGCTCGATCCTGAAGATCCCAATTACCATTTCATCCATGAGATCAAACGCGAGAGCAAGCGCTGCAAGAAGATCGTTCAGGACCTGCTCAGCTATGCACGCACCCCCCAGCCGGAATTTGCCATGACCGACCTCAACCAGCTGCTCGATCAGCTCGTCAGTTTTGCTGCAAATCATACTGACATGCGCGGGGTGAAAATCGTCAAAAAGTTCAGCGATGATCTGCCCTCGCTCTCAATCGACGGCGACCAGATCCGCCAGGTGGCGATCAACCTGATTCTCAATGCCGGAGCTGCCATGGCGAATGGCGGCACGCTGACTGTCATCACAGCCCTTGAACAGGATGACGCAATTGTGACATTTACCGACACCGGCAGTGGTATTGACGAAGCTGATCTCGATCGTATTTTCGAACCCTTCTACACGACCAAAGACCGGGGCACCGGCCTCGGTCTGGCGATCACCAGACAGATAATCGAGCAGCACCACGGAAGCATCCATATAACCAGTCGGCTTAAACAAGGGACGACCGTCACCATTCGGCTGCCCCTCGTACGGGAGGAATTTTGATGGCTTCTCAACGCATCATGTTGATCGATAATGAAGTCGGCCTCTGCCGCATGATGGAAGCTGTCCTGACAGATCAGGGATATAAGGTCAAAAGTTTTACCCGGCCGGTCCAGGCTGTTGCCGAATTCAGCGCCGGCGATTATGACTTGATCATCAGCGATATCAAGATGCCGGAGATGGACGGCCTCGAAGTACTGCAGCATGTGCGTAACCGCGACCCTGAAGTGCCGGTCATTATGATCACGGCCTTCGCCACAGTGGAGATGTCGATCCAGGCCCTGCGGCGAGGTGCCTATGACATGCTGACCAAGCCATTCGAACCGGATGAACTGATCTACCGGGTCAAAAATGCCCTGCAGCATCACGAGCTGGTGGAGGAGAACCGCGAACTGCGCGAAGAGCTGTCGGGACAGTTCAAATTTGAAAAGATTATCGGTACCTCGCCAGCCATCCATGCTCTCCTGGAGAAAGTAGCCAAGGTTGCGGTACGCGACACCTCGGCATTGATCACCGGCGAGTCGGGTACCGGCAAGGAGCTGATTGCCCAGGCCGTACACCACAACTCTGCTCGCCGCAACCATCGTTTTGTCGCCGTCAACCGCGGAGCCTTGCCGGAGAACATCCTGGAAAGTGAGCTGTTCGGCTACCGCAAGGGAGCTTTTACCGGGGCGTTAGAGAATCGCAAGGGGCTCCTTGAAGCCGCCAACGGCGGCACCCTGTTTCTTGACGAAGTTGGCAATCTGTCTCTTAATACGCAAAAAACCCTGCTGCGTTTTCTGCAGGAGCAGGAGTTCCGTCGTCTCGGCGACACCACACCCACCAAGGTAAACGTGCGCATCATCTCTGCGACCAACTCAGACCTGACTGTCGAAGTCGCCGCGGGAACCTTCCGCGAAGATCTTTTCTATCGCCTCAACGTCATCAATCTTCACCTGCCGCCGTTGCGGGAGCGGAAGGAAGATATCCCGCTGCTGGTCAGCCATTTCATCCGCAAACAGAACGCCAAATTCGGCACCGATTTCAGTGGCTTGACTCCAGAGGCCATGGAGGCCTTGCGCACATATGACTGGCCCGGCAATATCCGTCAGCTTTGCAACGTCATCGAAGCGGCCATGACCATCTCCAGCGGCAACTACATCGGCCTGCCGGTGCTGACGCAACTGATTGAAACCAACCGCACCGGACACGTTGCCAATCAGGCAGATTATTCATCCGCGCTCAGCAGCTTCGAAACCGATTACCTCACCCGCCTGCTGCGCAAGCATGGCAGCAATGTTGAAGAAGCTGCCGCGGAAGCCGGCATGAACATGGCGACTATCTACCGTAAGCTGAAGAAATACGGAATCAACAAGAAGGATATTGATTGAATGACGGTGTGGGTTTTATGCTGAACAGCAGTTGCCCGGGTTGCACACACAGAGCTTTTTGCCACCGCGCAGGTAATTTGATGACAGCAGAACGTAATCGCATGGAGCTGCATCTTATCCTTGGAAAGAAATGAGATCCCATGAAAAAACCAATCATTTTAACCGTTCTTGGCCTGGTTATCATTGTCGCGGTTCTTGCAGGCACCAAGGCCTTGCAAATCAGGGCGATGATCGCCCAGGGCGAACAATTTGCACCACCACCCGAAGTCGTGACTTCGACATCGGTTCAGGCTGACACCTGGGAAGCATCCTTAACTGCGATCGGTTCGCTGGACGCTGTGCAAGGGGTGACACTAACCGCCGAAATGACCGGCAAGGTGGTGCACATCGCTTTTGAAGCCGGCAACCGTGTGTCTTCTGGCGCTCTGCTTGTGCAACAGGACATTTCCGTCGAGCAGGCCCAGCTCCGGGCTGCTGAAGCCCTCTCGGAACTGGCCCGCATCAACTTTGAACGCGCCAAGACACTGCTGCCCAACAATGCCATTTCCCAGTCCGATTATGACAGCAGCCAGGCCCAGCTCACCGAAGCCCTGGCCCAGGTTGACAATATCCGGGCCATGATCGCCAAAAAAACTATTCGCGCGCCGTTCTCCGGACGCCTGGGAATCCGCCAGGTCAACCTGGGCCAGATTATCAATGACGGTCAGGCCATTGTCACTTTGCAGTCTTTGGGTCCTGTTTTTGTCAACTTTCTGCTCCCTCAGCAACAACTGGCCAAAATCCGCACAGGTCTGCAGGTACGGGTTGAATCCAACGCCCTGCCCGGACAGGACATTCCGGGTGAAATCACGGCCATAGAGTCGGAGGTGGATAGTGCTACCCGCAATATCCGCGTGCAGGCGCTGCTGGCCAACCCCGATGATCAGCTGCGTCCCGGCATGTTTGCCGACGTGACCGTGGTCTTGCCGGAAGTGAAGGACGTACTGACAATTCCGGCCACGGCCGTGCTCTATGCGCCATACAGTGATTCGGTCTTCGTCATCGAATCGAAAAAGGATGAAGCTGGTGAGCCTGCAGGCAAAACCGTTCGTCAACAGTTCGTGAGTCTGGGGGAGAAACGCGGTGATTTTATCGTCGTCACAGCAGGCCTGGAGGCCGGAGAGACCATCGTTAGTGCCGGTGTATTCAAGCTTCGCAATGGCCAGGACGTGGTCGTGGACAATAAGCTGGCTCCGGAATTCAAGCTGGCTCCGCGACCGACAGAAGGTTAGTCCATGAAATTCACCGATATTTTTATCCGTCGACCTGTACTGGCGCTGGTCATCAGCTTATTGATCATTATCGCGGGATTGCAGGCCATCCGCTCCCTGAATGTACGCCAGTTCCCGCGCAGCGACAATGCCGTGGTCACCGTGACGACTGTCTATGTGGGCGCGAGTGCCGAACTGGTGCGTGGTTTTATCACCGTGCCACTGGAACGGGCCATTGCAGCCGCTGACGGTATTGATTACATTGAATCGCAAAGCTCCCACGGGATTGCCACCATCAGCGCCCGCCTGAAACTCAACTACGATCCCATCAAGGCACTATCGGAAATCAGCTCCAAAGTAGACCAGGTACGGGGAGACCTTCCCCCGGAAGCCGAAGTCCCGATCATCAACGTGGAATCGGCCGACAGCCAGTTCGCTTCCGCATATCTGGGCTTTACCTCTGATTTTCTCAAACAGAACCAGATCACCGACTATCTGGTACGTATCGTACAACCCCGGCTTTCCGCTCTGGAAGGTGTCCAACGAGCCGACATCCTGGGTGCACGCACCTTTGCCATGCGTATCTGGCTTAAACCAGACCGCATGGCCGCTTTCAATGTCAGCCCGACGCAGGTAGCCGAAGCCTTGAGGGCGAATAATGTCCTGGCGGCCGTGGGAAGCACCAAGGGATCGTTGATTCAGGTCAATCTGACAGCCAACACCGACCTGCGCTCCGTGGCAGAGTTCAAGCGCCTGGTAATTAGGGAAGAGAATGGTGGCATCGTACGCCTGGAGGATGTTGGCGACGTTGTGCTGGGTGCTGAGAATTATGATGCCGAGGTGCGTTTCTCTGGCCAAACCGCTGTCTTTATGGGGATCTGGCCACTGCCCAACGCCAATTCCCTGGATGTGATCAAGCTCGTACGTGCAGAGATGGAGGCGATTTCCAAACAGCTGCCCCAGGGATTGGAAGGCCGTATTGCTTACGACGGCACCGCCTATATCGACAACGCCATAAACGAGGTGATCAAGACCCTGAGCGAGACCCTGCTGATTGTGATCGTGATCATCTTCCTGTTTCTGGGATCGCTACGGGCAGCCCTCATTCCGGTAGTAGCAATTCCTTTGTCACTCATCGGCGCGGTTTTTCTCATGCAGGCCTTCGGATTCACTATCAACCTGCTGACTCTGCTGGCCATAGTGCTCTCCGTAGGCCTGGTGGTCGACGATGCCATCGTGGTCGTCGAGAACGTCGAACGCCACATGAGTGAGGGACAAACGCCCATGCAGGCGGCCATACTGGGCGCGCGTGAACTCCTGGGACCGCTTATCTCCATGACCGTGACCCTGGCAGCAGTCTACACGCCGATCGGGTTGCAGGGCGGGCTGACCGGATCTCTGTTTCGGGAATTTGCCTTTACCCTGGCCGGGGCCGTAATGATTTCCGGCATTGTGGCTGTGACCCTGTCACCCATGATGGCCTCACGGTTGCTCAAGCCAGGCATGAATGAACGCGGCTTTTCCGGGAGAATCGAACGTGATTTCCACAGATTGCGTAACTTTTATGGAAGGTTGCTCAACGGCAGTCTGAATGTTCGACCGGTAGTTTACATGGTATGGCTCGTGTTGAGCATGCTGACTATCCCCATGTTCACCATGTCAGCCAAGGAGTTGGCGCCCAGCGAGGACCAGGGAGTCATTTTCGGCATTCTGGACGCGTCCGCCAATTCCACCCTCGACCAGACCAGTCATTATGCTGCAGCAGTCAATGAGGCGTTTTTGAGTGTTCCGGAAACCCAATTCGTGTTTCAGATAACCATGCCATCCTCTGGTTTTGGGGGGATGGTGGTCAAGCCCTGGCAGGAACGTGATCGCACAATTTTTGAGATTATGCCCGAAGTCCAGCAAAAACTGCACAATATCCCGGGCATCAGAATGTTCCCGGTCACCCCGCCGGCGCTACCCGGCGGCGGTCAGTTCCCGGTCGAGTTCATTCTGGCCTCCACCGCCGAGCCCGAACAGATCCTGGATTTTGCGAATCAGATCCAGCTCGCGGCCATGCAGAGCGGCATGTTCGCTTTTCCGCCTATTATCGACGTAAAAATTGATCAACCCGAGTCCGAGTTTGTTATTGATCGGGACAAGGTGGCCGATCTGGGTCTCAACCTGAAACAGGTGGGAGCCGATATGGCGACGATGGTCGGAGGTAACTTCGTCAATCGCTTCAACATCGAGGGTCGCAGCTACAAAGTCATCCCGCAGATCCAGCGCATCGATCGTCTGAACCCGGAGCAACTCAGCAACATCTATGTCACCGGGCCGGATGGTCGGTTAGTGCCACTCAGCACCTTTGCCACGATCAAAAACAGCACCGTACCGCGATCTCTGAACCGTTTTCAACAGCTTAACGCGGTTAAAATCAGTGGTGTTGCGGTTCGCCCCCTGGACGAGGCTCTAAACTTCCTGGAGGACGAAGCCGCCAGGATTCTGCCTCAAGGGTATATTCTGGACTACACCGGTGAGTCGCGCCAGCTGCGC
>JBPPMD010000026.1:0-8102 GCA_051305875.1 Desulfuromonadales bacterium | reverse complement strand
GACGTCATGATCATCATCCTCTGGGTCGCCTTCGCCATCAATATCATCATGACCATTATGAAGCGTAAAGAGGAGCAGATGTACATCTCGCTCTGGTTCATGATGGCGTCGATCATTGGCGTGGCAATCCTGTTTGTCGTCAACTCGGCGGCGATGCCGGTATCGCTCTTCAAATCCTACTCGGCGTATGCCGGCACCAATGATGCCAACGTCCACTGGTGGTTTGGCCACAACGCCGTGGCCATGGCCCTGACTGCACCGCCCCTGGCGATGTTCTACTATTTCCTGCCGAAATCAACCGGCGTACCAATCTACAGCCATCGCCTGTCGATTGTCGCCTTCTGGAGCCTGATCTTCATGTATCTGTGGACCGGCGCCCACCATCTGCTCTGGACTCCGGTGCCGGACTGGATCCAGACCCTGGCCATGGGCTTTTCGGTCATGCTGATCGCACCGTCGTGGGGAAGCGTCTTCAACGGCTACCTCTCCATGAATGGCCAGTGGCACCAGATGCGCGAGAACTACCTGGTCAAGTACCTGATCCTCGGCATAACCTTCTACGGTCTGCAGACCCTGCAGGGACCAATGCAGGCGATTCGTACTTTCTCGGCCTTCATTCATTACACCGACTGGGTGCCTGCCCACATTCACATGGGCACCATGGGCTGGGTGTCGATGATCGCCTTCGCCAGCCTCTACTATCTCATACCCCGCATCTACGGCCGTGAAGTCTACAGCATTCCCCTGGCCAACCTGCAGTTCTGGCTGATTCTGATCGGCCAGTTGATCTGGTCGATCTCGCTCTGGGTCGCCGGAGTTCTGCAGGCCGGCATGTGGAACGCCATGAATGCCGACGGCAGCCTCACCTATACCTTTATGGAGACCATGGTCGAAATGTACCCCTACTGGTGGGCACGGGCCTTCGGCGGCCTGATCTACATGGCCGGGCTCATTATCTTCATCTACAACCTGTACATGACGGTCAAGAATGGCAAACCAACCACCGCGCTAGCGGCAAGCGCAGAAGGGAGGGCATGATCATGTGGGAAAAAAAACCTGTCCTCCTCATCGTCCTTGCTACAGGCACTATTCTGGTCGGCACCATTATCACCATGGTTCTACCTTTTGCCTGGATCAATACTGAAGCCGACCGGATTGAAAGTGTAATCCCTTATACAGCGTTGCAACAGGAAGGCCGCGACCTCTACATTCGTGAAGGATGCAACAACTGCCATACTCAGACTGTTCGTCCCCTGGTTTCGGAAGTGCTGCGCTACGGTGAATATTCCAAGTCGGGCGAATTCGTTTACGACCGGCCCTTTTTGTGGGGTTCTAAACGCACCGGCCCCGATCTGGCTCGTCTCGGCGGCAAATATCCTGACGAGTGGCACTACAAACACATGGAGTCGCCGCGCTCCATGGTCCCGAAAACCAACATGCCTGATTACGACTGGATTGCCGAAAACCAGCTCGATCCACAGATGATTCAGCGCAAGATGGAAACCCTCGGCTTCCCTTTTACGACAGAGGAGATCAAGGCTCTCGAAGGCAAGAATGAAATGGATGCCATGGTCGCTTATCTGCAAAAACTCGGCTCGGACATCCCCTGGCGCGAAGCAACGGCAACCACGATCGTCGGCGAACTGAAGAACCCTTACACGGACGTGACTCACAGTGAAATGGAAGCCTGGGAGACTATCTACCAGGATAATTGCGCCGCCTGCCACGGTGAGCACATGGAAGGCGTTATCGGTCCAGAACTTGTCGGTGCAGACTATGAGGAAGAGATACTCTTTGAAATCATCTACACCGGCATTGCCGATGGTGGCATGCCGGGTTTCTCAAACCTCGGAACTGATAAAGTCTGGAAGCTGGTAAACTTCATCAAGTATTACAACAAGGGAGAGGGTCACTAGGTATGGACTGGAGCTCAATCCTCTACCTGGCTGTTACTATCGGTCTGTTCGTGATCTTTGTTCTGATCGTGATACACACCTACAGCAAGAAGCGCAAACGTAAAGGGGAAATAGCCAAGTATCGGATGCTGGATGACGATTAGAACCTGACTGGAGGCTACAATGCTAGACAAACATGAGCACGAGCATGCCGTCCATGATTTCGATGGAATCATAGAAAACCGGATCAAAAGTCCACCTGTCTACTTCACTGTTCTCTTCTACGGCCTGATCATTTGGGGCGTGGCCTTCATGGCATTCTACCTGCTTTCCGGCTGGAGTTCGGACGCCGAGTTTCAGGAGAAAATGGCGACCCATAAGGGTGAGCTGCCGACGCAGCAGCAAACAGCGGTGAACCCTGCCACACCCGCCCCGACACCAGCGGCAATGGCACCTGCCGTCGCTACAGAATCCGCACCAGATGGCCAGGCTCTCTTTGCAAAGCATTGCGCCGGCTGCCACGGTGCAGAGGGCAAGGGCGCTTTCGGGCCTGATCTCTCGGGCGATTATAAGTATGGTAAAACCGCAATGGCGGTACAGGAGAGTATCTCCTCCGGTCGTCCAGACAATATGCCTGCTTTCGAGAAAAATCTCACACCCGAAGAGATCGAAGCCGTAACTGACTATATCCTTAGCCTCTGAGTTGCAAGGCGGCAGGTGAAAAGCCCTCTGCCGCTTTTATTATTTATGACTGTAATATCCTGTCCGGCAAGAGCCGTGCCCCTTCTCTCACCCTGGAGGCGCCGCTGCCAATGGGCCACGACTCTCCTGCTGCTGCTGATCCCCTGGTTTCGTGCCAATGGCAACAGCCTGCTCAGGGTCGATATCCCCGGCCTCAATCTGCACTTGTTCGGGCAGACGCTGCGGATTGAAGAGCTCTATCTGGTTCTGCTCTTCAGCCTCGCCCTGACCCTCGGCTTTCTCTTGATCACTATGGTGCTGGGGCGGGTCTGGTGCGGCTGGTTCTGCCCGCAAACGACCCTGACGGATCTGGAAGAATGGTTCGCCAGACGCCTGGGGTTACGGAGCAAGAAACAGCAGGCAGGAAAATTCGTGCAGCGGGCGGCCCTGCAATTCGTCCACCTGTTCCTGGCATTTCTCGTCTCCGCGAATCTGCTCTGGTATTTCATCGAACCGCAGCGTTTTTTTTCACAACTGGTTACAGGGCAATTGCACTATGCCGCCTTGATTTTCCTGCTGCTGGCAGCTCTGCTGGTCTATCTCGATCTGGCCCTGGTCCGACGTCTGATGTGCAGTGAGATCTGCCCCTACGGCCGCTTCCAGACTGCCCTCGCCGACCAGGCGACCCTGGCGCTGCATCTGCCTCCGACAGAACTTGAGCGCTGTATCGAATGCGGTTCCTGTGTGCGTGTCTGCCCCATGGAGATAGATATACGCCGCGGCTATCAGGTGGAATGCATCAACTGCGGGCGCTGCCTCGACGCCTGCCGGCAGGTGATGGCCAAACGCAATCAGCCGGGATTGATCAATTACACTTTTGGCACATCGGGAGAAGGCGTCAGAGCTCTGCTGAACCTGCGCACCTTGCTATTGAGCCTGGCGACACTGATACTGATCGTCATTCTGCTGCTTGCCGTTTATAATCGGCCGGCAGCATCGCTGAAGATTGCAGTCTCGCATACAGCTGCAAGCCGTGAGCTCAAGGACGGCAACCGAGCGACATTTTTCAATGCCTGGGTGAACAATCGCAGCAGCCAAAAGGCAACCTATAACATTGCGGCACGACGGGCAGACAACCGCAAGGCATTGCCACTGCGAGGACGAACCGGTGACTTTGCACTGGAGGCCGGTGAGAATCTGCGCATCGATTTCGTATTGGTTGCACCTGTTCCAGGCAGCCGCTTAGAGGTAGAATTCATCTTGCTGGATCAAACTGGCAACGAGCTGGCGATCACTTCAGCGCACATCAAGTAACCCAGGATTTCAAAGTGATGCTTATCAAAAAACATCTTTATCCCATCCTCATACTGCTGTTGCTCGGCAGCTTCCTCTGCTTTTCGACCTGGTCGGCCATGCGCGCTGCCGAGTCGGGACCAGAGGTGAGCGATGCCGACTACTACAGTAAGGGCTTGAAATACACGTCCACCTTGCTTGAGAAGCGGGCTGCAGTCACACTCGGCTGGAAGGTTTCGACCCGGCTGGCGGGGCGCACTTTGCTCTTTCACCTGAATGACAAACAGGGACACCCGGTCAAGTCGGCACAGGGAACCATCTTCCTGTACCTGCCTGACACTGCATCCAGCACGCAGTTTTCACTGCAGGAGGTCGAAGCGGGAATTTATGAATTCAATCTGCCCGCCGGCATGACTGGCAGAATCAACGCTCGCCTGGAATTCGAATATGCCGGTGCCCGCATGAACCGCCAGCTGCTCATTAATCTCCAGGACAAACCATGAGCCGGCTGCAAATCCGGCAGCTTGACCCATATTCCAGCTCTTTTTCGGTCAATCGGTACGGCTATGAACCTTCAAATGAGCTGAACGTTGTTTTTTAACATCCAATTGCTCGCATCGGTCCGTATGCACCGACAGGCTTCTGATGGCCAGTTCTGATACCTGTATCCATTGCAATCTGCCGATTCCGCCAGGTGACCTGGTCATCGATGAGATCGATGGCAAGGAACTGCGCTTCTGCTGCCGTGGCTGCCAGGGGGTCTACCGCATCATCACAGGCGCCGGGCTGACCGTTTTCTATCAGCGCCGCGACTGGCATGATCAAGGCGTACCTGCAGGCGCGTTCGAAGCCGAATTCAATGAAGCACACCTCGCTGAGCATGTCACGACTCACGATAAAACCTCTGCAGTAATCCCCCTGATCATTGAAGGCATTCGCTGTGCCTCATGTGTCTGGCTGCTGGAAAAACTGCTTGTCAAGGAACGTGGCATCAAGACAGTCCGTATCAACTACGCTACCCACCGGGCACAGATCCGGTTCAATCCGCAGGAGATATCTGCGGCCAGCATATTCTCGTCCGTTAGCCGTCTCGGCTATATGCCCCACCCCTTCACCACAGGTGCAGCACAAGAGGCTGCAGAACGGGAGCAGCGCTCGCTGCTGATCCGTTTTGGAACTGCGGCGTTCCTCTCCATGCAGTTGATGGGCTTCTCTTTTGCCCTTTATGGTGGATATTTCCACGGTATCGACCCGGACGTTCGGCGAATGATCCAATACTTTGCAGCGGCAGTGACGACGCCGGTGGTGTTCTATTCGGGCTGGCCGTTTTTGAGTGGAGCCTGGCGAAGCCTTAATAACCAGGCACCGAGTATGGATCTGCTGATCGCTCTTGGCGTGCTGACAGCTTATAGCTACAGCCTTTACGCATTGGCAGTCGGCGGTGAAGTCTATTTTGATACAGCGGCAATGATTATCACCCTGATCCTGCTTGGTCGTCTTTTCGAAGGCTCTGCACGTAACCGCTCTGTCTCTGCGATCGACAAATTACTGCAACTCGCCCCGGAATCTGCCAACCAGGTTGACGGAGAGGAAATCCGTACCGTTGCCAGCAGCTGCCTGGCTCCGGGAGACCTCATCCTGGTTCGCCCTGGTGAACGCATTCCGGTTGACTGCCGGATTCAAGACGGCGAATCGGAACTGGACGAGTCGACGATTACCGGTGAACCGATGCCGGTAGTGCGCCGACAAGGAGAGACTGTCTGCGCAGGCACGCTGAATCTTTCTACCTCGATCAAACTCAGGGTTGAGCGGGTCGCTGCGGAATCCTTTGTTGCGCGCATGGCCCGCATGGTGGAGGACGCACAAAACCGCAAGGCACCGATCCAGTCACTGGCAGACAGGGTCGCCACCCTTTTTGTGCCCATCGTCATCCTGATCGCTGCCGGCACCTGGGCTTTTTGGTTTTTCAGCAACGTTCCGCACACACAAGCCCTGCTCAATGCGGTTGCAGTCCTGATCGTTGCCTGTCCCTGCGCTCTCGGCCTGGCTACCCCGACAGCAGTTCTGGTCGCATCCGGCAATGCGGCTGCCCGCGGCATTCTTTTTCGCGGTGGCGACATTCTCGAAATGACTGCCCGCATTGATACGATTGCGTTCGACAAAACCGGCACCCTGACTCTTGGTAAACCGACTGTTGAGCAGATCATCCCCGCATCCGGCCAGAGCGAAGAGCAGTTATTACAAATCACCAGCCGAATTGAAAGTGGCTCGAGTCATCCGATTGCCCTTGGCATCATGGCCAGAGCAAAATCGGCCGGGATAATCACGGGGGCAGCAGAATCGGTGGAAACCATTCCTGGACGCGGGCTGAGGATGGCTGGCAAAAATGAAGAAGTTCTGGCCGGAAGTCGCACTTTCCTCACAGAGAATGGTGTTGAGATTCCAGCTGTCGACTCCGGGGCCTTGACGGAAGTCCATGTGAGCCTCAATGGAGTCTGGTGTGGCGTTCTGCTGATTCACGACCCGCTGCGTAATGAGGCCGTTCATGCCGTTTCAAGCCTTCAACGATGCGGCCTGCAAACTGTGCTGCTCACCGGTGACCATACTGATGCAGCAGAACAGGTCTGCACTCAACTGGCAATTATCAACTACCGTGCCGACCTGGGACCGGCTGACAAGGTTGCGTGGATTGATGATCAGCAGCAGTCAGGCCATAAGGTCATGATGGTCGGAGACGGTATCAATGACGCCCCGGCGCTGTCCTCGGCTAACGTCGGTTGCGCTATGGCCGGTGGTACCGATATCGCCCTTGAAACCTCGGACCTGGTTCTGGCCAGACCTGACCTCGATCGTCTTCATGAAGCGATCTTTATCGCCCGGAGGGCGTTGCAGGTCATCAAACAGAATCTTTTTTGGGCGTTTGCTTACAATCTTGTCACCATTCCTCTCGCGGCAAGCGGCAAACTGGTGCCGATCTGGGCAGCGGTAGCCATGGCGAGCAGTTCCGTACTGGTCGTCAGTAATTCACTGCGCCTCGGCCGAATGATTTGCCGTACTTTTTCTGTTGCTAAACAGCCTGCGAGCAATTAAGGTTCTCCAATGATGAAATCGATCGTCATCCTGATCGTACTCTCACTTTGTATCGGCACCGGTGCCTGGCTCTTCTTCATCCGGGCAGTCAAGCGTGGCGATTTCGACGATGTGGAGGGGCCGAAATATCGAATGCTTGACGACGATGAAGCGCCTCCCGTTCCGGAGACATCACGCCGAGGAGATAACCATGAGAAATGATTTGTTGCGCACTACCCTGACCAGTTGCTTCGTCTTCTGCCTGCTGTGTCTTCCGGCTTCGGCTTTTGCTGCCGGCGATATCCGCCAGGTGAAGACGATGCCAGAAGGGGGCAGGGCTGCAATCACTTTCGACACCCCGTTGCTGACAATGACAGAGACACCATTTACCGTCGAACTGGCTGGCAGTACGGGTAAGGTCTTAACCGATGCTGCCGTCAGCCTGAGCCTTGTGATGCCGGACATGGCAATGCCGCTCAACAACCCGAAGGCCATCTGGCTCAAAGATGCCTATCACGGCACGGCTATCTTCACCATGGCTGGAGAATGGCAAGCCATCCTGATCGTTCAACGCCCCGGACATGATCTTGTCGAACTGACCTTCCAGCTTGGAGAGGTGCTGATGAAATGAGCGGTTCGCTCATTTCGATGGCCTTTATCACCGGCCTGATGGGAGCCGGCCACTGCATCGGAATGTGTGGTGGTCTGGTAGGCGCGCTGTCTCTCTCTGAAGCCGGCCGCAAGGGCGGCTGGCTGTTCCACCTGCTCTACAATGCCGGACGCATCATCACCTATACGTTCATTGGCGCCGTGGTCGGCTGGCTCGGGTCGGCACTGGCCTACACCGACCAGTTCAAGCTGGTCACGCGGTCGTTACTCCTGGCCTCTGACGTGTTCATCATCCTGATCGGCCTGGGAACCGCAGGCATGTTCACCTGGTTAAATGCTTCGAACCTCGACTTCACTGGACCGATGAAAGCGATGACCGTCGCCGTGCACGGCCTGCGCAGACTTCCGCCGGCGCTGGCGGCCCTGCCCTTGGGTCTGCTGTTCGGCTTTATCCCCTGCGGCTATCTTTACGCTGTGGCAATCACCGCGGCTCAGAACGCTGAAGTCACAACCGGTGCTTTGATGCTTCTGGCGTTTGGCCTGGGGACCGCCCCA
>JBPPMD010000012.1:0-2658 GCA_051305875.1 Desulfuromonadales bacterium | reverse complement strand
GCCGGCATCGGGGCTGATGTCCGGGTTGGCATTGACTTCCAGAATATAGGGAACACCGTCGCGCAGGCGGAAATCGATGCGTGCGTAATCGCGGCATTCGAGGAGCTTGTAGGCTCTTAAGGCCACGTCGCACACCAGCATTTCATAGCGCATTTTCAGCGGGGCTGGACAGACCGGTTCGGTCAGCTTGTATTGCTGCGACTTCTCGAGCCACTTGCCTTCATAGCTGACAATCGGCTGGGCCAGATCGGGATGGAAGGTGATTTCGGAAAGCGGCAGCACTTCATGGGGACCATTGCCGATGATGGCGGCGTTGATCTCCCTGCCCAGGATAAACTCCTCAATCAGAGCACCCTGATGATAGGTACGGTGAACATAATCGATGCGCGCCAGCAATGCTTTTTCGTTGTCAACGACGCTTTCGTTGGAGATCCCCTGCGAGGCGTCTTCCCAGCGCGGCTTGACGATCAGCGGGTAGACCATGTCCTTGACGCGCGAGTAATGTTCGCCAGGTTTGACCAGGCAGTATTTAGGGGTGGGCAGCTGATGCCTGGAGAGGAGGTCCTTGGTCCGCGCCTTGTCCTGGGACAGGCCGAGCGACAGCGGTGGAGCACCGGTATAGGTCAGGCCGAGCAGGTCGAAGAGCGCGGCAACGTGCATCTCCTTGCGGCTCTCTCCCCAGAAAGCTTCACAGAGATTGAAAGCCAGGTCGGGCTGCAGGCGGCGCAGTTCAGCGGCAAAGGTTGTGATGTCTTCGCCCAGGGGGACAAGAACGGGCTTGTGGCCGAGCTCGATCAGAGCAGCGGCAACGGCCCGGGCTTCCTTCTCGGCTCCTTCTTCGGCAATGCGGTCAATCGCTTCACCGCGCGTGGTTGAGGGTGGTACGAGGTTAAAGCATACGGCGACGTTCATTACTTACCCCCGCAGGCAACGCAAGCCGCGTACAGGCGGCATCGACAACCGCCAGGATCATCTCGTCATATGAGAGTCCGACAGCTCTGGCCGCCTTGGGGAAACAGCTGTTCTGTTCCGGGCGGGGCAGGATGCCGGGAAGGGGATTAAGCTCAATCACCTGTGGACGTCCCTTGATATCGAGTCGAACATCGATACGGCACCAGTCGCGGCAGTCGAGGGCACGGAAGGCCGATTTGCAAAGTTCCTCGATCTGCAGCCGCAGCAGCGGTTCGAGTTTGGCCGGGCAGGAGAAGATCTGCAGAGGATCCTCCTCCTGATCCCAGAGCCACTTGGCTTCGTAGGAATAGATCGGCTGCACGCCGGCCGGCAGCGTGCCGAAGTTGATTTCGACGATCGGCAGCACTTTCAGTTCTTTTCCGTTGCCGATCATGGCGACAGTGAACTCGCGGCCGGGAAGGAACTCCTCAATCAAGGCGGGCTGATGGTAGGTATTGAGCACCCATTCCAGCTGGCAGACCAGCTCGTGACGATTCTTGACCAGGGCCTTGTTGGTGACGCCCTTACTGGAACCTTCGAGGGTGGGCTTGACCATGAGCGGGTAGCGCAGTCGCGCAGGGATTTCTGCCAGTGAGTTGACCACGGTGAAACCAGGTGTGGCGACACCGTGTTGGGCGAGAATTTCCTTGGTGCGACGTTTGTCGAGACAGAGGCCAAGAGTCAGCGGGTCGCTGCCGGTGTAAGGAATGCTGAGCATATCGAGCATTGCCGGAATTTGTGCCTCACGACTGGCGCCGTGCAACCCTTCGGCAATATTGAAGACCAGATCAGGACGGAGCTTCCGGTAAATTTCGAAAGCGTCGAGATCAGCTTCGACCAGGGTGACCTGGTGCTGTGACGCCAGGGCCGCTTCCACTGCCTTGATGGTGTGAATATCATCCCACTCGGCGAACAGGTCGTCAGACGGTAAGTCAGGAGGTTCTAAGGGAGGCTCAGCCGGTTCTTCCATAAGACCGGCTGCATCTCCCTTCAGATTGAAGGAAAGCGCGATATGCATGTGTTAACCCCTAAAAAAAGCCAGCTGCGTAATAGTTACCTTCCAAAAGGAAGGGGCGATGACGTCTTCAGGGCCGGTTAGCCTTGCGGCTTGCGGCTGGTCAAAGGGGTTAACTTCTTCAGCGGGCATGTCTTTGGGTCCCGGCCCCTGAACGCCAATCAATTTATAGCTCATATACGCCTGTGTTTTTTGCTTGTCAATAAAAAAATATCAACAAAAAAAATGTCGTAATTACAGCCTCTTGCAAAAGCTCGCAAAGCTGCCGCCAGCCCCTTCTGGAAAGGTTGTCACAAGAGCTTTTCAGCAAGACAAATCAATCGACAGAAAACGGAAAAGCCCACAGGGAAAAGAGCCGATTCCTGTAGGCCCGATGTTTGAGAACACGGTCGAATTTTCAGGCAATGTCGTAATTGTGAGTCACTCGTTACAGGCATGAGACTGGCTTCCCTGAATCTGCTTCGTGGATGCTGACATTAATAGACTAATCGAGAATCGCTCCGCTTGCTTGCCGTTGCCAGACAATAATCTGACTGCTGCCCTAAAGATCAGTGCCCTCTATGGCCTCGTCTCTTCAAACAACAATAAAATTATATCACTGTCTGAAGATCCCACAAGCCACAGCTTATGTGCCGAATGCTCCAGTCCATACCCCGGTAAAGAAGTGCCGCGCGTTGACGCCGATATTGCGG
>JBPPMD010000008.1:0-2507 GCA_051305875.1 Desulfuromonadales bacterium | reverse complement strand
GGTCCATGATGACAACATCAAAGGGCTTGCCGCTGTTGTCCGCTGCTACATATTTTTCTAATGCTTCTTCCCCGTCGGTAGCGGTGTCGACTTGATAACCGCAGGCCTCCAGCATTTCTCTGGCTAAATCTCTGATTATCTCGTCATCATCCATGACCAGAATGTGTCCCGAGGCTGCCCCCGGTTTCCCGGGCCTGTCGGCAGGAATCACTGCGGATGTCGGGAGCGAAGAAGATTCCGCAGGCAGGTAGATGGTCACGGTTGTGCCGACGTCCAGAATGGAAGTGAAGCAGATGTGGCCGCTATGCTTGGCTACAATCCTGTGAACGACAGCCAATCCCAGGCCTCTGCCTTCAGCCCTGGTGGTATAAAAAAGATCAAAAACCTTGGGCACCTCCTCCGCCGGGATACCCGACCCTTCGTCCCTGATGCAGATCTCAACAAAATCTCCTGACAATCCGGGAGCACTGTTCAGCTTGATGTCTTTAATATTGTTCACGTCAATATGCAGGGTGCCTCCTTCAGGCATGGCCTGTGCGGAGTTTAAAAACAGGTTGCCGAAAACCTGGCATAGCTGGCCATGATCGCCATTGACGCGCCATAGATCCTGCGGCAAAGACTGCACGACTTTAATGTTCTCCTGCTTGATGTTGAACTGTAGTGAATCCTGGATAACCTGGCCGAGGTCGGTCTCTTCCAGTAAGGGCTGTCCGCCTTTGGCGAAGGTTAGCAGCTGCTGAGTCAGATTGGTGCCTACGACAAAACTTTGTGATGCAGCAACCAGTCTGGGGTAAGCCGGGTGGTCCTTGTCAAGCTTCATCATTGCCAGCTGGATGTTGCCGAACAAGCCCGTAAACAGATTATTGAAGTCATGGGCAAGCCCTCCAGCCAGGATGGCGATGGACTCCAGCTTGCGGGCTTTCAGAAGTTCCTCCTGCATGCGGATTTGTTCGGTCATGTCCTCGAAAACCAGGACCATCCCGGAGATATGGCCGTCGATATCCATGATGGGCGAGGCGTTGTAGGCAATCCGGTATTCAGTACCGCAGGTGGCTGTCAGTATGGCGTCTCTGGCCATTCCGGACCTCGCGTCGGTCGCAAGGAACTGCTCGGTCGGGTCGTCCAGCGTCTGGCGTGATTGGGTGTGGATGATGTTGAAGACCTCGGTGAGAGGCTTGCCGTTCGCATCTTTCGAGCGCCAGCCGGTAAGCTTTTCGGCAACCGGGTTCGTTTGTGTAATCTTCCCCGTCAGGTCGGTCGTGATGATGCCGTCGCCGATGGAGCTGAGCGTCAGACGCAGGCTCTTTTCGTTCTCCCGCAGCAGCTCTGCCACCTGTTCGCGTTTGCGGACGCGCTGTGTGATGTGCCAGAAAGCCCGGCCGGTGCCGATCACGCCAATCAACCAGATCAGAGCGTAGCCCAGGATCGTGTTGACCATGTACTTGTTGGTCATAGCGTAGAGTGGCCCAAGAGGTACCGCCATGCTGATGCCGCCGCGCAGATCACCGAGGCTGTATCCCTGGGTTGCGTGACACTTCAGGCAGGTTTCCTCGATGAGCATCGGCCTGATCAGACGCAGGTATTCAGCATCTTCGATCCGGGTGACTGCGGAGACCTCAGGGACACCAAGTTCGAGCTTCCGCAGCGCCTCGGCCTCCCACGCGTCCGGGGCATTCTCCGGGCGGATCGGGTCGAGGCTGGTGAGATGCCCGCGGAGGGCATACCTCTCGCGTTCCATCTCATGCACCTGGCGGGTCATGTAGGACGGGTTGATCAGGGTCAGCTGCTGGCCGTCCGTGGTGGTCACGTCACGATGCGGCACATTCTTCAGGTAGGGGTTGGGTTGGGTCTCTTCGCTCAAGGGGACGTAGACGCCGCCGTACTTTGCTGCCCAGAGACGGTAGACCATGTCCTTGTCAAGCGCGTATACTGCCTGGTTGTACGCAATCGTCTGGGCATTCGTGTGTTGTTCCCTCAGGTGCCAGATGCAGATCAGGACGATAACAGCCGTCCATGCGGTCGCGAGAACAATAGTGATACGCTTCAGTTGCAGTGACGGGTTCTTCTGGTAAGACGTTGTTCGCATCACATGTGCTCTCATATCGACAAAATTACCGGTAGCTCCGGTGTTGTCATGTGTCGAACGGGTATGCTCCACCTTTACTGCGAGAACCTGGAGAGTGAAGGGCTTCAGGCTGATATGCTGTCGGATGTCAGAATACTATTGAGGAAAGGGGTACGACAGCGTATCCAGAGATGTCAATTGATTTCTGAGCGGGGACGGCTTTTCGTCCGGAAACGGCCCTTTTCAGCAATCTCTGCTTCAATCGACGAATTTGATTGTGCTGCGTAAAAGACTAGCCTCCGCTCTAATCCATGATCTTGCGACAAATTTCTCGATTCCGCATCGAAAGCTGTACAAATTTGGTTCATTCGTATAAAAGTTGAAACGCTATGATTACCAGCGAATATCCAGTTAAATAAAGACACCGGGTTTAACCAATTTT
>JBPPMD010000366.1:0-6963 GCA_051305875.1 Desulfuromonadales bacterium | reverse complement strand
CAAGGAGATTCTGCTTTCGCTGCTCGACGAAAATCCGGTGCCTTTGGTCTGAAGCTGACCCGCGCCGTGTTCATTTATATCCTCATTACCCTGTTGCTCGGTTTCGCTGCAGTCAACACCGGTAATAACCTTCTTTATCTGTTGGTTTCCGCGCTGCTTGGTTTCATGTCTGTTTCTGGCGTGCTGGGCAAATGGAATCTGGATCGGATTGGTGTGCGCTATCTTCCTCCTGATGAAATCTACGACGGTCTGCCGACCCTGCTTGGTATTGAGCTTGTCAACCGGCGACGCTGGTTGCCGGTCTTTCTCATGGAAGTTGTCGTCGCTGAGCATGCAGTTTTTTTCCCGCTGGTGGATCCAGGCCAGAGTCGCCAGAAAAGTCTGGAAATCACGCTCTTTGAGCGTGGTCGCCAGCAACTGCCTGCGGCTGCTGTCCGTTCACGGTTTCCGGTCAATTTTTTCATTCGCTCGAAGGACATGAGCATCACTCAGGACGTCACTGTTTTCCCGGCCCCGCAAGCGTGCGCCGATTTTCGTCAGGTCGATCCTGGCGGTGGACAAGGGACGCTGCAGAACTGGCAAAAAGGCTACGAAGGCGATATTAACCGCATCAGCGATTACCAGGGTGGCGAGCCGCTCAAAGCCATACACTGGAAGCTCTCTGCCCGCCATGACCGCCTAAAAGTCAAGGAGCTCTCGGCGGCTACCCGCAAGCCCGTGATCCTCGACCTGGCGGAGTTGGCCGGGCCAGGTCTCGAACTGCGCCTGCGCCATGCCAGCTACCTGGTGACTCGATGGCTACGTGACGGTTGGCCAGTCGGTCTGAAAGCCGGCAGCCTGGAACTTGCTGCAGGGGTCGGCCAGCGACAAAAGCTCCTTTTGCTACAGGCATTGGCTCATTATGGTCAGGATCAAAAGACTACTTGATCTGTTTTCCGGTGTCGTTGCCCTGCTCAGCATGGGGCCGGTACTGGCTTACCTCGATCGTCCGCTGCTGCCGGTCGTGTTGCTCGCTATCCCGGCAGGCTACTGGTGTGATCGCCGCGAGCAGTATCCGCTGCCGACCTGGCTGGCCACCCTGGTCGCGTTAAGCGGCATGTTATTTTATGCTCTGCAGATTACCCGGGCAGAAGTTGCCATTCCGGTTGTTCACGCCATGGTTGTCCTGCTGGCCGTGCGTCTGTTGACCCCCAAAGCCGGTCGGGACTACCTGCAGATTTTTGTCCTGGCGCTGTTTATCCTGGCCGGATCTTCGCTGATCCATCTGGAAATCAGCTTTATTGTTTACCTGGTGTTGCTGGTTTTCGGCGTGACGCTTGGGCTGGTTTTTTTAACCGTTTATGTCACTGATCAGAAGCTGGCCATGTCACGCCAGGACCTGATGAAACTGGTCAAGGTCGGTTTAGTCATTCCAGCGATCTCCCTGCTTCTAATGATGATTTTTTTCGTTGTCCTGCCCAGGACGCGTCATCCCCTCTGGAATTTTCTCAACCCTTCCGACAAAGGAGTGGTTGGCCTCGCGGAGACAGTACAGCCGGGAAGCTTTGCGAAGATTTCAGGGACCAAGGAGCTGGCATTTCGTGCTGAAGGCCCTGAGCTGGCGCCGGAAGACCGCTACTGGCGGGCGCTGGTTCTCAACCAATCAAGAGAGGGCCGCTGGGTGCGCAGTGACCCTCCCGGTGAAGGGACTCCGCGTATTGAAGGCCCTGCACCGGTCATATTCATGATCTACCCGGAGCCGCGCAGCGATCGTTATCTGATGACCCTTGATCGAGCGACACTGGTCACGGGAGTGCGTCACGAGCAAACCGTTGACCAGATGTATATTGCCCGTAGCGCTCTCGATCGCCGTTTTCGTTTTGAAGTGCGCGCCAGTCCCGGCGCCAGGTTGCGTGTGGCCGGTAACGTGAACCGCGAGTTTTATCTGCAGACTCCCGCGGAGATTTCACAGCGTATGCGCCAGGTGTCTGCCGGCATTCGTGATGGCAGCACAGATGTCACTGCGCGGATTGATGCTCTGGCGGAGTTCTTCCGTGACCAGGAGCTCAGCTACGCTGAGGATGATCTGCCCTCCGGTCCTGATCCGATAGATGCTTTCCTCTTTGTAAACAAGCGCGGCTACTGTGAGTTTTTCGCTTCGGCATATATGACGCTGGCCCGGCTTGCAGGAATCCCGGCGCGTCTGGTTGGCGGCTATTACGGTGGCGATTACAACCCGATGGGCGGTTATTACCTGGTGACGGAAGCAACCGCTCATGTCTGGGTCGAAGTCCTGGCCGGCGACAACAGCTGGCAGCGCATCGATCCCAGCCAGTGGGCAATCAATGCGGCGACAACGCTGGGGGCGCGTGACCGTGATCAGTTGAGTGCCTTGCGGCAACTGGCTGACAGCCTCAACTATCACTGGGTGCAGGCAGTGGTTGTCTTTGATCTGGGACAGCAGATGTCGCTTTTCCGTGAGGCTGGTGACCGTTTGCGCAGTTTGCGCACGGTGCGTGCACCGGATGGGTGGTGGAAGGTTGCCGGTGGATTGCTCGTCGGCATGGCTCTGCTCGCGGGCATTCTCTCGCTGCGACGTAAATCAAAAGAGGCGCGCCTGCTCGAAGAATTTCGGTCAAGGATCAAGAAGCGCTACGGTCATGAGGTCTTGTCCCCGGGATCCGGACTGGCAGAGCTCGGTGAGCAGCTTGATAATGAGAGTTGCCGTGAGTTTGCGCGGATTTATTACGGCGCGATTTTCCGCGACCGGTTGTTGACCCGGCCGGAAAGAGTCCTCCTGAAGGGGCTGCTGAAAAGAATCTAGTACCCCGTAACCTATAGGATTTCGCAAGATTGCGCAGGGATTTGGCGTGTCAGCAAGGCGCGCCTTCAGCTGCCCAGCCGTAGCTACTCAGCTGAAGACGCAACGCCGCTGACGCGGCAAAGAACCAGCAAGATGCGATAGTTTATGGGTTACAGGGTACTAGACCTGAGCCGGTTTGCTCTGTCGCCGCCTGCGGGGGCGACGATGGGTGCGCCGGGTCGGTTGGCTGGCTGGTTTGTCTGCCGGTTCGTGGCGTGTGTGCAGATTTTTCTCCCAGATTTCCACCAATTCCGGATCTCCGCCACTTGCCTGGGTCCAGAGGCGGAACATCTGAAGGCTGCGTAGTGTCTCCGGATTGTGCAGGAAACGTTTCTGTCCACGATGGCCCAGACCGCGGGCGAACCGGTAACAGCCGACCAGGAGTTCCCGGGCCTGATGGCGCAGACCGTGAGACAGGTGAAAATGGGTACTGTAGGGAGTCAGCAGATGTCCGGCGGACTGTAAGACTTCGCTGATCGCCAGTGACGCGTTTAGCGGGCATTTTTGCCAGAAACGATCGATAAACAGGGCAGCCAGCAGCATGCCTTCATCAACGTCTCCGGATTTTTTGAAATGCTGGTTGAGCCTCTCCAGCAGCTTGAAGGTTGTTGCCCCGGGCTGGTAGCCGGCCAGCATCGGCTGCAACAGTCCCAGGGTTTGCGCCCGTTGCAGCACGTCGGCGCCGACGCCGAGCCGAAAGAATTGCAGCAGTTTTTCGCGTACCCTTGCCGGTGCCGCCCCGGCAAGCAATGGTGCTTTCTCGCGAATCCCTTCGAGGGTCTGTGCATCGAGAGAAAAATCGAGACGGGCACTGAACTCCAGAGCCCTCAGCATGCGCACCGGATCCTCGGCAAAACGCAGCCGGGGATCACCGATCACGCGCAACTGCCGGTTCTCCAGATCCTGCAGGCCGCCGACATGGTCGACTATTGAAAAGTCGGCGATGTTGTAGAAAAGCGCATTGATGGTGAAGTCGCGACGGAAAGCATCTTCGCGGGGCGTACCGAACTGGTTCTGCACAAAAAAACTGTGTTCATCAGGATCTTCCGGCAACTCATCAGGGTGGGGGTGGCGGCGGAAAGTGGCGACCTCGATGACTTCGTCGCGACCGAACCTTACATGGGCCAGGCGAAACCGGCGGCCGACCAGAAAGCAGTTGCGAAACAGCTTTTTGACCTGTTGCGGTGTCGCGTCGGTGCCAATGTCAAAATCTTTGGGTGTCCTGTTCAGCAGCAGGTCACGGACGCTGCCGCCGACCAGAAACGCCTGATAGCCGTTCCGATGCAGTCGATAGAGCACTTTGAGAGTGTTTTCGTCGATTTGACTGCGGGAGATGCTGTGTTCCGAACGGGGCAGTATCACCGGGCCGTCAGATGAGGTATTTGCATTTGGAGAGGGTATGACCATGAAAATTCAGAAGTCCTTGTCGCCCTGGAAAAACCAGGTTTTTCTCAGTTTCCACTTTATAGCAGATATCGGCCTGAGAGGGAAGCTTGGCGGCAATGCACATTGTCATCTGCTGTTGATCCGGTTATAACTTGTTTCCAGATCGAAAACGGCGTCTTATCCATCCGGAGTTTCCAGATGGCACGGACTTGAAACTTGGTGTTGTCAACCATCCTTTGTCAGGAGCATTTTCTTACATGAATCTCCTTGTTGTGCTCGGACCAACGGCCTCGGGCAAAACCCATCTGGCCGTTCAGGCTGCCCGTCAGCTCAATGGCGAAATCATTTCAGCGGATTCCCGGCAAGTCTACCGTGGGCTGGATATCGGCAGTGGCAAGGACCTGGATGAATATGGCACAACCCCGTACCATCTAATAGATGTCGTTGATCCCGGCTGCGGGTTCAGCCTGTTTGATTTTGCCCATGCATTCGGCCAGGCTTTCAGCGAGGTCTGCGTTCGCAGGCATTTGCCGATACTGGCTGGAGGAACCGGTCTCTATCTCGACGCGGTACTGCGCGGTTATGAGCTTGTGGCGGTGGATGAAAACCGGTCCTTGCGTCAGGAACTGGAAGCGCTCTCTCTTGATACCCTCAGAAAGAGATTGCGGGCTTTGCGACCGGAGCAACACAACATCAGTGACCTTAATGATCGCTCCCGGTTGCTCAGGGCCATAGAAATTGCCGAAGGTGAACAGCAGACCGATGCAAGGCCATTAGCTATGCCGCAGCTGACCCCGCTGGTGTTCGGCTTGCGTTGGCCGCGGCAGGTGCTGCGACAACGCATTACCAAAAGGTTGCGTGAACGCCTTGATCATGGTCTGGTCGAAGAAGTGGCAAACTTGCATGCGGCTGGCATTACCTGGGAAACCCTCGACTATTACGGTCTGGAATATCGTTTCGTTGCCCGACATCTGCAGGGACAGCTCAATCGCAACGATCTGTTCCAGAAGTTGAACAGCGCCATCCACCAGTTTGCCAAACGTCAGGAAACCTGGTTCCGCCGCATGGAGCGTCAGGGCGTGAGCATTCATTGGCTTGATGGCGAGGTTGATCCGGTCACCGAGCTGCTTGCCGCATGTCAGGAGCTGAAGGGATGAGTCTTTTGCCAGACGCAGTGCAGCGATATCTCGACAAGAGTGCCTTCAAGGGGCCATGGGTCCTTGAGGGAGCTGAGCGCGGCGGTTTTGCCGGCGCCGTTGTGATCCCTTCGCTGGCAGAAGGTGACAGCCTGTTTGCAACCTTGCAAAGCCTGGCAGCCAATCCACGGCTATTCTCCACTTGTTTTCTGGTTGTCATCGTTGTGAATCATGGTGAGCACGCTTCTGCAGCGGATCGACTGCAGAGCAGTATCGATCTGACAAGATTGGCCGCTCTGGCTGAACGATCGGAGCTTTGCCTCACCTGGGTCGATGCTGCCAGCCCGGGTGCTGAAGTCCCGATGAAGCAGGCGGGGGTAGGTTTCGCCCGCAAGCTCGGTATGGACTTAGCGCTGCCGCTTCTGAACTGGAAAGAGGACCCTCTGCTGGTTTGTCTTGACGCAGACACCCTGGTGGAAGCAAATTACCTGCAGTCGATAGTCTCTCATTTCCGTCAGTCAGCTTTGGGCGCGGCAACCTTGCCGTTCCGGCATCAACCAGGAAACGATGCCGCTCAGCAGGCTGCAATCGATCGCTACGAACTCTTCCTGCGCAGTTATGTTTATGGCCTGCGTTTGGCGGAATCACCTTACGCCTTCAATACCGTTGGCAGTGCCATGGCTTGTCGAGCCTCAGCCTATGTGCGTTGCGGTGGGATGAATTGCCGCAAAGCAGGTGAGGACTTTTACTTTCTGCAGAAACTGGCAAAAACCGATGGCGTTGCTCTGTTGTCGGGAACCACTGTGTTCCCCGAGCCGCGTATATCATCGCGGGTTCCTTTCGGCACCGGGCGCAGTATGAGTCGCCTGCTCGACGGCGATGCACAGGCCGTGCTTTTTTACCCGGCAAAAACCTTCCAGGTTTTGGCTGACTGGTTACGCACTGTAGAGCAGGAACTATCCGTTGATGCGGAAACGCTTTTGACTTATGCTGAAAAAATCTCCCCGGTTTTGGCTGATTATCTTGAACAGGCAAACTGGCGAACTGTCTGGCCACGATTACAGACAACACACCGAACCGGGTCACGCCGCCTGCAGGCTTTCCATGTCTGGTTTGATGGCTTCAAAACGATGCGTATGATTCACCTGCTGTGCGATGCCGGGCTCAGCCGCAGCGAGCCAGAAGAGGTCCTCCCGGAGTATTTTTTCTGGGATGGACGTGATTGTCCGGAAGTCCAGGCGGGAATGCTGGAGGCGTTGCGTTCGCAAGATGGCGCGCAGCAATCGATAAGTGTGTCGAAAATCTAAAAAGCTGTGCTACTATAAACGCTGATGTTACTGAACCAGCCCAATACAAAGGTGGAAGAAAGTGGTGCCGATGAGCATGTCTGACAGCCCTGAGTATGCGGAAGAGCAGAAGAATAAACGTCATGCTACACGCTCTCCACTGATTGTAGAGAAGATACCCTGTGGCGATGGCAACAAAACCTTGTTCGGGTACGCCAAGAATCTCAGCCGCGGAGGGTTGTTTATTGCTACGGTTAAGCCGCGTGAACCAGGTGAAGTGTTTCTGATTGAATTGACCTTGCCGACGAAACAC
>JBPPMD010000352.1:0-2950 GCA_051305875.1 Desulfuromonadales bacterium | reverse complement strand
GTAAAAGAGCGGATTCTGCAATTCCTTTGGATCCTTCACGTTATAGCCGAGTTCCTGCAAGCCGGCGCTTACCAGGGCCTCCTGGAAATAACCGGTATTCCAGGTAGCGCGGGCCGGCTTGACCGTAACACCCTTACCGGGCAATTCTTTGGCAGCGAAAGCCGGCAAAGCCAGCGACAGCATTAGCAAAGTTAAAAGTATTCTTTTCATGCTTTTCTCCTTTGTATTGGTGGGTGAACTAAAAAACTACTATTTATGAGCAATCCCCTGAGTGATGCGATCAAGCACCATCGCCAGAAGGACAATCGACAGCCCGCCGATGGTCGCCAGGCCGATTTCCAGGGTATTCAGCCCTTGCACCACGGGATTACCCAGTCCACCGGCACCGATCAGTGCCGCGATGACCACCATCGACAGGGCCATCATGATCGTCTGGTTGAGTCCGGCCATAACAGAAGGCATGGCGAGCGGCAGTTGAACCTTACGCAAGACCTGCCACGGAGTTGCGCCAAAAGCAAGTGCTGCCTCGATCAGTTCCGGATGGACCTGGCGGATACCGAGATTGGTCAGGCGAATGATCGGTGGCAAGGCGAAAACGATGGTTGCCAGGATACCGGAGACGGTGCCGATACTGAACAACATGACCACCGGGATCAGGTAAACAAAGGCCGGGGTCGTTTGCATGGCGTCCAGAAACGGCCGCAGGAGCATTTCAAAACGATCACTGCGACCCGCCAGGATACCGAGCGGAATCCCGACGATAGCACAAAAAACGACCGAACAGATGACCATCGCCAGGGTCGTCATGGTTTCTTCCCACAGGCCAAGGTAGCCGACCAGCAGGAATGACAGTACAGTAAATACGACCATGCTTTTGCCGACATAACGCCAGGCAGCGAGGGCAAAAAGCAGAATGATCACAAACGGCGGCAGGGTCGAAAACAGCCATTCCAGGCCTTCCAGGCTGACCTCGACCGGCACCTTGATGACCTGAAAAAACTCACGATAGTTGAGCACCAGCCAGTCGACACCGGTCTGTATCCATTCATCGAGCGGTATAAATTGTTCATCAAAATTGAAAATTCGCATTAGTCTTTACTTTGCTCCATATTTTTGATCAGGCAGTTACGTCTGTAGTTTCTTCTGGATCGCTGCGCTGCAGAGTTCGTAAAAAGAGATTTTTGGACACGGCTCCTAAATAAGCGCCCTCATCATTAAGAATCGGTAGAGCCCAGGGATGACTGACCACTCCGGGGAGAATGTCCTGCATTGAATCACTGGCATGAGCCGGGACGACGGCATTGATATATGCTTTGGCAATCAACTGCGGCTGCTCAGGAAGATCGATAATCTCACGCAGGGAATCCGTTGAAACAATCCCCTGGAACCTGCGGTTACTATCGATGATATAGCCGAAGTCGCGGTCGTTCTTAATCAACCGTTGCAGGGCAGCACGAGGGCTTTGACCTTCGGTGACAACGATCGTAACCTGGGTATCGCTGGCAATGTCGCCGGCGGTGAGGATATTGGTTGGATCGACGCCGCGGAAGAAGGCCCGCACGTAATCATCGGCCGGATTCTGCAGAATTTCTTCCGGTGTACCAACCTGCACCACGCTCCCCCCTTCCATAATGGCAATCCGGTCGCCGATGCGCATCGCTTCATCAAGATCGTGGGAGATGAATACAATTGTCCGCTTTGCCTTGGCTTGCAGTTTGAGCAACTCATCCTGCATTTCGGTTCGGATCAGCGGATCAAGCGCCGAAAAAGCTTCATCCATCAACAGGATATCAGGGTCAACCGCCAAGCCGCGAGCCAGCCCGACCCGCTGCTGCATGCCACCGGATAATTCATTCGGCATGCTCGCCGCATAGGCTTCCAGTCCGACCTGCTCCAGGGCCTGCAATGCGCGGGCCTCACGGGTCGGTTTGTCAATACCGTCCATCTCCAGGCCAAAGGCGGCGTTCTGCAATACTGTCATGTGCGGCATCAGGGCAAAGGACTGAAAAACCATGCTCATTTTTTTACGCCGCATCTTGACCAACTGGTCATTATTCATGCTGATGATATCTTCACCATCGATAATCACCTGCCCGGCAGTCGGCTCAATCAGTCGATTAAGCATCCGCACCATGGTCGATTTCCCGGACCCGGAAAGTCCCATGATGACAAAAACCTCGCCGGTATAAATCTCGAAGCTGGCATCCTGTACACCGATGGTCGTCTCGGTTTTTTCGAAAATCTCGGCTTTATCCAGGCCCTGTTTGAGCAAGCTCATGGCCTTTTTCGGATGAGGTCCGAAAATCTTAAATAAACCCTTGACTGCAACTTTGACTATTTGCGCCATTTTTCTCCTTGTTTTTCATACTCTTGGCGGGAACATTAATAGAAAAATCCAGGCTAATGTTCCGACGAACGGAAAAAGCACCTGGAGCCACTGCCAAAAGTGAACGAAACAAAAAGAGTTGCCTGAGACCAGCAGTGTCCTGAAAAGTGCTTGATTTAATTATTTAATGGTCAGAGCGACCCGCGACCAGATTCTGAAGATGTACCAGAATCGGCGCCACTCTGTAAGGGAGGGAGATCTGTGAAGCACCACGCGGGGCGATGCCCTTAACGATCTCCTTGCGGGGCAAGGTCGGAATACCCTGGCGGGGTATCGCCTAAGTGATAAGCATACATGGATTAGAGAGTAAGGTCAAATTTCGTGCGGCTGTACCGCTTGCAAAGGCACAGAAAGAAGCTCTCTGGCTCAACACAATATTCGTAAATCCGTCTGAACGACGAACGACAGCCTGTTTTTCAATTTATCAACGCTATAACACGTTCGGCAATATGCTCACCGATACTCAAGGACGCAGTCGCAGCCGGTGAAGGGGCATTGAGGACATGGATCATGCGCCCCTCAGTCTGGATGCAAAAGTCATCGATCATTCGTCCTTTTCTATCG
>JBPPMD010000318.1:0-7824 GCA_051305875.1 Desulfuromonadales bacterium | reverse complement strand
CTTCCTCGGAAGATGCTGAATGGTACGCCCAGGGGGATTCGAACCCCCGTCGCCGCCGTGAAAGGGCGGTGTCCTAGACCAGGCTAGACGATAGGCGCATACAACTATGTAAAGGGTTGCCCCTTGTAACTGGCAGGGGTGGGAGGATTTGAACCCCCGAATGGCGGAATCAGAATCCGCTGCCTTACCGCTTGGCGACACCCCTAAAGCAGGGTGTATTTAACAAAGTTGTCAAGGGGAGTCAAGCTATTTCGTAACCGGAAAAAGCATAATATAGATATCAGCCAAGTGATGCAAGCGCCTTTTGCAAACGCTCCATGACAGCGCTCTGGCCAAGCACGGCGATCACGTCATAAATCCCCGGACTGACAGTGCCTCCGGTCAGCGCGACACGTACCGTCGGACCGATTTTGCCGAGCTTGAGACCGCTCTTTTCCATAATGGCTTTAAACGCCCCTTCGATATTCTCGGCATCGAAATTCTTTAGTTCCCCCAGCTGTTTGATCAATAGCTGCAGAAGCTCACGATGCTCTTTGTTTAGAAATTTTGCGGCAGCCTCCTCGTTGTAAACAGTCGGGGCCTCAAAGTAAAAACGCGCCGCATTTGCCATCTCAACCAGTGTCTTGGCACGATCTTGCAGAGTCTTGACAACCGCGGTCATATCGGGTCCGCCGTTGACAGTGACCCCCTGCCCTTCGAGCAACTCGGCGACCAGTCCGCCAAGACGTTCCGGGTCTCCGCTCTTGATGTAGTGCTCATTCAACCACAACAGCTTGTCCGGATTGAACACGCCGGCGGAACGGCCGACGTTGTCGAGACTGAACTTCTCAATCAAATCGGCCATGGAGAAGATCTCTTCGTCACCACACGACCAACCAAGGCGCACCAGGTAGTTGACCATGGCTTCCGGCAGAAAACCCATCTCTTTATAGACCATCACCGAGGTGGCGCCGTGACGTTTGGACAGACGTTTCTTATCGGCACCCAGGATCATGGGCACGTGGGCAAATTCCGGGACTTCGTAGCCAAGGGCCTTGAACATCGGGATCTGGCGCACGGTGTTGTTGACATGGTCGTCACCGCGGATGACCAGATTGATCCCCATCTCGGCGTCATCAATGACGACTACGAAATTGTAGGTCGGATTGCCGTCGGTGCGCTGAATGATCAGATCGTCAAGCTCGGCATTTTCGACGGTGATACTGCCCTTGATGCGATCGGCAAAGGAGGTGCTGCCCACATGCGGCGTTTTAAAACGGACCACGAAGGGCGCATCGGGATGATCGGTGCGTTCGCGGCAGGTACCATCGTAGCGCGGCTTTCCGCCGCTTTTCATCGCCTCTTCACGTTTTGCGTCAAGTTCTGCCGAGCTACAGTAGCAACGATAAGCCAGGCTTTTCTCCAGTAATTCACGAACCTTGCTCTTATACAGATCATAGCGTTCCGACTGATAGAAAGGACCTTCGTCGTAACTGAGTCCCAGCCAGTCCATCGCCTGCAGGATCGCGTCTACCGACTCCTGAGTCGAACGTTCCACATCGGTATCTTCAATCCTCAGCACAAAAGTGCCCCGCTCTTTCCGGGCCAGCAAGTAATTGAACAGGGCGGTGCGGGCACCGCCGATGTGTAAATAACCGGTTGGGCTCGGGGCAAAACGAACACGTAAATCAGACATCAAGTGGCTCCAGAAGGTTATATTCGAAATTAAGCGGGTCATTCATAACAATGACCCGCTTTATACCGGAATTCAATCGGCGTGGCAAGCAGCCTGTCGGACTAACCATGAGCCGGCTGCAAGCTTCAGAAGATGCGGACACCGGCGTAACCGACCACTGCGGACTGGTCGCCGGTCACATCACCGGAGTTGCTGTAAGCGATCAACTCTGCGCTGTGAGCACCAAGCGCAAGTGCAGCCTGAAGCATGACCACGGCAGGCATGACCCCACACATGGAGATGTTGTGCTCCTCAACAGTTTCATAGAGACCTTCAGGGTCAAGAGCAAGCACTCTTTCCAGAGCCATAAAATCTTTTTCGTGAGCGATTTTTCCCGATTCGTAATGCGTCATATCGGTACTTGCGACAATCAACGGTGCGCTGCTGCATGATGAGATCGCGCGGGCCAAACCATCACCCATCTGCATCAGCATCGCCAGTGGCAAGCGACTGATACAGATAGGGACGATGCTGACACGCGGGGTCCGAAACTGCAGAAAAGGTAATTGCACTTCGAGCGAATGTTCGTAACGATGAGCAACAACATCTGCCGCTGTCATCGGACATTCAGTCAGTATGCGTCGGGCCAGCTCGGATGAAACGTTTGTTTGCCCCAAGGGCGTTTCCCATGCACCGCTGGCATACACGGCAGCCATATGGCCGCGGCCATGATGATTCGGGCCGAGAATGATAACTTCTTCAGGGATTTTGGCACTGGCAAAGGTCCGACCGGCAACCCCGCCGGAATAGATGTATCCGGCGTGAGGAGACATCAGAGCGATTGCCAGCTGCTCGGGAGCAGTCGACGCTGCCAGAGAGGCAACTGTTTCAAAGAGGCTTTCTTTCTGACCGGGATAAAACTGTCCTGCAACCACAGCTGAGCGCAACATAAGCTGACTCCATCGGAAGAAGGTCAGGATAACCAGGCGCTATAGATCATTCGCAGACCGACGAGAACGAGCACAACAGCGAAAACCTTTATCAGTTTATCATGGGTCGTGCGGCTGGCAATACGTACTCCCAGACGGGCCATACCTATGGTAAATGGCGCTACGATCAGAATAACAAGGCAATTTACGTAGCCGAGGGAAAACGGCGGCAGAAACTCGGCATGCCAGCCATGATACATATACGATAAAGCTCCGGAGAGGGAGGCGATAACAATCAGGGCGCTCGAATTGCCGACCGCCAGATGGATCGGAAACCCGAGTGCAATGACCATGAGAGGCACAGCGATGACTCCGCCGCCAACACCGAAAAATGCGCTGAACAGTCCTCCGGCAAAACCGACGGCAGTCAGATGGAAGGGAGGTACGGGATCAGTGCGTTCCGGAGGCAGGCGTGGACTGAAGATCACCAATTGGAGCGCAACCAGCAACTGCATAACGCCGAAAAGGCCTTTAAGCCATTCGCCGCTCAGCAAAGAGGCAAGCCAGGCACCGCCGAATGCCCCCAGGATCCCACCCAGGCAGAGAGAGATCACCTGGTGCCATTGGACATTGCCGCGTTTGCGATGACCGAAGGTGCTGCTCAGCGCGGTCGGTATGATCACCGCGAGGCTGGTGCCGAGGGCGGTATGCACCAGAATCTCCGGTGCAAAGTTCGCTGCATTGAATGCCCAGAGGAAAAGAGGGACAAGAATAATTCCGCCGCCGATGCCGAGAAGGCCGGCCAGAAAACCAGCAAAGCTACCAAGGAAAGCGAAAAGAAGTATGGTCGTAATGGCAAACGTACCCATGATCAACCGTAAACAAAACAGGCCAGCCTTATTAAGGCTGACCTGTTGGTTTTGGAGGCCCCGAGCGGATTCGAACCGCTGATGGAGATTTTGCAGACCTCTGCCTTACCACTTGGCGACGGGGCCATCAAAAAAGAGAGTCTCTGAATACCAAAGGGTGCGAAACGTGTCAAGCGCAAACTCCTGATTTCACGGTTCATGAATCGCTTTTCAAATTAATTCCTCATATTAAAGTGTTGTCTACAAAGATAACAGAGAACACCTGTGTTTACGCAGAATATCTTAACCAGTTTTCGTCCGGAAACGGCGCTTGGTGACTTTGTGTCTAACTTTTGTCTTGGTTAAAAAATAAAAGGGGTTGGCCTGCACGGCCAACCCCCTTGAAAACCCTGCATTCCAGGTCTTATTTCTTCTTGGTTGGCCAGTTATTCAAATCGTGAGCGATGTTGTGACAGTCACTGCATTTCGGGAAACGCTCATGCATCGCCTGGGCATGCGGCACACCATGACAATCCGCACACTGAGGCACGGTCTTGTGCTTGGTGGCGTGACAGGTCGCACAGGCGATCTGGCTGTGTTTGGCCTTGCTGGCAGAGAGGGTTTCAAAAGCCGAATCATGACAGGATGCACAAAGTAATGATGCCGTATTGGCGGGATAAGTCAATTCGAGTGGCTTATGAGCCTGGTGACATGTCGAACAATCTGCCGCTGTCATCGATTCTGAATGCGGTTCATGGCAGTCGATACACTGAGGAATGCTACCGTGCTTGTCGGCATGACAGAAATTGCAGGCGAAGGTTGCATGCTGGCTCGGGCTGGCAACCATCTGTTGTTCGGGACCAGCGTGGCAGGAGACACAAACCTGCTTGTGTTCACCTTCGAGGCGAACATCCAGTGGTTGATGCGGATTATGGCAGCCAAGACAGTTTTCAACCTCGTAGTGAGCACTGCCTTCGTGGCAATTACTACATTCAGGAATGTTGTCTGTCACGCTTGGACGATGCCCCTCGTGGCAACCCTGACAATCGATTTCTGTTTTGTGAGCTGCACCGCCCGCCTCGATCTGGGCAGGTTGTTCGCTATGGCATTTGACACAATCAGCAACAGTCAGCACTGCTTGCTCAGCCAACGCAGCAGAACCGGAACAAACGACAAGTACCATCACAAACGTTGCAACCGACAAAACCTTCCATTGATTCTTAAACATGATCGCTCCTCCTCACGGAAATAACCCGATAAAAAATGTGCATACCGTAAAATATTCTCTGAATAAATCAAATGTTTTTGTAGCGTTACAAGCTGCGAGTGTCAATAACAAAATGGGAAACTTCCAATGATTACAAAGTCCGAACCGCAAATATTTGCTATGGCTCAGACATTGACAACAAATAATATGAGGTTTGTCGGGTTATAGTCCCAAAAACAAAGCCCCACGACAATGAAGTCATGGGGCTTTGTTTTCTGGAGCGGGACACGAGATTCGAACTCGCGACTTCAACCTTGGCAAGGTTGCACTCTACCACTGAGTTAGTCCCGCAAACTGTAGCTCGTCAGTGACGATGGATGCACTTTATAGCAAAAGCCCTTTGGCCAAGTCAATCGAAAATTTACCGGAAGAGGAGAAAGGTTAACGGACGAGCATCCGGAAGAACTTTTGCAGGCAAGCAGCTTCACAACAAGGTGTCTTCGGACCGGCGATAATAATCAAGATAGTGCTTAACCTTTTTGATGTAGTTGCGGGTCTCATTATAGGGCGGAATGCCACCGTACTGTTTCACCGTAGAGGGACCTGAATTATAGGCAGCAAGAGCCAGTTCGATGTCATTGTTGAACAGGTCAAGCATCCGGCGCAGATATTCGCTGCCGCCGCGGATGTTTTCTGAAGGGTCAAAAGGATCTTTCACCTTGAGATGCTTTGCCGTGTCAGGGATTAACTGCATCAGACCCTGAGCACCTTTTTTTGAAACTATCTGTGGCTGATAATCGCTTTCCACCTTGATCACTGCTTTGACAAGAGCCTCTTCGAGCCCGTAAAAGTTGGCATGCCGACGAATGAGTTCGAGATAAGAGCGATGCCCGGATCTGACAGGCACGCTTTCTTTGAGGTACATATCCCAGCGGCCATGTGTTGGTGTGTCGGTAAATTGCACCTTGCCGTTGGCATCCACATACCGATAAATGTCAGCATCGGCGGATGAAATGGTGACAAGAAATGGCACCAGGAGTACACAACCGAGCAGTATTGTACGAATTGAAACCATCAAGGTCTGCCTTTAAATTAACTCTTCACCTGAAAAACCTCTGTATTTCAAGAAGTTTAGGACTTGACAGAATGGTATTGCATTCAGATAATGAGTCTTCTTCAAACCTTTACGCGAATAAGATTAATAAATTCTCTGCAAACCACGGGCCATTTCCTATATGAAAGTTATTTCTGATTTTCTTGTTGTCGGTAGTGGTATTGCAGGACTCTGTTATGCCCTGACAGTCGCTGAACGAGGTCAGGTCTGCCTGATCACCAAAAGAGAGATTGCCACAACCGCCACAAGGCTTGCCCAGGGCGGCATCGCCGCTGTAGCCACTGCGGACGACTCCTTCGAGCAGCACATACAGGATACCATGGAGGCCGGAGCCTGGCTTCCGGATGAAAAGATTGTCCGCATCGTTGTTGAGAATGGTCCGGCAGCGATCGAGGATTTGATCAACAGGGGAGTAAACTTTTCCCGCAAAGAGGACGAATCCTACGATCTGACCAGAGAAGGCGGTCACAGCCGGCGTCGTATCTACCACGCCAAGGACGAAACCGGCAAAGAGATCGAACGGGCCCTGGTGGAAGCAGTCAGGGCTCACCCCAACATTACCATCTACGAGAACCATGTCGCTGTCGACCTGATCACCAAAGCCAAAGTCACCCGCCGCCGCGTCAAACCAGACAACTGCCTGGGTATTTATGCCCTCAACCAGGAGACCGGCCTGGTCGGCACCTTCGGCGCGCCGATTACAGTATTGGCGACCGGGGGCGCAGGAAAAGTTTATCTCTATACCTGCAATCCCGATATCGCCACCGGCGACGGCATCGCCATGGCCTACCGGGCCGGGGCAACCATCGCCAACATGGAATTCATGCAATTCCACCCCACGACCCTTTATCATCCGCATGCCAAAAGTTTTCTTGTTTCCGAGGCGGTACGTGGCGAAGGCGCCATCTTGAGGCGTAGTGACGGTACCGCTTTCATGGAGAATTACCATCCGCTGAAAGATCTGGCACCGCGCGACATCGTCGCCCGGGCGATCGACTATGAGATGAAAATGCATGGTGATGACTGCGTGTTTCTTGACATCACCCACATGGGAGCCGATTACATCAAAGACCGCTTTCCGTATATTCACGAAACATGTCTGTCTTATGGCATCGACATGACACGGGAGCCGATTCCGGTGGTACCGGCCGCACATTACCTGTGTGGCGGCATCAAGGTGGATTCATGGGGCGAGACCGACATCAAAAATCTTTTTGCTATAGGTGAAGTCGCCTGCAGCGGCCTGCATGGTGCCAACAGACTGGCCAGCAACAGTTTGCTCGAAGGTGTAGTTTTCGCAAAACGTGCAGCACAGCGATCACTGGATCTTTTTGCCCGGAAGGCCACCTCCTCTCCACTGGACATTGCACCCTGGGATACCGGCAGCGCAAAAGACAGTGATGAAGAAGTTGTTGTTGCGCATAACTGGGACGAAATCCGCCTCTGCATGTGGAACTATGTTGGAATAGTCCGTACTGACAAACGTCTGGTCAGAGCTTTGCGGCGGGTTCGGATGGTCCAGGAAGAGATTACCGATTATTACTGGGATTTCCTGATCACTTCCGATCTGATCGAGCTGCGCAATATTGTAACTGTCGCCGAGCTGATCATCCGCTGTGCGCTCAAACGCAAGGAGAGTCGCGGCCTGCATTACAATCTCGACTACCCGGAGAAAGATGACATTCACTGGAAGCAAGATACCCTGATCCGCAAAGCTTTCTAGTTTCCGGATGGACACTTTCTAGCAAGACAGGTTGCTCTGGTCACGCCCAGACCAGGGACCCTCCAGGAGAACATTGTGACGATTGATGATTACCGTAAAGAGATCAACCGACTCGATAACGAACTGCTGCGCATCTTCAACGAACGCGCGGCGCTTGCCCTCAAAATCGGTGAGATAAAAAAAGATCACGGCATCCCGGTTTACGATCCGGAGCGCGAGAAACTTATTTTTGTGGCCATGTCCAGCGCCAATCCCGGACCGTTGGAGAATGATGCCATCATCCGCCTCTTTGAACGCGTTATTGACGAATCGCGCCGTCTTGAGCGCATTCGTACGAAAGGTCTCTGAA
>JBPPMD010000317.1:0-33611 GCA_051305875.1 Desulfuromonadales bacterium | reverse complement strand
TTCTTCTGGCATGGTTCCTCGTCTGGTCCAAACAGATGAGACCCTCAGCTTGGATTTCCCTGTTGATCTAAGCACAGAAACAACAGCTTAACGCCTACAATTCCAGCTAGTTATATGCTAAATTTATAGCTGGTTGATTCGGTGAATACGATTCGCCGGTATATTTTTTAAAATGTAAGCGATTTACCTTATACTAAAGCATTAAAAACATTTTACAATAATAGCTTGGCAAGTACTAAATTTTTGATATATAAATGAACTCTAAGTATGACTTTACGCGTTATCTTTAGTGCCTCTTAACATAAACCGTACAACATAAATGTGCAAATGAGGAGTCAAAAATGAAGACAAAAAAGGGGTTGCTTGCAAATGCTCTGTTATTTGGCATGATCCTGTCGTTTTCTTTGCTTCTGGCTGCCAACGCCACGGCACAGGACACCAGGGTGAAACTTCCTGACACTGTGGCTACGGCACTGGAATACAACCCTCGCCTGAAAGTACTGCAAGCCAACCAGGAAGCCATCGGTTTCGAGCGTGACCGTGCCCGGGGCGGCTACTATCCGCAAGTCGATGTTGCTTTCGGCTACGGCGTCGAAGCCCACAGCGATACGATTACGCGGGGCAATGACAATGAGAACAACTTCTATGATCGCCTGGAAGGCTCAGTCCGCCTCTCCCAGCTGCTCTACGACGGTAAGGAGACCAGAAGCCTGGTTGAGATCGAGGAAGCCAAGATGGTTTCCGCCGGATACCGGACCTTTGATAACGCCGAGGCCATTGCTCTGGATGCCATCATCGCTCACATGGGCGTATATCGCCAGCGTGAACTGGTTGGCCTGGCACAAATGAATATTAATGACCATGTCGAAATTCTCGGCCAGCTCACAGAACGCCAGGAGGGCGGTGCCGGAAGCATCGCTGATGTCGATCAGACCAATGCCCGTCTGGCCCGAGCCAATGCCACCCTGGCTGAAACTCAGGCGGACCTCAAGGTCGCTGAGGCCAATTATCAGCGCATTGTCGGCAAATTGGCCGGCGATATTGAATTCTTCAATGTCCCTGCTGGCATGGTGCCCAAAACATTGGACGAAGCGGTGATGCAGGCCATGGAGAACAACCCCAAGGTCCTGGCCCTTGACGCCAACGTTGACGAGGCTTCTCGCCGGGTTGAACTGAGTAAATCCGGTTTTCTGCCGAAAATTCATGCGGAGCTGAGTTCCAGCTACGAAGACCAGGTCGAAAGCTCTGAGACCTATGAGCACAATAACCAGGCAATGGTACGAGTACGCTGGAATCTTTTCAACGGTCACTCCGATGTTGCTGACCGCAAGGCCGCCATGGCGCGCAAGATGCAGGCGGCAGCCAGCCGTGACGATCAACAAGTCCAGATTATTGAAGAGACTCAGGCCACCTGGGCACAGCTGGAATCTGCCCGCCAGCAGGTAGTCTTATTCGGAGATGCCCTGAACTACAATCAGAAGACTCACGACTCCTATCGCAAGCAGTTCAATGTCGGTCAACGCACCCTGCTTGACGTGCTTGATGCCCGCAATGAAATGTTCCAGTCTTCAGGTCTGATGGTAACCGCGAAAACCAACGAAGTGATTGCTGCCGAACGACTGCTGGCCCTGACCGGCAAACTGAATGCAAGCCTGCAGATTGACGAGCAGCTCTATACAAGCAACAACTGAAGCAGAAAGAGACTAAGCCAACCTGTAACTGTCTTAGCTTTGTAATGGCGCACAATCAGGAAAGGCCACCTTTTCATGTGAGGTGGCCTTTTGAATCCGGAGGATCACCCGTATTTCCGAAGCTTGCGTTGATATGCAGGTCATTCCGGCGGGTCATTAAACGGTTCATTGCAGCGGCTGCCTGCCCTGTGGTGATTACATCAATCACTGTTATTCTGTAAATTCATAACGGCACAAAGGAGCGACCATGAAAAAGCTGCTGACACTGACCCTTGTCACCTTGACCTCACTCTGCCTCTCCACAACGGTTTTTGCAGACACTGCAAAGGGACAAGGTGTCTACATGAATTTTTGCGCCCCCTGTCATGACAGCGGCATTGCCGGAGCGCCAAAAGTTGGCGACAAGGCTGCCTGGCAGGAGAGAATCGGCAAAGGAACGACAGCGATGATCGACAACGCGGTCAAGGGCTTCAAGGGCAACAGCGGCTTCATGCCAGCCAAGGGCGGCCATCAGGCCTTGACTGACGAAGAAGTCTCATCCGCCGTCATGTACATGTTGGAACTCAGCAAATAGCACCGTCATTCTCTTCCCCTGAAAGCTGTACTTTAAATCCGGCGTAAACGCTGTTGCCGTACGGCTGCGGGCCTGGAGAAACGGGTTCCTGCGGTACGGCAACGGCTGTTTACAATTTGAATTTACGCCAGTCGACTGCAGAATAATCCGCCAGAAGTGCCAACGGGATAAAAGTATCAAGTTCCGTCCATGAATCCCCGGTCAATGCTTTCGTCAACCCGTGAAACAAATCGACCTCTTGTGTAAAGACTTCCCGAAAACGCCAGCGAAGAGCCCGTTCCGGCAAGCTGATCGGGTTGCCGGCATGCAGGGTACAGACCGTTCCATCAAAATCCTCACCGCTGACATCAATATTTGGCAGGCCGTGCAACCGGCAAGTCAATGGCCTGGCCGTGTAAATCAGGCAATATCCGTTCTCGTCGAGAAGCGGACAAGGGGTCTGGTCCGCTTCGGGCATGGAGTGCCACTCCTCTTCTGGGAGAGCATTCAAAAGATAGGGGTTGTTCAGACCTGGCCAGCGGCCAAGAAGATCAGACAATCGCGACTGACAACGGATGAGGACCTGTGTCCGGGTATCCACAGTTAAATTGGCAAAGGCCTCCTTCAGCAACCAGGCATCAAGCAGGGTGATATCGAACAGCCCTCGGCAGCAGGCACTACAGCCACCACGGCAGGCCAGCGTTGAGCCACCAGCTTGCAGACAGGTCGTGAACCAGGTGTCCACTTCGTCGAGCAACTGACGATAGGCATGAAGTATAGATGCAATTTTTTGCATGGCCTGTGCTGATCCGTTTCCCTTGATTGACAAGCTTGTCAACCAGTTAATTCTGAGTATTATATAGTTTTCGTCTGGAAATGGCCCTTTTCCGCAATCTCTGCGTCAACCTGCGGATTTGATTGTGCGGCGTAAAGTGCTACGCCTCCGCTCAAATCCTTGATTTCCTTGACCTTGCGAAAAATTACTCATTTCCAGATCGAAAACTGCGGTCGTGCCACCCGGAGTTCCAGATGGCAACTATATAGGCTGGCTTGGTAACAAACCAGGAAAGAACGACAGACTGCATGCAATCATTGAATAGGAGGAGTTTTCATGACCCTGAGTGAACTCGCCGGATACGATGGCCAGAATGGTCACCGTGCCTACATCGCTGTCAACGGCACAATCTATGATGTCACCGACAGCCCTCACTGGAAGAACGGGCTGCATCCTCCCGATCATCAAGCTGGGCAGGATTTGACGGAGGAACTGGCCAAAGCGCCGCACGTTCGTACGGTTGTCGAACGATTCCCCGTCGTAGGGACTCTCGGGGAAAAGCCATCGGCACAAACCCCCGGCGGCAGCGGCATGAAGATTACAGGTATTATTGTCGCGGCAACGGTTATTGCCTTACTGCTTTATCTGTTATTATAACCCTGAATCCGTGAGGAGTGAAGGGTGAAGAGTGAGGAGAGAAACCAAAGGCCCGGCTTCCGCCTGAAGATTTACGCCTCACCCCTTACGCCTCACCTGCTGGGGTCTGCAAAATGGCTTGAAATCGGCAGAGCCAAATCAAACTCACGGATTCAGGATAACGTTAAAGGGGTAGCAGTTCGGAGAGTCCGAAAAACTTTGATTAATTATGTTTTGCCTTCTTGATTTTTCTGTCTTGCTCAGTTATGCTCCGCGCCATGTTTCGTTTCGTAATCTTATTCGTCAGCATCGCCTGGGCATCTCTGCTGCTCCTATCCTGGAGTAGCCCGACAGAGACAGCAGCCCAACCGACACCTATTGTAAAGAGCGCCTCCTGATTTCAGGGGGCGTTTTCAATTTCTGTATTAGCTTTTCTGCCCGATTTGGCCTGGCAGTGACCGCCCTGACGGGAACCACGCCTGACAAACTCCGCATCGATTGCATTGAGGACCTCCCACTTGTTGAGCGACCAGAGTGGAGCCAGCAATTGGTCCCGCGGACCATCGCCGGTCAGCCTGTGGATCAGCGTGTCGGGATGAAGTCGTTCCATAAAATCGACAACCAGCGCTACATACTCATCCATACCTAACAATTGGATCTTACCCTCTAGGTATAAGTTGCCAAGCGCTGTATTCTCCAAGACATGGAGCAGGTGCAATTTGACACCGTCGACCTGCAATTCCGCCAGAACGTCGGCCGTTGCCAGCATATCAGCGCGGCTCTCGCCGGGGAGACCGAGAATCACATGAACGCAGACACGCAGACCGCGAGACTTTGCCGCGTGGTAGGCTTTTGTAAATGCTGCAAAATCGTGACCACGCTTCAACCAGGCAAGGGTCCTGTCATGGCTGCTCTGCAATCCAAGTTCCAGCCAGAAGTAGGTCCGCCGGTGATATTCCGCGAGTAAATCCAGAACATCAGCAGGAACGCAGTCGGGTCTTGTGCCAACCGCCAAGCCAACGACACTATCGACGGCCAGAGCTTCATCATAGAGAGCCCGCAACCTGTCTACCGGGGCAAGCGTATTGGAAAAGGGCTGAAAATAGGCCATGAACTTATTCGCCTTGTATTTGCGGCTCATGACTTCCTTACCCTGCTCAATCTGTTCGGCGACAGACAACTGTCGTTCGATGCCAACGGCTCCGGAGCCTCCCGGGTCACAGAAGAGACAACCTGAGCCTGCTCTTCCACCATTGCGATTGGGGCAACCGAACCCGGCGTCAACAGAGATCTTGTGCACCCGGACACCGAAACGTTTTTTAAGCTGTGCGGAAAAGATATGATACGCTTTCATTGGCATGAAAGGACTATGCCATTGCCATCTATCAAGGGCAAGCGGACAATCTGTTCGCTGCGATTGCAGTCGCACTTTCGCTTGGTATAATGAGCAAATCTGCAATTTTTCCAAGGAGTACACCATGGCACATCTGCTGGTCATTGATGATGAAGGCGACATCCGCCACCTTTATGCCGCCGAACTGGAAGATGAAGGCCATACCGTTGTCACATGCGGCAACCGCAATGATGCCATGGAGCTGCTGCGCAGTCAGGTTTTTGACCTGATCATTCTCGACATACAGCTTGACAAAGAAAGCGGTCTGGAGCTCCTGCAACAGATCGCGCGCGAACGAGAGAAAATCCCGGTGGTGCTTTGTACAGCTTACAGCTGTTACAAGGATGACTTTTCCTCATGGCTGGCTGACGCATACGTAGTCAAAAGCTCCAACCTCGATGAGTTAAAAAACGAAGTGCGTCGCATTCTTGCATTATCCTGAAATCACAGGGAGGCTCCATTGAAAGCTGTTATTATGGCGGGTGGCTTCGGCACTCGTATACACCCCTTGACCATCAGTATGCCCAAACCAATGATTCCGCTGCTCAACCGGCCGATCATGGAGCATATCGTCAATCTACTGAAGCAGCATGACATTACCGACCTGATCCTGTTGCTGTTTCATCAACCTGAAGTGATCAAAAACTATTTTGGCGACGGGAGCGAATTCGGTGTCCGCATCACCTACGTGACACCATTGGAAGATTTCGGGACAGCTGGTGCGGTCAAAGCCGCAGCACGCCATCTTGATGAACGCTTCATGATTATCAGCGGCGACCTGCTGACCGACTTTGACCTGTCAAAGGTAATCGCATTTCACGAAAACAAGCAGGCGCAAGCAACCATAACCCTGACATCTGTGACTGATCCTCTGCAGTTCGGCGTTGTGATTACCGACAAAGAATCCCGCATTACCAAATTTCTTGAGAAACCCGGCTGGGGAGAAGTCTTTTCCGATACCATCAACACCGGGATTTACATTCTGGAACCGGAAGTCCTGGAACTGATCCCGGACGGAGAGAATCGCGACTGGTCCAAAGACGTTTTTCCCAAAATGCTGGAAAACAACGACGCTCTCTTTGGTTGTGATATGAAGGGTTACTGGGCCGACATCGGCAACCCGGAGGCATACCTCGAAGCATGCCATGACATCTGTCACGGCATGGTCAGCGTTCAGGTCGATGAGCCGCCACATACAGTGGGCAGCACGATTTATATCAGCCCCGACGCCCAGGTGAGTGAGCAGGCGACACTCTCTGGCATGGTCGTTCTCGGTGACAATACCAGGATCCAGGGCAACGCTCAGCTCACCAACTCTGTAGTCGGCCGAAACTGCCTGATTGAAGAGGACTGCGTCCTCGAAGACTCTGTCCTCTGGGATAACGTCTACATTAAAGCCGGCACCAGAATTACCGGTGCCAACCTCGGTCACCGGGTTCAGGTTGGCCAGCGGGCAGTCATAGAAACGGGTGCCGTAATTGCCGACGAGACGACAATCGGTGACGAAGTCAACATCCGTCCTAACGTCAAAATCTGGCCACGCAAAGTCATCGAGAGCGGATCGACGGTGTCCATCAACCTGATCTGGGGCGAAAAATGGCGCAAGAGTCTCTTTGAAGGTGCCGTGGTCCGTGGTTTGACCAACGTGGAAATGACTCCTGAATTTTCTGCCCGGCTTGGCGCAGCTTATGGATCGACCCTGCCCAAAGGCAGCTACGTGCTGGCCGGCCGCGACGCTATTCGTTCATCACGCATGCTCAAACGATCCTTTGTCGGCGGCCTGCTCTCCGCCGGAATCAATGTCCGTGACGTCAGGATGATTTCCCTGCCGGTGCTTCGTTACAAGCTGACGACCTTTGGAGAGGTTGGCGGCATCCATTTCCGCCAGTCTCCTGAAGCTTCAGCTGCCACGGAGATTGTCTTCTTCGACGGTGACGGCAACGAAATATCACCTGGAACCACCAAGGGAATAGAGCGTATCTACTTCAAAGAGAACTTTCGACGCGCCCATCATTCAGAACCAGGCGCCATCGAAGAACTGCCACGCGTCTACGATTTCTATCGTGAAGGGTTCCTTCGCAACCTGGATGATGCCCTGTTGAAGAAGACCGCGCCCAAAGTGGTCCTGGACCTTAACCATTCACCCGCTGCGGATCTTCTGCCCGTTCTGCTGACGGACCTCGGTTTCGAAATCACTGAGCTGAACTCACATGTCCATGAAAAATCCATGGATATGTCCGCCGATAAGCTCACTGCCGCCCTGGATCGGTTGAGCCGCATTGTCAAAACACTCGAAGCAGATGCCGGATTCTGGATTGGGCCCTCGGGTGAGAAAATCCGGCTGGTCAGCGCTAATGGCCACATTTTTTCCGACCGTGAAGCGCTCAGTACATTGACGGTCCTGGTTTGTGCGGTAGAGCGAGAAGGCAGCCTGGTGATGCCGGTGGGTGCCCCACAGGTAGTGGACACGCTGGCCAAGGCCAGCGGCTTGACAGTGCAACGCACTCGTGGTGACGGCTACTCACTGGTCGAAGCGGCACGTAATCGCCAGGTACGTTTTGCCGCCTCAATGGATGATCGTTACAGCTTCCCGAGATTCCAGCCACACTTTGACGGCCTCTTTTCGGCCGCCAAAATTATGGAGCTCACGGCCCGCGCAAAGCTTTCTTTGGATCAGGCCTTTGCCAAGCTGCCCCTGCACACCTTTCATCACCTGCAAATGCCCTGTCCCTGGGAGAGCAAGGGCAGGCTGATGCGGCGTATGAGTGAGGATGCCGTTGATCAACGGGCATCCTTTACCGATGGAGTGCGCATTGATACTGATCGGGGCTGGGTTTTGGTCCTGCCTGATCAGCATCGACCAATCGCCCACATCTATGTGGAAGCCATCGAACGGAGTGATGCCGATTCTCTGCGTGATCTATACCAGAAGAAAGTCTCCGGATGGCTCAACGAGTTGGCAGACTGCTGATAACTTCAGATTTTTGACGACTCTAGCAGCCTGTCGGACTATCCATGAGCCAGCTGCAAATCCGGCTGTTTGGCCCATATTTTAGCTCCTTCTTGGTCCATAGCTACGGCTCAGTTTCTGAAGCATCTGACTTATTATAATAAAATGGAGCCTCAACCGGAATGCCACTTCCCTTTGACAAAAGATTACTGCTGAATCGAAATGCACGTCACCAGCTGCAACAGTCAGGCCTGCACGAACTGGCAGACGGAATGCCCGATATCAATGCGGCTCGCAAGTTTGCGCTCTGGCATCGGACCTCCGGTGCAGAAGTTTACCTGTTCACTCTACTGACCGCGGCTTCAAGACATGTGGCGCTACGCTACTTTTCCCAACTGGACCTGCATCCGGGCCTTAATGAAATCAAGCTTGCCGGTATAACGCATTCTCTACCGGAGCTCAAAACAGCTTACCACGAAGTTCTTCACTGCTACCCGAGGGAGGATCTGGCATCAGCGAACAGCGAGGGTGCGACCGGGGCAGAAGCGCTGACGCGTCAGCGCTTGCTTGCCGAAATGTTTATTCTTGAAGCTTTGATCGACAACCCGGCGACCGGGACTTTTCTCGACCTTTTTGATGATACCGAATTGAGCTCGCGCTTTGACTATCATGTGCTGATCAAACGGCTCACCGATCTATCAGAGCGATTACAAGTTCATGTCACCTTCGGGCAGAGCTTGCCGGATCTCCTGCGCGCTCCGATGCGTGCAGCCCCGCACAGCCTGGCTGGACAGATCGCTTACATCGCGCAGCATTGGGCTGCATGGCTTCCGGAGAGTCTCATTCTGGACATACAGCTTGCCCGTGCCATCGCAGCCGAGGAAAGCCGGCCGCACCTGCCCGGACCAGGGCCATCGCCCAGCCCTTTGTTCGGCAAGGGCGATGGCAGTAACGCTCCGGCGGCCTTCACCGCGGATATCGACTGGATGACCAACTCTGTTTTGCTGGCCAAATCGATCTATGTCTGGCTTGATCAGCTCAGCAGCCGCTACCAGCGCGCCATTACCACGCTCTCAGACATCCCGGATGAAGAATTGGCATGTCTTGCAGGCTGGGGGTTCAACGCACTCTGGCTGATCGGCATCTGGGAGCGCTCAGGGGCCTCAAAACGCATCAAGCAGCTGTGCGGCAATCCGGAAGCTGAAGCCTCTGCTTATGCGCTGTATGCGTATCGGATTGCCGCAGACCTGGGAGGCGAGAACGCTTTGCAGGATTTTGAGAAGCGTTGCCGCAATTACGGCATCCGTTTGGCCTGCGACGTGGTTCCCAACCATACCGGCATCGATTCTGAATGGGTCAAACACCACCCTGACTGGTTCCTGCAGGCTGATCAACCTCCGTACCCGGCCTATCGCTTCAGTGGACCGGATCTTTGCGATGCAGATGAGATAAGCATCCGTATCGAAGACGGTTACTGGAACCATAGCGACGCAGCTGTCGTCTATGAATATCATGATCATCGCTCCGGACGCCGCCGCTACATCTATCATGGCAACGACGGTACCCATATGCCCTGGAACGACACGGCCCAGCTCAACTTCCTGCTCCCGGAAGTGCGTCGGGCAATGAGCGACCTGATCGTTTCCATCGCCCGACGTTTCCGCCTGATTCGCTTTGATGCCGCCATGACCCTGGCCCGCAAACATTTCCGCAGACTCTGGTTTCCACCGCCGGGTGGCAGTGCCGGAGTACCGTCGCGTTCGACCTTCTGGATGTCTGATGCTGACTTCGACGAGGCTTTCCCCGTTGAATTCTGGCGGGAGGTGGTTGATCGTATTAATCGCGAAGTCCCGGACACCTTGTTAATTGCTGAAGCTTTCTGGATGATGGAAAGTTATTTCGTTCGCAATCTCGGCATGCACCGGGTCTACAACAGCGCCTTTATGAACATGCTCAAGCATGAAGACAACGCAAAATACCGCAAAATCCTGAAAGACATCCTGGCCTACAATCCGGAAATTTTGAAGCGGCACGTCAACTTCATGAACAACCCGGACGAAGCGACGGCGGTGGAACAGTTTGCCAAAGGCGACAAATACTTCGGCGTCGCTACCTTGCTCGCCACCCTGCCCGGCTTGCCCATGTTCGGTCATGGTCAGATCGAAGGTTACCGGGAAAAATACGGCATGGAATATCGTCGTGCCTACTGGGAAGAATCACCGGATAACGGATTTGTCTCGCATCATGAACGGCAGATTTTCCCCCTGTTGCGCATTCGGCAACGCTTTTCCGGAGTCGAGCACTTTTCCCTCTACGACTTTACAACATCTCAAGGTATTGATGAAAATGTCTATGCCTTCAGCAACGGTTCTAGCGAAAGCAAAGTCCTGGTCGTCTACAACAATGCCATGCAGCGCACACAAGGCCGATTGCATCAGGCTGCCCCGAAAGCGGCGCCGGAGCAGGAAGGCATGGCTCATCCAATGCCGGATCTCTGGCGGGAGCTGGGTCTGGACCCGGCACCTGGAAAGTTTTGTCGTTTCCGTAATCTGCAGGGCTCTCAATACCTGCAGCAGCTCGATCAGGCAACGCATGGTCTCGAGCTTTCTCTGGACGGTTATGAACACCAGGTTTTCCTCGACTTCCAGCTGTTCCATGATACGGATGGACGTTGGCATAAACTCCGCCAGCATCTGCAGGGGCGCGCGGTGCAGAACCTCGATCGCGAATTACTGCAGATGCTCCACCAACCGCTCTGGCAGGCGTTCACCAGGCTGCTCGACCCGGCTCGTCTGCATGTGCTGGCCGGAGGAGCGACTGTGTCTCCTCTATCGGAGCCGGTCAAAGCGTCAATGATGGAATTGTTCAAAGAACTCGCTGATTTTGCTGCCGCCCTGCGCTCCTCGGACGAATTTCACGATGACCAGATGACCGTCCCCACCGGCCTGGAAATTCTGTTTGCAGCTCTGCCGGCCTGGCTGTCCGATCTTTCTGCCGCAAAACTGCCGGGAAAACTGGTGGCGGATGCCTGGTTCGGTCTGCGTGCACAGCCTGGGTTGGGCGTGTCGCTCCTTAGCTGGTTGCTGCTGAGTAGTCTGGGTAAAATGCTGGGGCTTTCTGATGATTATTGCTGCCTGCGATACCTTCGCAGATTCGGCCTTGATTATGCCTGGCAGGAAAGCACCACCTCTGCAGAGCAGCAAAGAGATGTCTTTCTCGCCACATTACTGATGCAGACCTCCGGGTTGACCCCTCACCCCGCAACCAGCGAAAAGCGTTTTGCTGAGCTGTGCAATGATCCTGACAACACCGGCCTGCTCGGTATCAATAGCCATGCTGGCAAAACCTGGTTTTTGCAGGAGGGTATGACTGCGCTGGCCGGAGCCATCGCTCTCCAGGCCGAGATCATGCACCTTATGAGCGAAGACGGGGAGGCAGACGCAAAGGTTTCTGCCTCTGCCACCGCCGAGGTTCTGCGTCAACGTTTGGCACTCGCTGCGGCCGTCGGCTATCGACTGGATAAATTCCTGCGCCTGGGTTAGAATACCTTCCTGAAATGACCAATCCTGACTGCGAAAATAATTATGCCTGAAACGGCCCTGAAATTACTCATGGTCGCCTCTGAAGCAGCGCCGTTCGCCAAGACCGGCGGACTTGCAGATGTCATCGGTTCTTTGCCGCCGGCCTTGCATGACCTTGGTCATGAAGTGCGGCTGATTATGCCCTGGTATCGTAGTGTGCGCGATGTCACCGGCAATTTTCGCCTGGACCAGCGACAGTTGCTGATCCCCATGGGAGACCGGGTTTACCGGGCAGGATTCCGTACTGGTGATCTCAGAGGAGTGCCGGTCTATTTCATTGATGTACCGGAACTTTACGACCGCCCCGAGCTTTATGGCGAACATGGCCAGGATTATCCGGACAATGCCGAGCGCTTCGGCCTGCTCAGCCGCGCCGCCCTTGAACTTGTCCGTCTGATCACGTTTGCCCCGGACGTTATTCACGCTCACGACTGGCAGACGGGTCTGGTTCCGGTTTTCCTGCACCAGCAACGCGGCAGCGATCCGTTCTTTGCAAAAACCGGCAGCCTTTTCAGCATTCACAATCTCGGTTATCAAGGGGTATTTCCACTGACTGCCGGACGGGCCCTGGGTCTTGACGAATCCTTGCTCACCTCCGACGGCCTTGAATATCACGGCCAGATTTCCCTGCTGAAAGGCGGCATCCGCTTTGCAGACCAGGTCAATACCGTCTCTCCGACCTACTGCCGCGAGATCCAGACGCCCGAGTGCGGCATAGGCCTGGATGGTCTGCTGCGTTCGCGGGCCGATCAGCTGCATGGGCTTTTAAACGGACTTGATGGCCAGCTGTGGTCACCAGCCGACGATCCGGCCTTGACACGCACCTATAGCCAGAAACGCCTGTCCGGCAAAGCCGCGTGCAAAAAAGACTTGCAGGAGATGCTCGGCCTGCAGGTATCATCAGAAGCACCGATTGTCGCCATGATCACGAGACTTGATCCCCAGAAAGGTATAGATCTGGTCCTTGAAAGCTGGGACGAGATCATGTCACGCGATTTGCAGCTTGTGATCCTCGGTAGCGGCAATCCCGATTATGAACACCGCCTTGCCGAGGCCGCCAGCTTTTATCCTGGCCAGGCAAGCGTTCATCTGGGTTTCGACGATATGCTGTCGCGGCGCATCTATGCAGGCAGCGATATGTTCCTGATGCCGAGCCGCTATGAACCGTGCGGCTTGGGACAATTGATTGCCTTGCGTTACGGAGCGGTACCACTGGTTCATGCCACAGGAGGACTTGCAGACACTATCTTCGACCCGCTGACATCGGCAGACCAGGCCAACGGTTTTGTGTTTCATGAATATCGGCACAGCAGCCTTCTGCAATGTCTTGACAGGGCCCTGTCGACTTATGCGGAGCCGGAAAACTGGCTAAAGCTGGTGCTGCGCGGAATGACTCTGGAGATATCCTGGGTCCACGCGGCCAAACAGTACGAAGGCCTCTATCACTTGTGTACAAAGGAGCTAAAATGACCGACCAACAGGACAATGTGACTGAAGCGCAACAAACGGCCGTGGAGGAAAGAAAGCAACGTTTCCCTGAACTCGCTGAGCTGGAAGAGAAGATTCAACGTCGTCTGCGCAGCAATCAGTGCTTTCTGGAACGCTTCCTGGATGAAGATTTCGATGACATGGTCGATGACGATGACGAGGGAAGTAACACCGAGGAGGATGAGCCGGACCAACTGGAAGAGCTATAGGAGGGTGTCAAGGTACTCCTGCCACTCGGTGGGCAGCAGGTCACGTTTACGGGTGTTGCATTTCTTGCAGGCCGGAACACAGTTGCCGCGCGTGCTCCTGCCACCGCGCACCAGTGGCACGACATGATCCAGGGTCAGCTCATCAGAAGCAAAATGGCCACCGCAATAATGGCACAGTCCTGTATCAATCCGATTGCGCCACCACTGGGAGCGCCGTAATTCACGCGCCTTTCCCCGTTCGCGGCGCAGTTGTTCTTCAGTAATATCGAACCAGGGTTCCACAATCAACCTCGCTTGAGTCTGCACAATCTTAAGCGAATTCGGCATTTCGGGCAAGCATCTGACACAAGATCGTCAGAACTGCACAACGAACGGCCAGGAAACATCTATGATTGCACTTCTCGTCTCCAAACGGGAAACTAACTGGTGTTCATCCGGAAACTCCGGGTGGCACGTCCGCAGTTTTCGATCTGGAAAAGAGCAAATTTTCGCTTCGGCCCGTTTAGTCCGACAGACTGCTAAGAAATCAAAAATTTGAGCGGAGGCGTAGTACTATACGCCGCACAATCAAATCCGTCGACTGACGCAGTGGTTGCACACAAGGGCCGGTACCGGACGAAAATCAAGGGAAACAACAGATGAATATACTCATAGTCGGGGCTGGCCAGGTCGGCTACTTCCTCTGCGAACGGCTCTCTCTGGAAGGGCATGAAGTCACCCTGGTAGACCGTGATCAGGAGCATCTCAGTGCAGCCCAGGATCGTCTCAATGTGCTCGGCATCCTCGGCAACGGCGCCAGCGCCGAGACCATGGAACAGGCCGGCATCAAGGAGGCGGACATTGTCATGGCCGTCACTGATCTTGATGAGGTCAATATTCTGGTTTGCCTGCTGGCGCGGGAATATGGCGTCGGCAAGCGCATTGCCCGCGTCAAGAGTATTGACTACCTGAGCCGGGGAGCTGTGCTCTCCAAAGACAAACTGGGCATCGACCTGATGATCAACCCGGACGATGCCGTGGCTGATGAACTGGCCAATCTTGCTGCCAGGGCCGGGACTTTCGATGTTGCCGAGTTCGTCGGCGGCCAGATACAGTTTCTCGGTTACCGCATCACCGAAGACAGCCCGTTATGTGATCTGACCCTGAAAGAGCTTGGCGAAATTCGCGGCATGTATCGTTTCGTCGTGGTTGCCATCACGCGCCATGGACGCACCATCATTCCCCGCGGCGACGACACCATCCAGGTAGGCGACAGCATCTTCATCTTTGCCCACAAGGAAGAACTGCCTGCCATCCAGTACATGCTGCAGATCAAGGAAGAGAAGCGCCGTGGATCCCGACGGGCCTTCGTTCTCGGCGGTGGCCGGATCGGTCTGCGGGTTACCCGCGACCTGGAGGAGCGCGGCTTCACCGTCCGACTCATAGAGCGTGATCAATTGCGCTGCGAAAAACTCTCGGCGCAGCTGAAAAAGGCCATGGTTATTCACGCCGAGGGGACCGACATCCGGGTCCTGCTTGATGAAGGTGTTGCCAATGCCGATGTATTCATCGCCGCAACCGACAACGACGAGACCAACATCCTCTGTTCACTTCTCTGCAAGCGTCACGGCACGAAACGTACCCTTTGCCTGGTCAACAAACCTGAATTTCTCGAATTGGCGCCCTCTCTTGGTATTGACGCCTGTGTCTCACCGCGACTTTCTGCGGCAAGTGCGATCCTGAAGTTTGCCCGCCGGGGCAATGTAATCTCCTTGGCGACGATCGAAGGCAGCAATTCGGAAGTTCTGGAGATTGAAATCAAATCCGGCAGCCCGATTGTCGATACCCCGCTCAAAGATCTGCACTTCCCGCGCGGAGCGATTATCGGCGCCATTGTTCACCAGAACAGTTATGAAATTCCCGACGGTGAGACCTGCCTGAAGGTAGGAGACCTGGTGATGGTCTTCGCTCTGCCTGAAGCCCTTCCCAAAGTGGAAAGTTTCTTCGAATAGATGAACATCACTCTGACACTGCGCATACTCGGCGCCCTGCTGCTTTTCCTAGCCATCGCCCTGCTCTTTCCTGTGCCTTTTTCCTGGTTTTACGGCGACGGCGCTGCGAGCGCCTTTATCCTTTCATCGGTTATTTCTGCGGCATGCGGCGGACTGCTTTTCAAGCTGTTCCGCTCTGAAACCGACCTTTCTGTCCGTGAAGGCTTTGCCGTCGTCACGTTCGGCTGGACACTTTTTGCTCTCTTCGGGGCACTGCCGTTTGTTTTTTCGGGAGCGATCCCCTCATATCTCAATGCTTTTTTCGAGACCATGAGCGGCTTCACCACCACCGGCTCGACGATTCTTACCGATATCGAGGTGCTGCCGCCAAGCATTCTGCTATGGCGATCCCTGACTCAATGGCTGGGCGGCATGGGGATTATCGTCCTCTCCCTGGCCATTCTGCCGATGCTCGGTGTCGGCGGCATGCAGCTATTCAAGGCCGAAGTCCCCGGTCCGACCGCCGACCGGCTGAAACCGCGCATCCAGGACACCGCCAAGCTGCTCTGGGGAGTTTACGTGCTGCTCACCGGCGCTGAAGTCCTGTTGTTGATGGCCGGTGACATGAGTTTTTTCGATGGCCTGAACCATTCCTTCACCACTATGGCCACCGGCGGGTTTTCAACCCGCAACGCATCCATAGCCGCCTTCGACAGCGCCTACATCGAGTGGGTGATCACCTTTTTCATGTTCCTGGCCGGCATCAACTTTTCCCTGCACTACCTCGCGTTGCGCGGCAAGTTCGGCGACTTCATCCGCAACGATGAGTTTATCTTTTATACCGGCCTGATTCTGGTCGGGACAGCTCTGATAGTACTGCTCAACATGGGGGGCATTTACACCGACTTTCTCGACAACCTGCGTTTCAGCGCCTTCCAGGTGGTGTCGATTATGACCACCACCGGTTTCGCCACGGCCGATTATGAACTCTGGCCGGTCCTCTGCCAGTATCTCTTGGTATTTGCCATGTTCATAGGCGGCTGCGCAGGCTCTACTGGAGGCGGCATGAAGGTCGCCCGCATCCTGCTGCTGTTCAAGCATGCTCATGTGCAGGTTTTCCGGCTGATTCACCCCCGAGCCGTACGTCTGGTCAAACTTGGCGAACGACCGGTGGACAAGGAAGTCATGCAGTCGATCCTCGGTTTCTTTGCGCTCTATCTGGGTGTGTTTGTTGCCGCCTCATTCGTCATGGCCGGTGTCGGTATGGACCTCCCCTCGGCAGGTGCCTCGGTCATCGCCACTCTCAGCAACATCGGCCCGGGACTCGGTTCGGTCGGGCCTGTCGACAACTTCGCTCATGTCCCGGCGTTCGGTAAACTGGTGCTCGCATTCTGCATGCTGTTGGGACGACTTGAACTGTTTACCGTACTGGTTCTGGTTTTCCCGAGTTTCTGGCGAAAATGATCCTCCGATGTCTCTCACGTCGAAAGCAGCCGGACTCAAAAAGCTGCGTTACCGGTTGCTCATTTACCTGGTGGCTGCAATGATCTTTGCCATGCCTGCGCGAACCGCTCTTGACCACCACTTTCTCTACTTTCCCGAGCCTCGTCATGAGGCATCACCATCAAGCGTGGGCCTGGATTACGAAGAGATTGCGTTTCTGGCAACCGACAGCACCCGGCTGAGCGGATGGCTTCTTTCAGGGCGGCCACACGCTCCGGTCGTGCTCTTCTGCATAGGCAACGCAGGCAACATCTCCCACCGCCTGGAAACCTTGCAAATGCTTCACGATTTCGGGGTTGCCGTCTTCATCTTCAATTACCGCGGCTATGGCCTCAGCGAAGGGAAAGCCAGCGAGCAGGGGACCTATCACGATGTCGCCGGTGCTTTGCAATTGTTGAACAAACGCGGCTGGCCATCAGAACAAACAATCATCTTCGGCCGCTCGCTGGGTGCCGCAATCGGTCTCGAAGCGCACTGCACTCCCCTCCGGCCGGCTTGATCATGGAATCAGCCTTTACCTCGATCGCTGCCATGGGTCAGCACCACTACCCTCTGATCAGTCGCTTACTGGGCTGGTTGATCGGCGCAAAGTACGACAACCTGAAAAAGATCAGCGGTTTGAAGAGTCCCCTTCTGCTCATTCACGGCAAAGATGACACCATTTGCCCGCCACGCATGGCAGAAGAGCTTTTTTACAGGGCACCAGAGGAAAAACAGATTTTATGGATTCCCGGTGCCGGGCATAACAATGGCTTTATCGTGGGTGGAGAGATTTACCGGCAAACCCTGATGGAGGCAATCGCCCGATGGACCGGATTTGCTACAGAGGTGGACTGATGGTCGGAATTGACACGAAGCAATTACTACAAACCCTGACAAATCAGCAAAACCCTGCCTGGCACTTAAAAGTCGGGTAAATATTAATCAACTTCAGTCAAAATCAAGTTCAAGGGAATGTTCGATCCGGATACACCCGGTGACACTCATCGCTCCGGGGCATTTTTCAATGTAATTCTCCATTGCCCAACGAGCATCGGCTTCTTTTTCGTGGCTCAGCTTTAGCAGATAGTTAACACGGATCACCGTAATTCTGAGCACTCCCTCGATGTTCTCAATATCGCCTTCGACATTAGCCTGAAAAAGGTCGGTATGGGTTCTAATCTTTTTGGTCGCCAGCACGCTGGCGAAGGTTCCCATCATTCAAGCCGAAACCGCACCGACGATATGGTCCAGGGTAGCAGCGTGTTCCTCAATCGGATCGACCTTGTAAAATTTCTGTATCCCTCCATGTATACCGTAGAAGACCGGTTCAGAGAGGCCTTCTATTTGAGCGATCCTGATCGGTCCCCGGTCTCTCGTGATCTTGACTCTTGAGGTGTGAATAATATCGGCCATGGCAACTTCCCCTTTCCTTTGAATACACATGTTGAAATTCGGAAAACATCACTCAGTCACTTTCTTCATGGTAGGGCGCATTTTCTGAAACAGTCAGCCCCTAAAGGTCAGACAGGAGTCGATCTTCAGAGACTCTTCCTGCGCATTCACTAAGCCAGCTTTGCAATGTGTTAATCGTGAATGGTTTTTGGAAGAATTGGCACCCAAGGGCCTGTATGTCTTCTTGATGCTTTTGTGAAACTGCGGCGCTCATAAGCGCTTGGTTTTCATCTAATATTTTGCAGTTTCTTGCTCTTAAAAGTTTTAAATAATCAATACCTCTCAAGTTTGGCATCATATTGTCAGACAAGATGACATCAGCACATGGATATTCCTGAGGACATTTAGACCCATAACTTTTGCAAAAAAGACAAGCGGTGGGATCAGAGAAGGCTAAGACCTCATGACCGAAGCCCTGTATTATCTTTCTGAGCAAGTCAGAAATGGCTTGCTCATCTTCAAGCAGAATGATACGTAGCTTTTTCGATGTCAGCATAAATCACCTCTATTTAAGCTGTGACCAAACAAATGCTAGCATACGTTCGCAATTAATCCAGTTGCTGTATTGCTTCTGATACTTCAGACCGAATGCATCGTCAAGAATATTTTCATACTGGAGAACCGGTTTTTATTGATAGAGCTTTGTAAGAGCTTCTTTCATCCTAACGACAACGGCTACCGAAGAAGGCCCCGAGCATCGTTGTGCGCTTATGCCCTTGTGAAACAGGGTAGACATGATAACGTTTAGTACATTCTAATACGTTAACAGCTCAACCCTGCTTGGTAGGGGTACATGGCGAACGCAAAACACTCATTCTCCCATATCATCTCGATTAGTATCCTTTTTTTCCTGGCGATGGCTATGCTTAGTGCCCCCCCGGCTTTTGCTCTGCTCTTCGATAACGATCTCCCTAGGGAGACCAAGGTCCGAAATCTCAATCTCCTCGCAGCTGGGACCGTAATTACCTGGGGCGTATTCAACTGGGACTATTTCCAGAGATCACCTCAATCAAACAATGAAGACTGGTTCGGTCATGAGACCGACGAGGGCGGCGCCGATAAGCTCGGCCATCTCTACACAACCTATGCTTTGAGCCACCTTTATAGTTTGATTTATCGAGACTGGGACTATCCTGAAGAGCGAGCCATGAGACTCGGTGCCTTCTCCTCACTGGGAACTATGACCATCATGGAACTGGGCGATTCCTTCAGTGATTACGGGTTTTCCTACGAGGATATGCTCATGAACTGCGTCGGGGCTGCTATAGGCTACTGGTTTGGCACCCATCCTGAATGGCAGCAGCGTGTCGATCTGCGTCTCGAATATGCGCCGAGCCTGAGAGATTTCGAAACCGATGTTGTCACCGACTATGAACATCACAAATACCTGCTCGTCTTTAAGGCCGATGGTTTCAACCTGCTACAAGATTCTCCGCTCCGTTACTTCGAACTACATTTTGGCTACTATACACGTGGCCACGATGACTACAACGCCTCCCTGGGCAACGATGACCGGGAACGTACAGTCTATATTGGCCTTGGGTTGAATGTCGGCAAAGTTATCGAGAGTGTCTACGAGACTCGCATCTTTAACTATCTGCAACTCCCCTACACTTACCTACCTCTTGAGCATAATTTTGACTGAAATCATTGGTTTGCTCTGAAGACAGTCTATTCTTATAAATCACGACTGATAGAACGGATTAAAGCAGATTGGTCGATTCCTGCATTGCAAGGCCTCCAGGTAATTCGCGTTTCTATAAATACGGCTCACCTAAAAGACTATAGAAGGATTTATCAGAAACTCATCTTTTGACCTATCACTCAGGTTGCGTTAAATTGGTAGCGTCTTAACTGCGAGTTCCATGGGGAATGGTGAGGCTAACGAAATGCTTCAAATGAACTGCCCAAATTGCGATGCAGTTATCAAATCTTCTCATCTCGCGGAGGTGCAGCTTTTTTTGTGTCCACAATGTAAGGAAATTGTCGTTGTTAAAGATGTAGTCATTTCAACTCCCCCCAAATCCCTTAAAATCAGGACTTCTTTAAAAAAATTACTATCTTCTGCAAGAGAAAAATTTAAGCGCAACAAAACTGACAATTTAGATCTGCAGACAAAGTACGTAATAGACCGAAGATTAGCCCGATTCTCAAGAAGAGACGATTTTCGGCTAAGCTTGTCTCATGATTTTTTTGTTCAGATCAAATTTGGTAGTAATAAAAGACCCGCCAGATTATTAAACATTAGCTCCACAGGCGCAGCTATTGAATTTTTCGAACTGGATCAATTGCCGGAGAATGATTCTGAAATAATATTTCATTTACTGTTGCCTGGGCAGGCAGAAGCCTTAACGCTTCTTGCAAGAGGTGTTTGGAGTGGGAAACTGGAAAAAGACACGATATCTCCAACGATCACTATGGGATTACAATTCAAAGATATAAATGAGGCAACACGGTCGTATATTTGGGAATTTATTGTTAATGCAGAAACGTCATCCTAAACATAAAAATCTTGCTTAAGAAATATTTGAGATGCGTTTGCTATGATGCGCCGGCGTGGTTGGTCATTTTAAAAAGTCAGTAGCAATAAGATGAGTCGTAAACTGGCGCGTTCCCGAACAAATTAGATTGGCGGAGTCTGTGGAGGATTTGCGGAATTTTTCAGCTGAGCCCCGTGGCTTGTGTGTTTAGTCTACGTTCTGGCGAGCATTCTCAGCACGGCCTTCCCCGGGATTCTCATCTATCTGCTCCTTTGGGTGCTGATGCCGAAGCAGAATCAATAAGTGGCTCGCCAGTAGTCCGGAGGACGACATTTCTTCATCTGACCGGGATTTTATGGGCTGGCTTGCTGGCAATTGCTTCTACTCGTTCTATAATTGCAAAGATTTCTTCAAGTTGCCGTAAAGGTTGATATGATAGCAGGGAGAGGCAACCGGACTACTCGCTGATTGATGTAGAGAGATTGTGTCATGCTCTGGAGAGATAAACGAAGAAGCGACAATATCGAGGATCGGCGGGGAATGCGAATCGGCCGGGGCGCCAAGGTCGGCGGGTTCGGTACTATTATCCTCGTCCTGATCGCCATGTATTTTGGTGTTGACCCGAGTTTGATTCTCGATCAGGGGACGCTCGAGCCCACCACCTCCCAGGTGCCAGCATCCGGGTCGCCGCCCGCAGAACAAGATCCGCTAGCGGACTTCGTATCGGTTGTGCTAGCCGACACCGAGGACGTCTGGCACGAACAGTTCCAACGGATGGGCGCAACCTATGTGGAGCCGACCCTGGTCCTCTTCTCCGGCGCTGCGCAGTCGGCTTGCGGCTTCGCAGAAGCTGCTATGGGGCCTTTTTATTGCCCGCCCGACCAGAAGGTCTATATCGATCTGGAGTTCTACCGCGACCTGAAGGAGCGTCATAATGCGCCGGGGGATTTCGCCCAGGCCTACGTCATTGCACATGAAGTCGGCCATCATGTGCAGACGCTGCTCGGCATTTCGGAAAAGGTCCATCGGCGCAGCAGTCAGGTTAGTCAAACCGAGGCCAATCAACTCTCGGTGCGCCAGGAACTCCATGCCGATTGTTTCGCCGGTTTGTGGGCCCACCATGCCCAGCGCAGCCGGCAAATCCTCGAAGAAGGGGATATCGAGGAGGCACTCAATGCTGCCAGCGCGATCGGAGACGATCGCTTGCAGCAGGGGCGTGGCTATGTGACACCGGACTCCTTCACGCACGGCAGTTCCGCTCAACGTGTCGAGTGGTTCCGGCGTGGCTTCAACTCTGGCAGCATTGAACAGTGCAATACCTTCCAGGCGGCAGCACTGTGAGGGAGTAGGCCCTGCAAATGAGCTAAAATCTGTTCTCAAACATCCAGATTTTCGCTTCGGCCCGTATAGTCCGACAGACTGCGAGGAGAGAAACCATGAAGCGTTTCGGGCTGTTGTTCGTCGCTTTAATCCTGTTGCTATTCGCAGGTTTCGGTTGGTGGTTGCTCAGCCGCCCTGAGCGTGGAACAACCGGAGAAGTGAGCACCCGGTTTCGCTGGGTCGGTCCTAATGACAAGATCGTGGTCGACGCCTTTGATGATCCGAAGGTCAAAGGTGTGGCCTGCCACGTCAGCAGGGCGCAAACCGGGGGAGTCAAAGGAGCAATCGGTGTTGCCGAGGACACCAGCGATGCCAGTATCGCCTGCCGACAGATAGGACCGATCAGCATTGTCGGCGAACTCAAGGACGGCGAGGAGGTCTTTGAAGAACAGCGTAGTCTGCTGTTTAAACAACTTCAGGTTATTCGTTTTTTCGACCGCGAGCGCAACGTACTTGTCTACGTTTCCTACAGTGACCGGATGATCGAAGGCAGCCCGAAGAACAGCATCAGCACAGTACCGATAATGCCTTGGCCGAAACTTTAATGGCTTCCATCAGTTTTATGTGTGACGACTTCCAAGGGACTATTGTCAACACTGATGGCTGAATATTAGCGCGCTGATCCAGGGACATTTTCAACAGTAAATCCAAAACCATTAAAAAAAATGGCCCCCATCCATCGGATGGGGGCCCCCCTGTAAATCTAATTACAAACCCTCTCTTTGTTCAAATATAAAGCCTGCAACCACAAGCGGAATTTTGTTGGCATTATACACATCCATACTCACAAATTTCTCACAACGGCTATTTTATCAGGAAAAAAGTTGACCCTTCCCCAAAAATACCTACTTTTTCCCACTGTTGGCAACCAGCCACCCCTGTGCAGACCTGACTTTCGTGAATCCCTGCAGTACTTCCTGAATCTCAGGCTCAGTGAAATTATCCCGGGCCAAGGCTTCACTGTATTGTTTCAGAATCTGACTGGCCTGTTGCGGTCGGTCCTGAACAATACATAACTGATAGAGCAGACGGTTAATATCATCGTTCGTAGAATCGTATCGCAAAGCATCATGTAAAAGTTTGGCAGCTTGCTGATAACGCTTGCTTTCGGAAAGCAAGCGGGCAAACGTCAGGCTGGTTTCGAGGTAAAGCTGTTCCAGCTCGTCCTGGAAGACAATCGCGGCGTCACTGCCGAAATCACCTGGCATAAAGTGCCCTTGCCAGAGACTGAACGCCGAGGAAAAGCTGATTTCAGCCGGCCAGAAGTCGCGGGCAGTGAACTGATGAACTCCTTTACGGATCAAACGACAAAACTCATGGGCATCAACCCTGGAGTTCTCCAGGCAGAGGTACCCGCGCTTGAGCGCCAGGTATTTCTTGCTGTCGAATGGCTTGAGAGCCTGATCCAGGGTACGACGTACCCGCAGCAGGAGAGAATCAAAACTTGAGCGGGCCCGTGATGTAGAGCTGTCGGCCCAGAGGGCAGCTTGAACCTCTTCTTGAGAGATCCTGCCTGCCGGTGTCGCCACCAGCATCGCCATGAGCTGGCGCTGCGCCGGGCTGAATTCTTCAATCCACGACAAATGACGGTCATAAATGCGCAATTCGCATTTGCCCAGCGTTTTCACCATGAGGGTTTCCGGCGGGCCATCCGTTTTATAAGTTTTTTGTACAAGGGAGTTCGTCTTGTGCGGGCCGTTGCCCCTGCGAAGCAGAGCTCTGACACGGGCAGTCAGGAGCTTCGGTGAGAATGGCTTGGTCATGTAGTCGTCGGCGCCGACTTCAAGCCCGGCGACGACATCTTCTTCGTCAGCTTTACCTGTCAACATCAGGACGGGGATTTTGCTCATCCAGGGGTCCTGACGCATGGCGCGGCAAACATCCAGGCCATTCATTCCTGGCAGGTTGAGGTCGAGTACGACAACGGCAGGGGGGTCTTCCTCTATTTCCAGCAAAGCGGCTTCGCCGCTTAGAGCAATAGAAACACGATACGCAGCCTGACTCAGGCAGGTAAAAAGCAGTTCACAGACACCGGCATCATCTTCGATGATCAGCACATGCGGTTTGTCCATAAATAAACCTCTGCCTGAATTCAAGGTTAGCGCAACAGTGCAAAGCCCATCTGGCGACCTGTCCTGCCATTGTCTCGCCGATAGGAGAAAAAAGCCTCCTTATGGCAACAGGTACACTCTTTGAGAATATCGACCATAGCCCGATTCACGCCTGCTTCATCAAGCTGCAACACAACGCTTTTCTGCAGATCAAGTTGCCAGTGACCGAGGCTTACTTCAGTGGCGATCCGCCCCCACTGGTCCGTCCCCCGCCGAAAAGCGTCACGCACCGGACGATCGACTTCGTAACTGTGTGCGCCGATACCGGGACCGACAGCAACACAGAGATCCTCCGGTTGGCAACCGAAAATCTCGCGCATCGCTTTAACAGTACGCCCCAGCAGGCCAGCTGCTGTGCCACGCCAGCCAAGATGGACGACACCGGCGACATGCTTTTTCTGATCATAGAGTATAATCGGAAAACAGTCCGCAACAAGGATACCAATCAGGATATTACGTTGATTTGTGATAATTGCATCACTATCCACACGTTGAAAATGAGAGACATCCGGGTTGGGCTGATCAATCACCAGGATTTCACTACCGTGGACCTGGTTAATAGTCAGGAAGAGATGAGGCTCCAGGTCAAAAGCTCTGGCCACTGCGGCACGGTTGGCTTCCACCTGCGATAACTGGTCCCCGGATCCGAAACCAAGATTAAGCGAGTTGAAAGGCGGCCTGCTACTGCCACCATTACGCATGGTAAAACCGGTCACCAGATTACTCTGGCCTGCCCAGGCAGGTTGTAAATAATGAATTTTACCCTGTTTAACAGTTTTCATTTGATGTCATTCCAACCGTACCTGCATACGACAAGACGTCGAGGTCGGCAAGCTTGAAGTTATATTTATCTTCCAGATAATCGAGTATGTCCTGCAGTTCTGGCGGCAGCGCCGCCTGAAAGAGCATTGCGCTGCCGTTTGGGTGCTCAAAACCGAGCTGCCATGCATGCAGGAACTGGCGGTCCAGCCGGCTGACCCTCTGCCGTAAAGCCACGTCGCTCATCGCTTTGGCACGGTTTGCTCCACCGTAAAGAGGGTCACCGACGACCGGACAGTTCATCTCGGCCAGGTGCACCCGGATCTGGTGAGTTCGTCCCGTTTCCAGCAGCAGATCAACGAGAGTCAGGCGATCCTCTTCATAACGCCGTAACACTTGCCAGTGCGTGACAGCATGACGGCTGATACGCGCAGTGGTAGACATCTTTTTGCGCTGCACAGGATGCCTGCCGATCGGCTGATCCATGGTCCCCTTCGAGCCTTTCAGGATGCCATGTACAAGCGCCCGGTAGCGTCGTTGAATCGTATGCGCTTTAAACTGCCTGGCAAGGCACTGGTGGGTACGGTCGTCTTTGGTTGCGACCATCACTCCGGAGGTGTCTTTGTCGAGCCGGTGGACGATGCCGGGGCGCAGCTCCCCACCGACCCCGGAGAGATCCTTGCAATGATGCAGCAAAGCGTTTACCAGCGTCCCCTTATAATGGCCGGGTGCAGGATGTACCACAAAATGCGCGGGTTTATTGACAACAATCAGGGCAGAGTCCTCATAAAGGATTTCCAGCGGAATCTCTTCTGCCAGAGCTGAGGTGGCAACCGGTTCCGGCAGAGTGACGCAAACTTTTTCTCCACCTCGCAGTTTTATACCTGCCTTACTCTTGACGCCGTCCAGAGTTACGGAGCCCTCATCAATCAGGCGCTTGATCTGCGAGCGGCTCAGCTCCGGCAGGCAGTCATCCAGGAAACGATCCAGGCGCACGCCAACGTGGTCTGCGGTGACCTGAAGACAACAGGGCTCAGGCACGCAATTTACCAGATCGAGCTCTCGATCTTGCCGGCCTGCTTGATCATGACATCGACGATCGCCCGGTCATAAAGATGTGAACGGTCAGTCAGTTCAGGGGAAACCCGACCATAAAAATGCTCGCGCCCTTCTTCCAGCTCATTGGTCAGTACTTCAAAAATCGAGTCATTTTTGATCCCTTCCTTCACCTTATCCTGATTATACAGGGCGATATCCGAGACAATGGCACGGGCTAAACGAAATGCCAATTTAGGGTTGTCTACCAGTCTGGCCATGAGACCTCCATATGTGGAGTGAACATCTGTTTTCTCGGGTGAATCGCACCCGGTTCCTATTCCTTCTGGGGAAGTGCCACGTACAGGGTTGTTTCGCCTCGCTGCAGGAGCAACAGGGTGCTTTCTTTCGCTCTGCTCCGCTGGCGGCGGGTCATATGGATATCAGCCAGGTTTTTGACTGCATGGTGATTGATCGCCAGAACCAGGTCGTCGATCTGGACACCTGCTCTGGCAGCAACGCTCCCCGGCTCAACCGCTGCGACACGTACCCCTTGTTCGGTCTCATCAAAGCTCATACCGAGCCACGGTGTTATGTCTTCTTCAAGTTCCTGCTTAACGGGTTGAGCTTCGGCATCACGCGCCACAATGAACACTTTGAGCGTCAGGCGCGTCCCCTGCCGCAAAACCTCAACCGGCAGGTCCACGTTAAGGGGCGAGCTGGCAACCAGCAACTGAAGTTCTTTAACGCTACGGACCGACTTGCCATCAAAGCTGAGCAAAACATCACCGCGTTGCAACCCGGCTTTTTCCGCCGGGGTACCAGGCAAAACGCGCGTAACCAGAGCACCGGTCACCCGGTCGAGGCCGAACGATTCAGCAAGGTCTGCATCAAGGGGCTGGATGCTGACGCCCAACCAGCCGCGGGTGACCTCGCCACGGCTGATCAATTGATCGGCAACCAGCTTGGCCAGGTTGATCGGTATCGCAAAACCAATGCCCTGACCACTGGCGACAATAGCGGTATTCACACCGACCACCTCACCGTAGATGTTCAGTAGCGGGCCGCCCGAATTGCCGGGATTGATCGAGGCGTCGGTCTGCACAAAGTCTTCATAGTCCTCAATCCCGATATCAGTCCTGCCAGTGGCGGAAATCACACCAACGGTCAGGGTACTGTCAAGGCCGAAGGGGTTACCGATAGCCAGCGCCCACTGGCCTACTTTGAGCCGATCAGAATCGCCAAGCACAGCAATCGGGAGCGGTTTGTCAGCTTCAATCTTGACAACCGCTACGTCGGTTTTCGGATCAACCCCGATGATCTTGCCGGGGAACACCCGCTGATCCGTCAGGCGCACCTTGATCTGCTCCGCACCGGAAATCACATGCTCGTTCGTCAGGATATAGCCATCTTCGCTGAGAATGAATCCCGAGCCAAGGCTGCGCTCACGCTGCTCTGCAGGCGGGGTCCGGAAGAAATCACCGAAGAACTCTTCGAACAGTGGACTGAGCCGGTCGACCGGCCGCACTCGTTCAGCACGAATATTCACAACCGCCGGCGTTACTTTTTCTGAAACTTCGATAAAAGCCCTCTGTGAGAGCAGCAGCTCCGGGGCGGGAGCTGCTACCGGAGGTGGAGATTCCACCTGGCGGACAGAGGTTGTCATGCGGGTCTCCTGCTGCTCATTGCAACCGCCAATCAACAGCCAGGGCAACGCCAGCAACAAACTTGCAGACAATCTGGAAAAGGGCTTGAGCATCTGACTTTGAACTCCTCAGCTTCGGCTGAACAGGTTAGCGAAAACAGGACTTTATGTCAATCCGGGAGTCTGCCTGGCTAGACGGACCGACGCGGAAATCCGGTTCATGGACAGCCTGACGGGTTTCCGGGAACCTGCTCTCCCGGAGGCATGGGACCTGCTGACTCAATCAAGGCGAGGAGCTCCCCATGGTCCCCTTGCCAATCAGCCTTAAAAGGTGCACCAAGGCGTTTAATGCGCCACGGTGTCAACAGGCAGGTCTGCATACCAACCTGGCTGGCTGAGAGATCGTGCAGGGTATCGTTGCCAACCATCAGACATCTTTCTGCCGGGATTTGCAACCGCTCCAGTATCTCTTCAAAAAAGCCTGGACTCGGTTTACAGAAATGCGCTGTTTCATAATCGGTCACATGATGAAAGGCATCACCATCCAGCTCTCCCCAGGCCATTCGCGCATCAATGACAACCCTTGGGAAAATCGGGTTGGTCGCCAGCACAACTTTCCAGCTTTTAGCGAGAGAGGATTTGATCAGTCGCGTTGACAACGGGTGGCCTGTAACCATCGGACGTAAGATTTCAAGGTCATTCCGGCAAAACTGTTCGAGGCACTCTGCGTACTGCAATGGAGACACAGCCAACTCAGACTCCAGCACCTCGTGCAGAATGCTCTCCAGGGTCCTGTCTGCATCTGTATTGGCGAACATGGCCGCAACGGCATGATGTAAAGCCCTGACAGCGCGGGCGGAGCTGACTTGATCGCTCATATACTGCGTCAACCGCTGCAGATAAATCGGTATAAACTGATCCATGTCAACATCGATGAGGGTGCCATCAAGGTCGAAAAGAACTGCCTGAATATTATTCAGATCAATCATGCTTTGAGTCGTTTTATTTAAAAAGGCCGGGAACATAAACGATACGATATCACGACCGGTCAGGCAACGACCAGCGTACAATTGCAACGGTCTTGACATGCCGGAATTTTTCTTTAAGCTTTACAGAATGTAAACACTGTCATCAGAACCTCCAGGAGGAAAAAATGTCAAAACGAATTGGAATTATTCTGTCCGGTTGCGGCGTCTATGACGGCAGCGAAATTCACGAGGCAGTCATTACCTTGCTTGCCATTGACCGTGCCGGCGCAGAAGCTGTCTGTATGGCCCCCGACATTCCGCAGATGCACGTCATCAATCATCTGGCCGGTGAACCTGCCGCTGGCGAATCCCGCAACGTCCTGGTTGAATCAGCCCGCATTGCCCGCGGCAATATTAAAGATCTGGCGACTGTCCGGGCTGCGGACCTCGATGCGCTCATACTTCCCGGCGGTTTTGGGGCGGCAAAGAATCTGTGTGATTTTGCTGTCAAGGGTTCTGACTGTTCGGTCAATGCCGATGTGGCCCGCCTGATCAAGGAGATGCATGCCGCAAAAAAACCGATTGCTGCGGTCTGCATTGCCCCGACTATTCTGTCCAAAGTTCTCGGCAGCGAAAAAATATCACACCAATTGACGATTGGCACGGATGCCGGGACCGCAGAAGCATTGAGCAAAATGGGTACAGAGCATATCCAGTGCCCCGTCAAGGATTTTGTCATCGATCATAAGAACAAACTGGTTTCAAGCCCGGCCTACATGCTTGCAGGAAGGATTTCCGAAGCTGCCGAAGGCATTGAGAAAACAGTTCAGGCGCTGATTGACCTGATTGAATAATTCCGCACCCGCTGAATTACTCAGACACAGACACAAGAATAGCTTGTGTCTGGCAACCTGAGAAATTATAGTTAGTTTTTGTCCGACCATCCGGCCAGCTGAATCATAACATTTTAAGGAGATAATTATGACCAGGTACCGCTGTGTAATCTGTGACTACATTTATGACCCGACTGAAGGCGACCCCGGCAACGGTATCGATCCCGGTACAGCATTCGACGACCTGCCCGATGACTGGTGCTGCCCCCTCTGTGGTGCCGACAAGAGCAACTTCGAACCAGTGTGAGCCAACCGTTAATCCAACTGACTCTGAAACGTATCGACTTTCAAAGACTGAATGACTCAGAGCCTGGGCCGCCAGGTCGACAAGAACGCTGTTGCAGAAGGGTTAATCTGCCAATTCACCGAAATTCCGCAACGATCCTTACCGGGCAGCCATCATGATAACTCGACCACCTCGTAAACCTGACTGGCTCAAGGTCCGTTTTCCTGCCGGGCCTAATTACGCACGCATCGATCGCCTGCATCGCGAGCAGGGTCTGCACTCTGTCTGTCGCAGCGCCGCCTGCCCCAATCAGGGTGAATGTTGGGAACAGGGGACCGCCACCTTTATGATTCTGGGCAACTATTGCAGCCGGGACTGCCGTTTCTGCAATGTTGCCCATGCATCGCCACTGGCTGTCGACCCGCAAGAGGCCGACAAGGTAGCCCGGGCCATTGCCGAGCTTGGCTTAAGCCACGCGGTCATCACATCTGTGACTCGCGATGACCTCGCCGATGGTGGCGCCAGCCAGTTTGCGGCCGTCACCCAGGCGATCCATACTCTCTGCCCGGAATGTCGTGTTGAATTACTGATCCCTGATTTGCAGGGGAACCACGATGCCCTGAAGATTATTATGGCGGCCGCTCCGGAAGTCCTGGGACATAACCTGGAGACAGTCCCCCGACTTTATCCTGTGGCCAGGGCGGGCGCCGACTATCAACGTTCCCTGAAACTTCTCGCTGTCGGCGCAGAGATGTTCCCCGACATCCCCACCAAATCAGGCCTGATGCTTGGCATGGGGGAAACGCTTGCAGAGGTTCTTGCCGTAATGAAAGATCTTCAACTGGCCGGCTGTGCCATGCTGACCCTGGGGCAATACCTGCAACCGACACACAACCACCTTCCAGTTGTCCGTTACGTCGATCCGGATGAATTCAGAGATCTGCGCCAAGCAGGGCTGAAGCTCGGTTTTGCTCATGTCGAGGCCGGCCCCCTGGTGCGTTCTTCATATCATGCCGCGGAGCAATTTGAGGGGGATCAACATGACCAGTCCTGACTTTATTTACGAAACCATCATCCTTGGTTCGGGACCTGCTGGACTGACAGCCGCAATCTATGCCGCGCGCAGCCGCTGCTGTCCACTATTGATTCGCGGTGTTCAGCCGGGCGGACAGCTGACGACGACAACAGCAGTCGACAACTACCCCGGCTTTCCTGAAGGGATAGACGGCCCTGAGCTGGTGGACAAGATGCGCCAACAGGCGGAACGCTTCGGCACGCAGTTCATCGAGGGGGAGGTCACAAAAGTCGATTTTCAGGAGCGCCCGTTTCGCATCTGGATCGGCGAGGAACTTTATCGCTGCCTGTCACTGATCATCTCCACCGGAGCTTCACCCAGGCTGCTCGGCCTGGGCAACGAAGAGTCCCTCTATGGACGTGGGGTTTCCGTATGCGCAACCTGTGACGGCTTTTTCTTTCGAGACCGCGATGTCATCGTGGTCGGCGGCGGCGATACCGCCATGGAGGAAGCGGTCTTTCTGACCCGTTTTGCCAAACAGGTAACTGTGGTCCATCGCCGCAATTCGCTGCGGGCAACTCCGGCTCTTGCGGATCGGGCACTGACCAATAAAGCGATCCACTTCAAATGGGATTCCATATTGACGGAAATAATCGCCGACGCCAACGGCGTGACCGGCGTCCGCATTAAAAACCTCAATACGCAGGAGGAAACGGAACAGTCGTGCGATGGCGTCTTCATTGCCATCGGCCATCAGCCGAACACCTCACTGTTTGCCGGTCAGCTGGAAATGGATAATGAAGGTTATCTTCTCGCCCGAAACGGCACAGGGACCAACATCCCCGGAGTCTTTGCCGCCGGCGATGTTCAGGATCGGCAGTTCCGTCAGGCCGTGACGGCTGCCGGAACCGGGTGCATGGCGGCGATCCAGGCCGAACGTTTTCTCGACGATCTCCCTTACGATCCGGGCCTCTCCTGCAAGAAGGGGATTTGCAAGCCGCAGTAGCGTCGTGTTTACCTGACTGGCAACCCTTGATATACTTTGCGGAGTTTGAGCTAATACTGATTGTTAGCAACAGGGACATCGATGAGCATTACCGGAAATGTCAGCCCGCAGTGGCTGGAAGCACAATATCAACTGTGGAAATCTGAACCCGGGCAGGTCTCTCCTGACTGGCAGGCTTTTTTTGAGGGTTTCGACCTGGCCAGGCAAACGCCGGCAAACGTCGGCGAACTGGCTGCTAAAAATTCAGCTGTCGATTCCCTGATCTACCGCTACAGGGACCTTGGTCATTTACAGGCCGGCACCGACCCGCTCTCCCCCGCCCCGGCCAATCATGCACAGCTGAACCTTGCAGCATTCGGTCTCACGGAAACCGACCTGGACCAGACTTTCTATCCGCTGCGCTACCCGAAACCGAGCGCCACACTTCGTGAAATCATCGCTCTGCTGGAGGAGACCTATTGCAGGGCAATCGGCGTGGAGTTCATGCACATCCAGGATCCGGCTAAACGGGAGTGGTTGAAGCAACGCATGGAGGAGACACGCAACCGGCCGCAGATGGATCGTGGCGAACAGATGCATATCCTTGAAAAACTTCAGGAGGCGACCCTTTTCGAGGCTTTTCTGCACCGTAGGTTTCTTGGTCAGAAACGCTTCTCTCTGGAAGGCGGCGAGGTCATCATTCCACTTTTGGACGTGCTGTTGACACGAGCGGCAGAGAGAGGGGTCGGCGATCTGATCATGGGTATGGCCCACCGCGGACGCATCAATGTGCTGGCCAACATCTTCAAAAAACCGCTGGAGAACACCTTTGCCGAATTCCATGATAATCTCGAACTGGCCTTTGTCGGTGAAGGCGACGTGAAGTACCACACGGGTTATTCTGCCGATCTTGCACTGCCTTCGGGACACAGCATTCATCTCAGCCTGGCCGCCAATCCCAGCCACCTGGAGGCTGTTGATCCGGTCGTGATCGGCAAATGCCGAGCCCGCCATGTCACTTACGGACCCGGCGGCAAGAAGAAGGTCCTTCCAGTACTGATTCACGGTGATGCAGCTTTTGCCGGCCAGGGTATGGTCGCAGAAGTGCTTAACCTCTCACAGCTTGACGGTTACCAGTCGGGTGGCACCTTTCACCTGGTTATCAACAATCAGATCGGTTTCACCACCGCACCGGACCATGCACGCTCGACTCTTTACGCCACCGATGTCGCTAAAATGCTCATGGTACCTATTTTCCACGTTAACGGTGAAGATCCCGAAGCTGCCGTGTATGCGGCCAGCCTGGCACTGGAATATCGCCAGACCTTCGGTGAAGATGTGGTGGTCGAAGTCATCTGCTATCGTCGCCATGGTCACAACGAAGGGGATGAGCCCTTTTTTACCCAACCGCTCATGTACGAAAAAATCCGCAAAAGACCGCCTTTGCACGAAATTTATGCAGCACGCCTGATTGAGGCCGGCGTTGATTCCGAGAAAATCGCAGAAGGTGCAAACAAGATTACCAAGCGGCTTGAGGAGGCTCTCGAGGTAAAACCCAAGCGCCAGGCGTATAGGGGTTTCCAGGCAAAATGGGCCGGCATCCAACGCGAATACACGTTGGAAGAGCCGGAAACGAAGGTTTCCGCAAAGACTCTCACCAGTTTGGCTCAGCGCCTGGCAACGCTACCGGCCGGGCTCAATGCGCATCCCAAAATTGCACGTCTTCTCAAGCGCCGTGAGGAGAGCGTTCTCGAGGGCACAGGGATTGACTGGGCCAACGCAGAAGCCCTCGCCTTTGCCTCTTTGCTGATTGAGGATGTTCCGGTCAGGCTTTCGGGGCAGGATTCGCGTCGCGGCACATTCAATCAACGTCATTCGACCCTGGTTGACCAGAAGACCGGCCAACTCTATGTGCCGTTGGCCTTCCTGGA
>JBPPMD010000314.1:0-6977 GCA_051305875.1 Desulfuromonadales bacterium | reverse complement strand
CGGACGGGGTTCGCCGGTTTTTGAGAATGGCGAGCCTCAGATCGGGCCGTAATTTCCACTTGGGATGCCGTGCTATTATGGAGATGGTTTCCGCTGAAGAGCTGGCGCTGTTGATGAACTGCAGGATGGCGACTTCGCGCAAACGCGGGCTGCTCAGGCAAATCTCAACCAGACGGCTTTCACCTCCCTTGAGAATCTCGCCAACGACTGTGGCTGTTGCGCGTCGGGCCAAAGTCATTTTGTTGCCCAACTCTGTGGTCGGCAGGCGTTGCAGAATGGCACGTTCTGCTGCGAATTTCTGGTCCGGCGTTATGCCCGGGACCAGACAGAGATCAACCAACTCGAACAGGTGGAGATGTGGCAGCAACGCAAGTGATATCTGGCATGGTGTTCCGGGGTTTTTTACCAGGGCGACCTGCAGGCGGTGACTTCTTTTGGACATGTCCATTTGATATATGATTTTAAGAAGATCTTCGCTGAGATCACGGCGCTTGAGCAGGGTCAGGAGATGAGCCTCGGTGAGGTTCTGGTTATGCAAAGCTGAACGCAGGATCTGCATCTCCGGGTCCAGAAAGACCTGGAAGAGCTCATCACCAGTTGCGGTCAGAGCCTTGTAGAGCCGTCTGCCCTGCTCGGTGTCAATCCCGGGAGATAGTGATTCATCGGCCATGGCTCAATTATGCAGGCCGAAGAGGGAATCGTCAACGGCCTGGAGTACCATCATCACGCAGATACTCTTCGAGGAACTGAGTCTTGAAGCTGGCGTAGTCATTGGCTTCGATAGCAAACCTTGCATCCGCAACCATATCGAGATAGAAGCGTACGTTATGGATCGCAGCCAGAGTCGCTGAGAGAACTTCGTTGGCATTGAAAAGATGATGCAGATAGGCTCTGGTGAAGTTGCTGCAGCAGTAGCAACGGCACGAGGCGTCGACAGGGAAGAAGTCGCGACGATAACGTTTGTTGGTCAGGCGTATCTTGCCGCGCCTGGTGAAGAGGGTGGCACTGCGGGCGTAACGGGTCGGAATAACGCAGTCAAACATATCCATACCACGTTCAATGCTTTCCAGAATGTCTTCGGGAAGACCGACTCCCATCAGGTATCGGGGTTTATCTTCGGGCAGGAAGGGCTCGGTGTAGTCAACGACTTTTTTCAGCAGTTCCAACCCCTCGCCGACGCTGACACCGCCGACGGCGTAGCCGGGGAAATTCATCTCTTTGAGAGCCAGTGCACAATCACGGCGCAGATCATCGTAAACACTACCCTGAACAATCCCGAAAAGAGCCTGGTCTTCACGATCGTGGGCATTGAGGCATTCTTCTGCCCAACGCAGGGTCTTGCGTATCGATTTACTAGCGTAATCATGAGTGGCCGGGTAGGGGATACACTCATCAAAAGCCATGATGATATCGGCCCCGAGGCGGTTCTGGATACCGGTTGCCTCGCGCGGACCAAGAAAGATGCGTTCGCCGTTGATTTCATGTTTGAAAAAGACTCCGGTATCGGTAATCTCTTTTTTGGGAAGAGAGAACACCTGAAATCCGCCACTGTCGGTCAGAATCGGCTTGGGCCAGTTCATGAACCGATGTAATCCCCCGGCTTTTTCCACCAGCCCTTCGCCAGGTTTGAGATGCAGATGGTAGGTGTTAGAGAGGATAATCTGTGCCCCGGCATCATCGACTTGTGCAGGGGTCATCGCTTTGAGAGCACCATGGGTACCGACAGGCATGAAAATCGGTGTTTCGATGATACCGTGCGGAGTGGTGATGCGGCCGCGGCGGGCACGGGTCTTTTGATCTTTGGCGAGCAGTTCAAACTTCATCATGATATGTTAGGCTCTTCTGGCGCTGACGATGCAGCTTGATTCAACTGGTACACAGTATAAGTCTGACGGACTTTAACAGAAGTGTGCGTGGACTACAACATCTGGCAATGATTGTAGAGAATGATTTTGTCATACCGGCATGGCCGGAGGGACTGCAGCATATCGATGTTGTCAAGACACGCTTTGCCCTCGACTTCATATCGCCATGCCAGCTTCTCCCTGCCGATTTTTTGGCGATTGGACGTTTGCTGCGCCTTGCGGGCAGACAGTCTCTCGATGCAAGTGATGACGCTGCAATCCAGAAATGGAAGATTCTTTTTCAACCGCCACTGAGTGATGATCCGATTTCTCTGCGAAAATTTCAGAAGCCATCGCCGGCTTTCGTTATCACCATGCCGATTATGCACAAAAAGTTGTTTGATGCAGGTGATCAACTTGAGCTTGAGGTCCTCTTCCTCGGCGACGGCATACCGCTAATCCATGAATTCCTGCGCAGCCTGATCCATCTCGGCCATCTTGGCTTGGCTGCTGGTGAGGGGCGCTTTGCAGTTGCAGAAGTCTTCAGCAGGGAATCTGACCACTCAGAAGCTTTGACATGGCGACAGAACCAGCCACTTGAGACACTGACCTGCCCTGTCCAGCCATTGACATGGTTGCTGCAAACGGAGCGAATTGCGAGAAACATAGTCGTGAAGTTCATAACGCCGACTCGACTTATGGTTGACGGCAAGCCACTTAGAAAACCGCAACTCACGCAGATTTTCCCGTTCATGCTACGTCGAACCACCTCCATGCTTTATGCTCACAGCGGCATCGAGGTGCTCGATGATCCTCAGTACCTGCTTGAACAGGTCCATCAACTGAATGTGGCTGAGGCCAAACTGCAGTGGCAGGACTGGCGTTTTTTAACTGGACCACAGGGTATGGCTGTCGGCGGGTTCCTCGGAGAAATGATTTTAGGAGGGCAGGCCCTTGAAGAAACTTATTGGGTCTTTGCCGTTGCTTCTCTGCTCGGTATCGGCAAAGGTGCAAGTTATGGTGCAGGTCGTTTTTTAATTAGTTCATGAGAGCTGTTGCTGGTCTTCAAATAGCTGTTATAATTGGATTCCAACTGGAAACGACCCTTTTCCGCAATCTCTGTGCCAACCCGCGGATATGAATGTGCGACGTTAAGGTTTAAAGTGAAGGACTACACCTTCGCTCAAATCCCTGATTTTCTTGACCTTGCGAAAAACTGCTCGTTTCAGGATCGAAAGTTGCGTTTGTGTCATCCGGGGGCAGGACGGGCACTCATTAATAAACTCTTTTGCCCTGGAGGTGTTGACATGACTGATGCATGGGAAGAGCGCAAAAAGGCTTTGGAAAATAAATATTTTCACGATCTGGAAAAAGAACTGATTGAGAAGATTAAGGCAGAAACCCGGGAAAAGCTGGTACGTCAGTATTGTCGCGATCATTGTCCGAAATGTGGGGAGCGGATTGAACCCATTGATTTCAGGGGGGTTCCCATGGACAAATGCCCTGGCTGTGGGGGAGTCTGGTTGGGACCGAATGATTTTAGACTCCTCTCGGAGAAAGACCACCGGACATGGTTTGATCGCTGGTTTAAGGAAGAGGCAATTAACGATAACAAGCCTTAAGAGGTTCAGGATAATCGACGTTGCGGCCCGTTTAGACTAACTGGCTGCTGTCCGTTGCCTCTTCACCGAAGACCTGGGCACTGAACACATAGATATCTGCATCATCGGCCTTCCAGGCGTCGGTAGGCAAGCCCGCCTTGATACAGGTTTGTTTGAGAAAGGTTTGGCGGTCCCAATTATGTTCCGTTGCAACCTGTGGTAACAGGACCCCCCGGTAAAAGCTTTTCTCGATGTAAATGCCATGCTTGCCAACTTCAATTTCCTCGATATCTTCTATTTTGTGCAGAGGTGACAGTACCGAGATTTCCAGGGTAAAGTTGTCGAGGTCCTGTTCTTTGAGTGGATAGAAACGAGGGTCTTTCGCTGCCGAGGCCTGAGCCATCTGGGCAACCTCTTTGAAAAGGGGCAGCTCAGACTGGAAGTTGCCGATGCAGCCGCGCAATTGTCCGTTCTGTTTAATGGTGACAAAGCATCCATTGCGCTGGTTGAGGACTTTTTCTTCACGGGGTTCGATGTATTCCTGACCGGTTCGCACGCTTTGAATAATCGCTTCGCGTGCAATGGCCAGAAGGACTTGTTTTTCGTGAGCGTTCAACTCTCGGTTCACGCTTCCTCCGATGCTTTCAGGGATGACTGTTGTGCTTGAAGAACGCGGCAATGATAGAGCCAAACACTGATTATATCAAGGGCTCAGATGCCCTTTACTCATTAATTTGCCTGATTGTGTCTTTGAGAATCTTTATGGGGATAAATCCGGACCCTGAACCGATTATGTTTATCACTGTCTGAGGTCTGAAAGGTGTCCTTAAAATGGCGGCTTTGCATAAATGTCCATCTTGCAGCGTTTTTTCAAGGCCTCGGTGAAGAGCTGTACTTGTTTCAGCTGCGGTCAATGAACAAGCGGGGCAGTCCTGTTTCGGGACCGCCCCATTTAAGATGCATAAAAATCAACTAATGTGCTTTCTTCTGAGCTTTTTTGCGATCGTTTTCGTCGAGCAGTCGTTTGCGCAGGCGAATTGATTGAGGGGTCACTTCAACCAGCTCATCGTTGTCGATGAATTCAAGGGCCTGCTCAAGGGTCAGGTCACGATGCGGCGTCAAACGGATTGACTCATCGGTGCCCGAAGCGCGCACATTGGTCAGCTTTTTGCCTCTGCAGGCATTGACCACGAGATCGTTTTCCTTGGCGTGCTGACCGAGAATCATGCCTTCGTACACCTTGACGCCGGGGGCGACAAACAGGCTGCCTCGGTCCTGCAGATTGAAGAGAGAGTATGCCACGGTTTCTGCTGTTTCAATGGCTATCAAGACGCCGTTTTTACGGCCTGGAATCGGACCTTTCCAGGGCGAATAGCCTTGGAATGTATGGTTCATGACGCCGGTCCCTCGGGTGTCTGTGAGGAACTCGTTGCGGAAGCCAATCAAGCCACGGGCAGGTATCACGAATTCCAGGCGGTTGAAACCTTCGAGGGCATTCATGGCTGCCATTTCCGCTTTGCGTGGACCAAGCTTTTCGATCACTGTGCCCTGGAATTCTTCAGGGACGTCGATAACCAGATACTCCATCGGTTCGCACTTCTCGCCATCGATCTCGCGGCAGATGACTTCCGGTTTGGAAACCGCCAGTTCAAAGCCTTCACGGCGCATGTTCTCGATCAGGATAGACAGGTGCAGTTCACCGCGTCCCGAAACCCTGAAGGTATCGGTATTGGCGGTTTCTTCCACACGCAGGGAGACATTGGTGCGCAGTTCTTTAAAGAGACGGTCGCGTATGTTGCGCGAGGTCACGTACTTGCCTTCACGTCCGGCAAACGGCGAAGAATTGACAATGAAGTTCATAGACAGTGTCGGCTCATCGATGGCCAGGTAGGGAAGTGATTTGGGATGCTCGACACAGGCCAGGGTCTCACTGATGCCGACGTTCTCAAAGCCGGCAATAGTGACGATGTCACCAGCGCTTGCCTCGGTGAGCTCAACCTGCTTGAGGCCCTCATAGCCGAGCAGTTTGGTGATGCGGCCTTTGCTTATCTCACCGCCTTTCTTGATCAACGCCACCGTTTCTCCAGTGCAGACCTTGCCGTTGAAGATTTTGCCGGTAGCGATACGGCCGAGGTAGTCATTGTAGTCAATCGAGGTCACCAGCATCTGGAAAGGAGCCTCTGTATCAGCGGATGGTGGCGCAACCCTTTCGCGAATCATGTCAAACAGCGGTTCGAGGTTGTCGGAATCATCCTCCAGCTCACGTTTGGCAATGCCCAGTTTGGCGCTGGTGAAAATAAAGGGGAAATCGAGTTGTTTCTCATCGGCGTTAAGTTCACAAAACAGGTCGAAGACCATGTCGACAACCTTTTCGGGGCGTGCTCCCGGGCGGTCAATTTTGTTAATGACGACGATGGGGCGGATGCCGAGGTCAAGGGACTTCTTGAGGACGAAGCGGGTCTGTGGCATCGGTCCGTCAAAAGCGTCGACCAGCAGCAGAACCGAGTCGACCATTTTGAGGACCCGCTCCACTTCACCACCAAAATCGGCATGGCCGGGGGTGTCGACAATATTGATTTTAACCCCGCCGTGATGAATCGACAGGATTTTGGAGAGAATGGTAATGCCGCGTTCTTTTTCCAGATCGTTGCTGTCCATCACCCGTTCGGTGATCACCTGATTCTCGCGAAAGACTCCGGATTGCTTGAGCATAGCATCGACCAGGGTAGTTTTACCGTGATCGACGTGAGCGATAATGGCGATGTTGCGTAAATGGTTTGTCATGATTGATACCTTATGTAATATACGATTAACCTGTAACAGTCAGGGCGGGACATGATAGTCACTTGGCAGGGAAATGCAAGCAGCTTTTTTATGCGAGCCGAACTAACCGGTAAACACTGTTGCCTGCGGTGAGAAAATTGTTTGATCTATGGGTTGGACTTGTCTGATTGCTATGCATGGCTTAAGATGCAGTCTCTTGATCCGGAAACAGGTAGATGAATGTGAGTCAAATGCGAATTTTCCAAAACTTATTGTACACTATCTGCCTGTTTGTTGCATTGACCTGGTTGGGAGGCTGCTCCGGCTTGACTCAATACGTCCCGGTTGAACCCCCGGAGCTGACGAGTGCCGAACAAGACAGGGTCGGTGCCGCTGTAGAGAAAAAACTGTTGCAGATGCTTGGCGGGCCTTACCACGACAAAACGCTAGCCAGAGATCTCAACCGTTCTATCCAGAGCGCTCAGCCGTTCATTATCTCAGTTGCAGACCGGAGCATACCTGCTCTCTACCCTTTGCCTGGTGGTCGAGCCATCATCTCCCGTGGTCTGCTGGCCGGGGTGCGCAGTCGGGCAGAATTGGAAGCACTGCTGGCGCATGCTGTTCGCCTGTCAAGTAATGTCTATGAAAATCATGTAACGCGCAGCATGGTCGAGGCGACGGAACAGGTTCTGTCTCTGCCGTCCCGTCTTTACCACCCCGACTCCGCGGAAATTCGCTTGGCAAAACTGTTCGAGCAGAATCCCTGTGA
>JBPPMD010000253.1:0-6613 GCA_051305875.1 Desulfuromonadales bacterium | reverse complement strand
AAACACGCCGGGTTCTGATCCTTGGCGAAGACGAACTGGCACGTGGCGTTGCGCAACTGCGTCATATGGACGAAAGCCTTCAGGAGGAAGTCAACCTGGAGGGGCTGGAAGTCCGCCTGCTCGGCAAAATTCATGGCGAAAACGAAATTCTTGGTGCTTGACGCTCCCCCCGAGCACCGCTCTAATGCCTGCTTGCCTAATTCGAGAAACCTTGGCTAGCAGTCTGTCGGACTATACGGGCCGAAGCGAAAATTTGGATGTTTGAGAACAGATTTTCGCTCATTTGCAGGTTCATCGCCGTAGCTATGGACCAAAAAGGAGCTGAAATATGGGCCAAACAGCCGGATTTGCAGCTGGCCCATGGATAGTCCGACAGGCTGCTAGGCATATAAAATACAATTCAACAAATTTAAGGAGCAAGCCCCTTGAGCGACATACTCGGAGACTGGAAAAGAACTCATTTCTGCGGTGAACTGCGTAAGCAAGATATCGGCAAACAAGTCTGCATTATGGGTTGGGTCCACCGTCGTCGTGATCATGGAGGGCTGATCTTTATCGACCTGCGCGACCGGACCGGAATCAGTCAACTCGCCCTCGACCCGGACCGTGACCCGGAAGCTCACACCAAGGCAGAAGCGATTCGCAACGAATTTGTCATTGCTGCCATCGGTACGGTTTCCCCACGTCCGGAAGGAACCGTCAATCCGAAGATGCCGACCGGTGAAGTAGAAGTCGAAATCAGTGAATTACGCATTCTCAATGTAGCCAAGACTCCACCCTTCATGCTCGATGAATTCACCGAAGTCGCAGAGAACCTGCGCCTCAAGTACCGTTATCTGGATCTGCGCCGCGAGGGAATCCAAAAGAACCTGATCTTGCGTCATCAGGTGGCTCAGACGGTCCGCAATTACCTGACCGAAAAAGGCTTCCTGGAAATCGAAACACCGATGCTGACCAAAAGCACCCCCGAGGGCGCCCGCGACTACCTGGTCCCGAGCCGGGTCAACCTCGGTAATTTTTATGCGCTGCCGCAATCGCCGCAGCTCTTCAAGCAGCTGCTCATGGTTTCCGGTTTCGACCGTTATTTCCAGATCGTCAGATGCTTCCGCGATGAAGACTTGCGTGCTGACCGCCAGCCGGAGTTTACCCAGATCGATTGCGAACTTTCTTTTGTTGATCGTGATGACGTCATGTCTATCATGGAAGGCATGATTGCGAAAATTTTCAAATCTGCCATTAATGCCGACGTCACTCTGCCGATACCACGCATGACCTATGCTGAAGCCGTAGATCGCTACGGTGTCGACAACCCCGATCTGCGGTTCGATATGGAGCTGGTCAACCTCACCGATCTTGTCAAAGGCTGCGGATTCAAGGTTTTTGCCTCTGCCGTCGATGATGGTGGCCTGGTTAAAGCGATCAATGCCAAGGGATGCGCGACCTTCTCCCGCAAGGAACTTGATGGCCTGACTGATTTTGTCGCTATCTACGGGGCCAAGGGGATGGCCTGGGTCAAAATTCAGGAAGACGGCAGCTGGCAATCGCCAATCGCCAAGTTCTTTACCGAACAGCAGCTGGCGGACATCGGATCGGCCCTGCACGCTGAACCCGGTGACCTCCTGCTCTTTGGCGCGGACAAGCCCGCTGTCACCAATGAAGCTCTTGGCCGTCTGCGTGGCCACCTGGGCAACAAACTCGGGCTGACCGACCCGGACAGCTACAAATTTCTCTGGGTAACCGACTTCCCGCTGCTGGAATGGGACGGCGAACAACGCCGCCACCTGGCTGTGCATCACCCGTTTACAGCTCCACTCGATGAAGACATCCCGCTGCTCGACACCGATCCCGGTAAAGCCCGGGCAAAGGCCTATGACCTGGTTCTTAACGGTTCGGAAATCGGCGGCGGCAGTATTCGTATTCACGATCAGGCCATACAGAGCCGGATGTTCAAACTACTCGGCATAGGTGAAGAGGAAGCCCGTCAGAAGTTCGGCTTTCTGCTTGACGCCCTGGAGTTCGGTGCTCCGCCTCACGGCGGCATCGCTTTCGGTCTCGATCGGGTCATGATGATTCTCACCGGTGCCGGTTCCATTCGTGATGTCATTGCTTTCCCGAAAACCCAGAAAGCGACCTGTTTGATGTCTGAGGCTCCGGGAACCGTCGATGAGAAGCAACTGCGCGAGCTGGGCATCCGCCTGGCGGCACGCCCCCAGCAGAAGTAGCCGTTACCCGCTAGATAAGAAGGATGAATCGCCTTAATGGCCCGCTGCCTGATTTTCCTCATAACCACCGCTCTTCTGAGCGCCTGTGCCAAGCCACCTTACCAGGAGCTGGACGCGGCCGAATATATGGTGGGCAGAGCCTACGCCATGCAGGCGATGGAGTTTGCCCCGACTGAATTTCAGTCAGCCAAGGATGCCCTGGCTGATGCACGCAAGGCTTTGCAGAAAGCAGACTACGGCGAAGCGCTTGACTCTCTCGAGTTTTCCTTGAAACACTCGCGTCGCGCGCTTGTGCTCACCGAGGAAAGCAAAGCCAAACGTGCCCGGGAAGAAGCACAGCGTGCTCTGGAGGAAGAGAAGGCCCGTCAGGCTACCCTGGAAAAAACTCCGCCTCAAGAGGTCAAGCCTCAGGTACAGCCCCCTCCACCACCACCCAAGCCTGCGCCGAAGCAGAAAGCCACACCTTTAACCAGCTATATCGTCAGCGAAGGGGAAACCCTCTGGACCATCTCGGTACAACCGCAAGTCTACAATGAAGGGTTGCTGTGGCCCTTACTCTATCAGGCGAACCGTGATCAGATCAAAGATCCTCGCCAGATATTTCCAGGGCAGACTCTCAGTATTCGCCGAGACATGACAGAAAAAGAGATTGATGACGCCCGGCAGAGAGCTCGCGAATCAGACATTTTTCCCGTTCCCAACAACGTAGCTCCCGTACAGTAAAAAACTGTTTCCATCCTTTCCCTCCGCCCAGCGACAAAACGCCTGTCACCAGGCCAGCACTCTAGCTGCAACGATCCTGACACAGACCTGTCAACTCAGTTAAAACCCGACTTAACAAGAGTTTTTGCAACATACATAATCTGGTACTTACCTGTTTCTTCGAAACTATAAATTTGTTACCTTTTGATTAAAATCACAGCCGGTTTTTGTCCCGGGACACACCACACTTTTTCCTTGACAGCTATAAAACCATTTGTATACTGTATACACCTTTACGCAAGGCTTCCTTGCGCATTTTTTTGTCTTTCTTAATAAGCCTCTGGCAATACAAGACAAAACCATCAAGGAGAGAAAAACATGGCGTCTAAGATTATCTGGTCTGAAATTGATGAAGCACCCGCATTAGCAACCTACGCCTTCCTGCCGATCATTCGGGCATTTACCAAAGGGACCGGCGTTGAAGTTGAGACACGAGACATTTCCCTTTCCGGTCGCATCATCGCAAATTTCCCCGACAACCTGACCGAAGAACAGAAGATCCCCGACTTCCTGGCTGAACTGGGCGAACTGGTAAAGAAGCCCGAAGCCAATATTATCAAACTGCCGAATATCAGTGCTTCGGTTCCGCAATTGCAGGAGGCTATCAAGGAACTGCAGGCAAAGGGGTATGATATCCCCAGCTATCCTGAAGAAGCCACAACGGATGCAGAGAAACAGCTGCAGGCGCGTTTTGCCAAATGCCTCGGCTCTGCGGTCAACCCGGTTCTGCGCGAAGGCAACTCAGATCGTCGCGCAGCTGCTTCGGTCAAAAAATTCGCCCAGAAAAATCCTCACCGCATGATGCAGGACTGGCCGAAAGTTTCCCAATGCCGTGTCGCCCACATGGACAATGGCGACTTCTACGACACCGAGAAATCGGTCACCCTGGACAAAGCTGACACGGTCAAAATTGAGTTCGTTGGCATTGATGGCAACACCAAGGTTCTGAAAGAGGGCCTGAAACTGCTGCAAGGGGAAGTCCTCGACAGCTCCGTCATGAATGTTGCGGCACTGCGCAAATTCTACGCTGCGACCGCAGCAGAGGCCAAAGAGAAAGGCGTTCTGCTCTCCCTGCATCTCAAAGCGACCATGATGAAGATTTCCGACCCGATCATGTTCGGTCATTGCGTCAAGGTTTACTTTAAAGATGCTCTCGAGAAGCACGCCGGCACCCTCAAATCGATCGGCGCCAACCCGAACCAGGGTCTCGGCGATATCCTTGCCAAGCTTGGCAAGCTCCCCGCTGATAAACAAGCAGAAATCGAAGCCGACATCAACGTCTGTTACGCGAAACAGCCCGCATTAGCCATGGTCGATTCCCGTAAGAACATCACCAACCTGCACGTTCCCAACGATGTCATCGTCGATGCCTCCATGCCGAACGTTGTCCGCGACGGCGGCCGCATGTGGAACTTGCAGGATGAACTGCAGGACACCATCGCCATGGTTCCCGACCGCTGTTATGCGACCATGTACCGCGAGATCATCGAAGACTGCAAGCGCAACGGCCAATTCAATCCAGCCACCATGGGCAGTGTTGCCAACGTTGGTCTGATGGCTCAGAAAGCCGAAGAATACGGCTCTCACGACAAGACCTTCGAAGCCCCTGCTGACGGCATTATTCGCATAGTGAATGCTGCCGGCCAGACGCTGCTCGAGCAGAAAGTTGAAACCGGCGACATCTTCCGTGCCTGCCAGGCGAAAGATGTGCCGATTAAGGATTGGGTCAAGTTGGCCGTCAACCGTGCCAGGGCTACGGGTGAGCCGACCATCTTCTGGCTCGACGATAAGCGTGGCCATGACGCTGAAATCATCAAGAAGGTCAACAAGTACCTTCCTGAGTTCGACACCACGGGTTTGGACATTCGCATCATGAACGCAGTTGACGCGATGAATTTTTCTCTTGAGCGCGTTCGCAAGGGGTTGAACACCATCTCTGTCACCGGCAACGTGCTGAGAGATTATCTGACCGACCTCTTCCCGATCCTCGAACTGGGAACCAGCGCCCGCATGCTTTCCATCGTGCCGTTGCTGGCTGGTGGTGGCCTGTTTGAAACCGGCGCCGGCGGTTCTGCTCCGAAGCATGTGCAGCAATTCCTCAAGGAAGGTCATACTCGCTGGGATTCGCTGGGTGAGTACTGCGCACTGGTGCCGTCGCTGGAGCTCTGCGCCACCAACGACAACAACCCCAAGGCGGCCATTCTCGCAGAAACATTGGATACGGCAATTGGCACGTACCTCGAGAATCAGAAGCTGCCTTCGCGAAAAGTCAAAGAGATCGATAACCGCGGCAGCAGTTTCTATCTCAGCCTGTACTGGGCACAAGCTATCGCCGCCCAGGATAAGGATGCCGAGATGAAGGCTCGCTTCACCAAGGTTGCTAAAGAACTCGAAGAGAACGTCGCCAAGATCGACGCAGAACTGCTGGCTGCGCAGGGTAGCCCTGTTGATATTGGCGGCTACTTCCGTCCGGACCCGGTCAAGACGAGCCAGGCGATGCGTCCCAGCGCAACCTTGAATGCAATTATCGACAGCATGTAATTAAACGCGGACGGGACGGAGTTTGACTCCATCCCGTTCTTTATTCCAACTATGAGGAGAGAGACAATGGCAAGACCAAAAATTGCATTGATCGGTGGTGGACAGATTGGTGGAGTATTGGCTCAACTTTGCGCTTTGCGCGAACTGGGTGATGTGGTGCTGTTCGACATTGTCGAAGGCCTGCCTCAGGGCAAGTGCCTGGACATTGCCGAAGCCGCCCCTGTTGATGGTTTTGACATCAACCTGAAGGGCACCAACAGCTACGAGGACATCGAGGGCTCTGAGATTGTCATCGTCACAGCAGGCCTGCCGCGCAAACCGGGCATGAGCCGTGACGACCTGATTGAAGTTAACTCCAAGATCATGACCTCGGTCGCCGAAGGCATCAAAAAGTACGCGCCGAAATCATTTGTGATCATCATCTCCAATCCACTCGACGCCATGGTGACCCTGTGCCAGAAAGTCACCGGCTTCCCGTACAACCGCGTCATCGGCCAGGCCGGCGTACTCGATTCCGCCCGTTTTAAAGCCTTTATTGCCTGGGAACTGGGCGTGTCCGTGAAAGATGTCAATGCCATGACCCTCGGTGGCCACGGCGACGACATGGTGCCGCTGATTCGCTACGCCAGCGTTCAGGGCATTCCGGTTCTCGAACTTCTGGAGAACAAATACAAGTCGAAGGAAAAGGCCAATGAAGTCATGGAAGCCATGGTCAAGCGCACCCGTGCTGCCGGCGGCGAAGTGGTTGCCTTGCTCAAGACCGGCTCAGCCTTCTATTCACCGGCTTCTTCAGCTAGTGCTATGGCCGAGTCGATCCTCAAAGACCAGAAGCGGGTTCTGCCAACCTGCGTGTACCTCAATGGTGAATTCGGCGTCAAAGGCTACTACGTTGGCGTACCGACCGTACTTGGCTCTGAGGGTGTTGAGAAGATCCTCGAATTCAAGCTCGATGCAGATGAGCAAGCCATGATGGATAAGTCGGTTGCAGCTGTCAAAGGTCTCGTGGACAGCCTCAACTTTTAAGTTATCACCGTTGTCAAGTCCAGAGAAGGGCAATGGCAACATTGCCCTTCTTTTTCGTTCAGGCC
>JBPPMD010000205.1:0-17669 GCA_051305875.1 Desulfuromonadales bacterium | reverse complement strand
TGTGATGCATTCCTCCTGGACTGTGTGTTCGACTTGCGTCGTCAAGCCGATGATTCCCACCCGTTTCCCCTTGACTGCCTCCAGTCTGCGAATTTCCCGGGTCGCCTTAAGAGCGTCCATATCCACCATTTGCAGGTCCATGAGGATGACATCGAAATCTGTGGACAGCCATTCTTGGGCAGCATCCCGGACGCTTGCCGCAGTCGTTGTCTGCCAGGGGCGTTGGGACAACGTCATCAGGACAACTTCCCGAACCATCGGGTTGTCCTCTACCAGTAGAATATGCGCTTCGGGTGCATCCGTGATCAGCGAGTTACTGTCTGTTTTCGACAGGCTCGGCTCCGGGACTTTGGTTCTCACGGGGAGCGTGAATGTGAAAATGCTCCCTTGGCCGAGTTGGCTGCGGACGCTGATCCTGCCACCCAACAGCTTGACCAGTCCCCTGGAAATGGCCAGCCCCAGGCCGGTGCCACCGTATCTGCGGGTTGATGAACTGTCCACCTGACTGAACGTCTCGAATATGGTCTCCAGCTTATTCGCGGGGATGCCGGCACCGGTATCGCTCACGGTGAATTTGAGGATGTCTTCGTGGCGGTGAACTGTCACCTTCACTTCGCCTTCGTCAGTGAACTTGATGGCATTGCCGACCAGGTTGAGCAAAACCTGTCCGAGCCGGTACTTGTCACCCACAACGCTTTCCGGGACTTCGGGAGACACCGCCAACTCCAGACGCAGGCCTTTCTTTATAGCCCTGGCAGTCATCATCGCCATGTTCTCCTGCAGGCAACCGCGGACGTTGAACCAGTCTTCATCAATATCCATTCGCCGAGCCTCGATCTTTGAAAAATCCAGTATTTCGTTGATCAGGTTATACAGGCGCTGCGACGACTGATCCGCAAGCTCAAGCAGATTCCGATGCCCCGGGTTTCTGTCGATATGCTGAAGCTGTTCGATGGCACCCATGATAACAGTCATCGGGGTGCGAATCTCGTGGCTCATATTGGCCAGGAATTCACTCTTGGCGCGGCTGGCTTCCTCGGCAGCCAGTTTGGCTTCTCTGAGTTCCCGGGAGTATTCCCATTGGGTGGTAACGTCCTGGATAGCAACCGCACTCCCGACGATATTGCCATGATCATCAATGACCGGAGCGGCACTGTTGTTGATAATCCGGCGTTTGCCATCGAAGCACTGAATTTCCACAAGCTGTCCGAAGATGGCTTTGCCGGTCTGGACCGCTTGGGCAGAGGCCCATTCTTCCGGCTGGACTCTCTTGCCTGTATCCACCCACCAGGCTTTGTACTCGTGGTAATCGTCAACCCCTTTGGTAATGGGACGCGTCCCTAAAATTTCCTGATCCATATGATTGGTCCGGATGATGCCCCCCTGCTCATCGGTGATGCAGACCCCTACCGGCAGGGCATCGAATACTGCTTCGAGGAATTTTTGTTCACGCTCAAGCGCCTGATTCGCGACCCGGAGTTCTTCCTCCATCTGCTTGCGCCTGGAGATGTCGTGAATAACCGCTACTGACCGGAGCGGATGACCGGCGGGATCGTATACCAGATTTGCCGTGACAAGACACCAGATAGAATGGCCGTCCTTGTGCAAAAGACGTTTTTCGACCGAGTAGGAAGGAATCTCGCCGCGTAGCATTCGGTCAAAGCCTGCCCGGTCCGCAACACGATCCTCCGGGTGGGTGATTTCCATGAATTTTTTGTCGGCCAGGTCCTCCAGAGTATAGCCGAGCATGTTCGTGTAAGTATCATTCAGACGCAGTAGACGGCCTGTTGTCAAATCACCCATAGCCATTGCCACGCTGGTTGATTCGAACAACGCGCGGAACTGCTCTTCGCTTTCGCGGAGGAATGCTTCGGTCTGCTTGTGCTTGAGCGCCTGTACTATGGCGACCGACAGGACATTAAGGGTGAACAGGATATTGTTGCGGTAACCGCCGGGGCGGTTTGCCAGACCCACCATGCCGATGACTTTGTCTTCGTAGAGCATGGGGGCGCCGAGAAAAGCATTAAGACGAGGATGGCCTTGCGGCAGGCCGATGCTGTCCGGGTGTGTCGCCGGGTTGTTGGTGAAGAACCCCTTGCCTTCGCGCAATACCTTGCCGTAGATTCCGTGATTCGGCAGGCCGTCCCGCAGGCAGCGTTGCTCCATCCGGCAGGTATCATGGTCGGAATCACTCGCGGCAATATCAAACAACATGCCTTGCGAGTCAATGAGGCCGATGAAGCCGATTTGGCTTTGCGTCAAATCTTCGGCAACCTGCAAACAGAGTTTCCCCAATTCCTCTTCAGTATCGCAAACCAGGGCTTCCTGGAAGATCCTGTTGACTCCCTGCAGGATTTCCCGCGAAAGCGCTACGCTTCCTTTACGCGAGAGGTGATCCGGGAACTCCATAGACGCTCCATCTGTGGGTCATACTGTGACGCATAGATGTCAAAAGCCAGAATAGCGGATGCTGCGTGATCAATCGGAAAAGATGAGTCACATCGCTAAATACTACCACCCTGCGTTTCCTTGGCAACACCTGCGAAGCATGATGAAAATTTATTCGTGACATTAACACCCGTTCGCCGCGATCACTCGAAATGCAAGGAGAAACAGGGTCTAGGAGCCTGACGGGCTTGGGAAATCCAAGCGAAAATTTGGCTGAACGAGGTCAGATTTTGTCGATTTTGAAAGTCAATATTAGTTCTATTGACCAAGAAAGCGGCGTAATATGAACCGTTCAGACGGATTTGCAGCGGATTGATTCCAAGTCCGACAGGCTCCCAGGGTTTCCATTAAAACACTTGATATTTCTTCAAGCCCATGTGAATTTGTGTTAACTTTGGCATCGTGTAATCAATTATAATATTTGCTGGCGCGATGCCTGTCCGGAGTTTACGGATGGACACTCATCAGGGGATATAAGGAGCTGCTATGCCACGTCGCTGGAAATGTACAGTTTGCGGATACATCCACGAGGGAGAGGAACCGCCGGAGGTTTGCCCGGTCTGTGGTGCCGACCGTTCGCTGTTTGTACCGGAAGAAACAGAAGAGGTGAGTCTGCTCCAGGATCTGATTGTTAATTTCCGCCTTCACTCGCTGGTAGCACACTTCCCGTGCGGACTGATGCCGACCAGCGCCCTTTTTCTGCTCCTGTTCTTTATCACCGGCAATCGCGGCCTGGAGACTGCGGTCTTCTGGCTTTTGCTGGTGGTTATTGCTGTCGCACCCGTATCCCTGGCTTCCGGCATCTATGCCTGGCAGAAACATTTTGAAGGTCGACGCGCCAGCATCTTCTTTAAGAAAATCGGTCTGGCGCTGAGCCTTTTGCTGCTCGGCCTGGTTGCCGTTTTCTTGCGTTATGGACAGCCCGAGTTGTTGGCAACCGGCGGCTGGCGGCACTGGCTGTACCTGCTCTGTCTCGGCGGGATGCTGGGCTGCGTAGTTTTTCTCGGCCATTATGGCAGCAAGCTGGTCTTTCTGACGCATGGCCAGAGCCGTCCATAGCTCGCGGGCATTCCCGACAAAGGATGCTCCTTGTCCTGCGCATTCTTTGACCTGAATCAAATCCTGCATTTCTGATCCGGAGTATCTTCGCAAACCATGAAGACAATCATTGATTTGCATAAAGCAAGCCACTGGCGGCTGGCAGTCCAGTGGTTGTTCTTTGGCTGGTGCCTGTTCCTCGGCATCCAGTTCGGCCTGTTCGTGCGCCATTTTGAAACCTCGAGTCAGGCAGGGTATTTCTCCCGGCCGCCTGGAGTCGAGGGCTTCTTGCCGATCGGCTCTTTGGTGAGCCTCAAGAACTGGGTCCTGACCGGGCAGTTTGACACGGTTCATCCGGCAGCTCTGGTACTGTTCCTCACTTTCCTTGTGATGGCGCTGCTGGCGAAGAAATCTTTCTGCTCTTTCCTCTGTCCGGTAGGCACCTTGTCAGAAGGGACCTGGAAGCTGGGTCGTAAGTTGTTTGGACGTAATTTCCGCATCTGGCGCAGTCTCGATCTTTTCCTGCAGTTCATCAAGTATGCGCTGCTGTTTTTTTTCGTCAAACTGATCCTGATCAACATGCCGGCTGCCGCACTCAAAGAATTTCTGACCACACCTTACTGGGCGATTGCCGATGTAAAGATGCTGCACTTCTTTACCCGGATGTCGATCACCAGCATGGTGGTTATCGCGACATTGTCATTACTGTCAGTCATTTACAAAAACTTCTGGTGCCGCTACCTCTGTCCCTACGGCGCACTGCTCGGCCTGCTCAGCATGCTCAGTCCATTGAAAATATCGCGTCGTCAGGATAAATGTATCGACTGCGGGGCTTGCAGCCGTGTTTGTCCAGCGCAGATCGATGTTCAGCTCAAGAAGCGCATACACTCTCCTGAATGCAGCGGTTGTCTGACCTGCGTCAGCAGTTGCCCGGAAAAGGGTGCATTGTCCATGACTCTCTGGAAACAGCCGGTTTCGGGAGTGGCATTTGTAGGGATCGTGATGCTGCTTTTTGCCGGCGGGGTGCTGGCCGGTATGCTTGGCGGGCACTGGCATACGAGTTTAACCTACGACGATTACCGCCAGCTGATACCTCTGGCCTCGCGTCTGGGGCATTGAGTTAGAAGGGTGAGGAGTGAGGTGTGAGGTTTGAGGTAACACAGTCACTATTCACCAAGTCTTTCCCACGAAGGGCACGAATTCATAAGATCATAGTTTCTCTGTTGCGGTGAAGAGCTTCCGGAACTCTATATCGCGGCGACTAAGTCACGCTTCCGGAAGCTGGTAGCCCGTGCCGGCAAATTGAATGTTGGCCGCATCGTTACTCCTCGGCGGGGAGACGGCGTGAACGCCGCCGCACGCCGGGCACTTGCCGACGAAAGTGGTCAAGTTAAAACCGCCCCCGCAGCCCTGGCAGACAGTTACCAGCCCGCCGCCGGGGAGCGGCTTGTTGCGCAGCGCACCACCATGCGCCTGGTAGACAAATTCAACGAGTTCCCTGCCTTCGGCAAAAGGCCCTGTACTGCGTCCTGCATTGTCGCCATGATTTGTACAACATCCCATGATTTGCGCTCCTTGCTGTGAGTTGAATAGCGATAATAACCAGAAGCGGGTACCGATAACATGACCCAGATCAAATCTTGATTGAGTTCGGACCTGATTTAGCGTTCAAAACGTAAAAAACCCACAGACTGTGGGTTTTTACGCTTAAGTTGACTATGGTCTGTTATCTCGCCTGTAGCTCGTATGCTTCGACCATCTGTACATATTTCTCTTCGAGTCCGGGAGTCTTTGCCCCGGCTGCTTCATAGGCTGCCAGCATGTTGCTGCGCACATTCTCCGGCAGGATTCGCTCGGCAAGCGGGTAGAGGATGTCGTTTTCCTTTTCAATGTGTCCGCGCAGCAAGGCGGCGTAGCCTTTGGCGTGTTCGGCAATGATGGCGGCCTGTCCGGCTTCGCCGTCGAGGGCTTTCCGGGCGGCCTCCTCCATGGCCCGGACGTGGGCGCGGCCCTGGTCGTGTTCCATGTGCATCGCTTCGATCGGTGACTGTTTCTCCGGCATGCCGTTCTTGACCAGTTCAGTGAAGAGCACGTCTTCTTCCTTGGCATGGTGAAAGTGGTCGGCGTAGTTGCGGATAAAATCCACAGCGTCTAGATAAAACTGCCAGTTGCGGAACTTGCCTGCTTCGAGCAGGGCCGTGTTGTGTTCAACCAGGGCAATCATACGCAGGATCAGCCTGTGTTCGTCAACCATCACCTGGGTTATGTTGGCCTTCATTTCAGCCCTTCCTTTCGCCGTCGACACCTATGATGACAACCTCGACCGGGACATCCTTGCCCGATTGCTTCACCGCTTGCTCAGCCATCATCGCCAGGCCACGGCAGCAGGGCACTTCCATAATCGGTACGGTGACGGACTGGATGTCGTTCTGACTGATCATCGCGGCCAGCTTGTCAACGTAGGAGCTGGTATCGTCGAGCTTCGGGCAGGCATTCACCAGTACACGTCCCTTGATAAAATCGCGGTGAAAGTCGGCATAGGCAAAAGGTGCGCAGTCGGCGGCTATGAGCAGATGCGCATTCTTCAGATAAGGTGCCGTGGGTGGTACCAGCTGCAATTGAGTAGGCCACTGACGCAGTTCTGAGGGCCGGCTTTCAGTTGAGGTGGTCTCTTCACGATCTTTCTTCTCTATGGTGCGGACGTTGGCGCCGGGGCAGCCACAAGCTAGTTTATTCATACGGCTTCTCCTTCGGTAAGGTTTTGTGTGTTCAGATAATCAGTGATCTCTTCTTCAATCTTGGCTTCAATCTCATCACCGAGAGCGTGGATCGAGACGACGTCCTTGACCAGGCAGATGCCGACACCGCAAGTCACGCAACCGATGTCGTATTTCTCCAGGATCTCGCCGATGACGGGATGCTCTTCGATAACTTTATTGATGGCTTGCTCGCCTATTGCGTGCGGTAAATTCATGTTGTCTGGCTCCTTTCCTTGATTGTTGATCAGAGCTTACGTCTTTTATGGTCAGGAAAACATGACCGGAGTCAAAATGTGATAAATTTAGTCAAGTATATATGATTCTCCCGAAAAAATGAAGTTATCTGTTCGTTTGCTTTACTCAAGTGAGGCTCTGACCGCGGTTGCAAAACAAATCAACTTAACGCAAAGGCGCAAAGCAAAAAGAAAAGCGAAGAGGATGATTTCTGATTTACAAATCGATATGTGGTGGCGTATGATCTCTATCCTACAATATGTAGTGGTTTTTGTGCAGGCGAATTCATTAGAGTCAGTCCGAAAACACCGGACGAAAACCGGTTAATGCTTGTATGCATTTGTGTCCTATCCGCCCGGACAGGGCGGGAGCGGATAAAGGGGGTAGGGTAGCGATGGCGGGAAACGTGATCAAGAAAATCGTTGAACAGACAGAAATCCCGTGGCAGGAAGCCTCACTGGATATCTGGGACAGCAAATATCGGCTCAAGGATGCAACGGGGAGACCGATCGATGCCGATCTGCATGCAACCTTTGAGCGTGTCGCCAGGGCGCTTTCAGCCGTTGAAGAAGACGAAAAGCAACAGCATTACTGGTTCGAACGATTTCTGTGGGCGCTGGAAAATGGCGCCATCCCGGCCGGGCGCATCACGTCCAACGCCGGTGCGCTCGGACACAAGCCGGCAACCTCGACCATAAACTGCACGGTCTCGGCGACTATCGCCGATTCGATGGATGACATTCTGGGCAAGGTGCATGAAGCCGGCCTGACTCTCAAGGCGGGTTGCGGCATCGGTTACGATTTCTCGACGCTGCGGCCGCGCAACGCTTTCGTCAACGGCGCCGGAGCCAACACCTCGGGGCCGCTGTCGTTTATGGATATCTACGACAGTATGTGCCGTACCGTCGCTTCGGCCGGCGGCCGGCGCGGCGCCCAGATGGCAACCTTCGACATCTCGCATCCGGATGTCCTTGATTTCATCAAAGTCAAGCGCGAGAACGCCCGTTTGCGCCAGTTCAACCTGTCGCTGCTGATCACGGACGAATTCGTCGAGGCGGTCAAGCTGGATACGGAGTGGCCGCTCTGCTTCCCTCTGACCGCCAAGGAGCTGGAGCGTGACGGACTGGATCTGCAGGATACTGCCCAGGTCCTCTGGAAAGACTGGCCGGTCAAACAGGACTACGTGCAGAACAGCGTCGGTGAAGTGGCCTGCAAGGTCTACCGCACCATCCGTGCCAAGCAGCTGTGGAACGTGATCATGGCCTCCACCTACGATTTCGCTGAACCCGGCTTCATCCTGATCGACAAGGTCAATGAGATGAACAATAACTGGTTCTGCGAAGAGATCCGGGCCACCAATCCCTGCGGCGAACAGCCCTTGCCGCCCTACGGCTCCTGCCTGCTGGGTTCGATCAACCTGACGCGTTTCGTCGAACAGCCCTTTACTGCCGATGCACGTTTCAACTGGGATCACTTCCAGGAGGTTGTCGCCGTCTTCACCCGCATGCTGGACAACGTGGTAGAGATCAACGGCCTGCCGCTCCAGCAGCAGCGCGACGAAATCTTTGGCAAGCGTCGCCATGGCATGGGCTACCTGGGTCTCGGTTCGACCATCACTCTGCTCGGCATGAAATACGGCGACGCCGATGCTGTCGCTTTCACCGAGCAGGTGACCCTGCAAATGGCACTGGCAGGTTGGCAGCAGGCGCTGGAACTGGCACGAGAAAAAGGCCCGGCACCGGCACTCATTCAGGATTACGAAGTCAGCGCGGAGATGCTGCGCAAGCGGCCGGAAATGGCTGCCGATGGCATCAGCGTAGGGCAGCGCGTCCCCGGCAGGATACTGCATGCCCGTTACAGCCGTTACATGCAGCAATTGGCCGGGAAAGCCCCGCAGCTGGTCGCCGAGCTGGCTGAAGTCGGTGCCCGATTCACGCACCACAGCTCGATTGCGCCGACCGGCACCATCTCGTTGTCGATCGCCAATAATGCTTCCAACGGCATTGAACCGAGCTTCGCTCATCACTATTCGCGCAACCTGATCCGCCCCGGCAAAAAGAGCAAAGAGAAGATCGATGTCTTCTCATATGAACTGTTGGCTTATCGCGAACTGGTCAATCCGCAAGCAATGCCGGGTAGTGATAAGCCTGGGGAACGCCTGCCCGACAACTTCATCACTTCGGAGAACATCACTCCGAAGCAGCATGTCGACATTCAGGCTGCGGCCCAGAAATGGATTGACTCGTCCATCTCTAAAACCGCCAATGTCCCCAGCGATTACCCCTACGCTGATTTCCAGGATATCTACCTGTATGCACACGAGCAAGGGCTGAAAGGCTGTACGACCTTCCGTTACAACCCTGAGGCTTTTCAGGGGGTACTGGTCCAGGAAAAGGACCTGGCGGAGACAACCTACCGGTTCACTCTGGACGACGGTACGGTGGTCGAAGTGCGAGGCAACGAAGATATCGAATACGACAATGAAACCCATTCTGCCGCCAACCTGTACGATGCCCTCAAAGAAGGCTATTACGGCAAACTGTGACGAGGAACGAAAAAAATGGCTAATATCATTGACAAGAAGATCGTTGCCTACGAGGTCGTCAACCTCGAAGAGCAGCGCAGGAAAGCCGCACAGGAAGAAACAATTCCGAGACAGGACATGCATGAAAAGGTTGAGCGCCCGGAAATGCTGGTGGGTGCCACCTACAAAATCAAGACTCCGCAGAGCCAGCACGCCTTGTATGTCACTATCAATGACATGGTGCTGAACCATGGCACTGAACATGAAGTGCGCCAACCCTTCGAGATCTTTATCAACTCGAAAAACATGGACCATTTCCAGTGGGTGGTGGCTCTGACCCGGGTCATCTCTGCAGTATTTCGTAAGGGTGGAGACGTTACCTTTTTAGTGGAAGAGATGAAGGCGGTCTTTGATCCCCAGGGAGGCTACTTCAAACCGGGCGGGCGATTTATGCCCTCGATCGTGGCAGAAATCGGTTTTGCCCTGGAAAGCCATATGAAGATGATCGGCCTGCTCAAGGAAGAGCGGATGCCCGAAGCCCACAGGGAGATGCTGCAGGCCAAGCGGGCTGAATATGACACGCTGACAGGCCAACCGCAGCACGAGGAAACCGTCAACGATTTTCCTCCGGACTGCAAGCTGTGCAGCAAATGTTACACCAAGGCTGTCATTATTATGGATGGCTGCCTGACCTGTCTGAATTGTGGTGATTCCAAGTGCGGTTAGTTTTCGTCCGGAGGCGGGGGCTTGCGAACTTTTCCTGGAAGGAAAGATACCGTCGGTAAAATGAGGAGTAAACCATGGCGAATTCAAACTGGGACACCCGCTGGATGGCTCTTGCCCAATTTATTGCGACCTGGAGCAAAGATCGTGGAAGAAAAGTTGGAGCCGTTATTGTTGGGCCGGATAACGAGATTCGCTCAACGGGTTATAATGGCATTCCTCGCGGGGTTAATGACGACGTTGAAGAGCGCCACGAAGCAGCCACGGGAGAGAAATACCTCTGGGTCTCTCATGCGGAACGAAATGCCATCTACAACGCCGCGCTGCTGGGAGTCTCAACCAAAAACTGCTCTCTCTATATTCCCTGGTATCCCTGCATAGAATGCGCAAAAGCCATCGTACAGTCAGGAATCAGTAAAATCGTTTGCTTTGAACCTGATCTTACCGACAGCAACTGGGGAAGGGGGTTTGAAAAGTCATTGATTATCCTTGGTGAAGGCAATGTTGTGACAAAATTTATTGACCAGAAAAATTATCTGCAGGCGGTTCTTGATAAGGAGTTTCTTGTCGGTAATGTTCCTGTCGGCCCCTTGTAACCGGATCTCATCCGGAAAAGGGCCGTTTCCGGATGAAAACTGCTTTTGTGCCATCTGGAGTTTCCAAATGGGCACTACTGTGTGTGGCGTACCGATGTACCTCCCAACTAGTCATGACCCTGAAAAAATCATTTCCTGATCTTGACAACCACAAATCCGATAATTATTTTTACTGCCGTAAGAGCGTTGCATGCATTGTCGCAAGCTACATTTGCAAGAATGCAGTCATTTATCCGGGGGTCAGATAGTTCTTAAAGTACCGTTTTTGCGTTTATTTCACACGGTTGATAACGGCATGGATGTTGATAGACTGAAACAGCAAGAGGTTAATAGCAGTCTCTAACCCGGGAAAGAGAGGAGGACTTCACGATGGCAATGGACATTTTGAGAGAAATGGAAAATTTACGTCGGGAAATCGACGGTGCCTTCAAAGGGTTCGGAGTGGGAGCATTTTTGGAGCCCTCATTCCTTCCCGGTGTCGGTCTGCAACGGTTCCCGCAGATCAATGTTGCACAGGATCAGGACAGTGTTTATGTGGAAGTTCTTGTGCCGGGTGTCGATGCCAAAGACCTCGACCTGACTGTCATGCGCGGTGTGCTGACCCTCTCGGGTGAGCGCAAGGACGAGTCGGGCAACCAGAAGAGAACCTGGCATCGTCGTGATCGCGGCCATGGCAAGTTCATGCGTACCGTAGATCTGCCCTGCGAAGTTGATGCTGCCAGGGTTGTTGCCAAATTCAGCAACGGTGTGCTCCTGGTGACACTGCCAATTCAGGAAAAGGCCAAACCAAAGAAAATTACTGTCAAGGCACGCTAGAGGAGGTGACATCATGGACCAGAAAGATATCTCTGTAAAGGGCGGCCGTAGCATCAAAGGTCAGGAACAGAGGAGTGATCTTTTCATCCGGCCCGCTGTAGACATCTTTGAAACCGATCAGGGCTTAACATTGTTCGCTGATTTGCCGGGAGTCGCCAAAGAAGACTTGCAAATCGATATAGATCGCGGTCTCCTGACCGTGCAGGCCAACGCCAGGTCGAATCTTGGTGGAGAGCCCATTTTGTGTGAATTCATACATGGCAATTTTTACCGCCAATTTCAGCTTCCGGACACAATTGATCCGGAAAAAATTGTAGCAGAAATGAATAATGGGGTTCTGACCCTTCAACTGCCCAAGTCCGAAGCCGCCAAGCCCCGGCATATCGAAATCACTGCCACATAAAAAACGGATGTGGTTGCAAAAGGAGCGGGGCAAGTCCGGCCACGTTCGCAACAAGGTGTGATACATAGAAGTATCACACCTTGTGTTTATCTACAGTGGGCAGAATTCTCCTTTTAACCGACCTTGAGTATCAGCAACGGGCCATCCGGAACGATCGCCCAGCGGGCATCCTGACCGAATCTTTGAAGCAGCTCGGCAATAGCCACACTGATATCTGCAACCGGCTTGAAATGAAACCGCTTCAGTGTGTCGGCATCGATTCCCTGGGTGTGTACCCAGATTTCATTTTTCAGCATAATCTGGTAAGTCTCCTGGGCACACCATTGGTCAGGGAGAAAGAACTCCTTCTTCATCAGCTTTTCAATAAAAGCCTGTGGTGTGGTGGCATGTTCGAAAACTGCCCGGTACTCTTCACTGCCAAACCCTTCCAGACACTCAGTGGCGATCAGAATCACACCGCCTTCGCGGGTTGCTCCTGCCACACCCGAGATCCCCTTGGAGGTTTGATACAGGTTGCAGTCGAGCGGCGCTCCGGCATTGGTCGTCACCACAAAATCGAGAGGTTCGTCCAGAGATTTGACGCAATGACGTGATAGGAATTCGACCCCTCTCAGATGGGCCTTGACCGGGTGACCTGCAAAAACTCCGGTGATTTTCTTATTGGTGTCGAGAGTCACGTTGACGATGAAATCGGCCCCGGCCTGTCCCATGACGGCCAGACCGGCTTCGTGGAAGGGATTCCCTTCCAGGACGCCGTAACGGGTCTGTGGATGGGCCACCATCTCCGGTCCATGCATGAATTCCAGTGTTTTTACCGACGAGATTCCCGGCAGAATCGATTTGCGGCCACCGGAGAATCCTGCCCACATATGCGGTTCGATGAAGCCGGTCAGGATTTTCAGGTCAGCTGCCAGATAATGCTTGTTGACCAGAGCCGGCACCCCATCACCGATATGTCCGACCAGAAGCATGTCCTCATGATTTTTCGAAAAGTGGTTGATAATGCGATAGGAGGAGGCGATCTCTTTGCCGACCAGACGTTCCAGTTCCTGTCCTTCGTTGGGACGATGGATGCCGGTGGCAATCAGGATGGTGATTTTTGCAGAGGGGATGCCCGCTTCTTCCAGGTGTTGGATGATAATCGGCAGCAGCAGTGCATTCGGCACCGGCCTTGTGATATCACTGATGACAATAACTGCATCGGTTTTACCCCGGGCTAATTCTTTGAGTGGCTCGGACTCAATCGGCCGGGATAAAGACTGTTGGACTGCATTCTCCGGCACCTCCAGAACCTCGGCCTCTTGCGGATAAAGGACACCGACAAAATTAGATGTTTCAGGAAACTCCAGGTTCAACCCCACTTCACCATACTTGAGATGGATGTTCATGATCTCCTCCCCGTTTGTGTGTCCTAGGAGTACGACAGACTCCAAGTATACAGGAAACTTTTTGACTCTTTTAGTGGTTGGTGTTTTTAATTGATTACTCTTTTATGGTATAGTGTAACTACCTCAAACGCAAAAGAGGTCTCTCAAATGTAAAGGAGGAAGATGTTATGCCAGTCTCCGATCCGCCGGATCATTTAGGGAAGTCTCATCAATCTGAAAGACGATAAAAACCTGGATCACAGCAGCCGGGTGATCCGCTACAGATTTCCACGACGGGAATCGCAAAGTAAATAAATGATCGCAAGGCACCCCGGGAATCTCCGGGGTGCCTTGATGTTTCAGGGGGGATTGTTTTGTAACAGAAGCTGTTGCTTAAAGGACGGTGAACGTTTTAACTTTACAGGCCACGACTGCGGCGTTCAGTGATTGTCTCACCACCGACACCGTAATTATCGGTATCGATTTCATCAATGACGACGACAGTGGTCTTTGGTCCGCGGTTGATGACATCGACCAGCAGGTCGGTCACGCCTTTGATGAGCGCTGCTTTCTGCTGTGCGGTGAGTGCTTCCTGTTCACGGGTAATCTTGATGTTGACGTATGGCATCAGGTCTCTCCTTGATCATAATTAGTTTTCGTCCGCAAACGGCCATTTTCCGCAATCTACCGTCAATCTACGGATTTGATTGTGCGGCGTAAAGGACTACGCCTCCGCTCAAATCCTTGATTTCCTTGACCTTGCGAAAAATTGCTCGTTTCCGGATCGAAAACTGTGCCTGTGTGTCCGTAGCTAATTATGCTGGCATGCTCTATGTAGTAGAATAACGACTTGTCTCTGAACTGCAAGAGAGAATAGCTCGGATACACGTACAGCTCATCAGCCGTCTGGCTTTTTCTTGGGAAGATGCTCCGGTTGGGATTGATGCGGAAAGGGGATTCAAGTACACTCACTCTGCAAACAAGATGGAGTGCTGTCAATTCGATCTATAAACAATTTGATCTTGGAGTCTGCCGCCAGGCTCTGCTGGAGTAAGGACATATGATTCTTGGCATTGCCGGCAAGGCAGCTACAGGAAAAACCACGGCAGCACACCATCTGGCGCCTCTGCTTGATAAAGAGTGCAAAATTGTGCCGATGGCGATGGTGCTGCGCGATGAGGTTGAAGCTTTTTTACGTGCCATTGGCGCCGATGAATCGGTGCCGCTGGTTTATGGCTGCCAAGATGATAAAGTCCGGGTTTTTTATGTAGACGAACAGCAGGCCATGGCGCACTGTCCAAAGTGGCCTCAGTTTGTTTCGGAGCACCAGGAGATTCAGGATCGACCGGGACAAACAGCTGTCACGGTGCGGCGTATCCTGCAATGGTGGGGAACGGAATATCGCAGGTCCGAGGATCCTGATTACTGGACCAAGGCATGGGGGCGCAAGATCGAGCAGCTCGACCTGAAACATATGCATGTTCTGATCGATGATGTGCGTTTCATGAATGAGTTGCATGTGATCAAGGAACACGGCGGTCTGATTGTCAAGATCGAGCGTCCCGGTTTTGACGGAGCGAACAATCATGCCAGTGAAACCTCTCTGGATGCATACCATGACTGGGACCGGGTTTTGTTAAACGACGGCACGCTCGAAGAGTTCGAGGCAAAAATCGAACAGCTCGCTGCTCAGCTGGTGGCAACTGCCGGGTAATGTGACTGCCGATAATCTTGTCAGAACAGGGGTCGGGCCAGAGCTTGACCTCTTTTTTTAGTGCATAAATCCGATGCCGGGACAACCAATGCTCACCTATCTCAAGTTATTTGCCACCATGGCCTTCTGGGGCGGCACCTTCGTCGCCGGGCGTATGCTTGCCGGTGTGGTGCCACCTTTCCAGGCAGCGTTTCTGCGTTTCGCCATTGCCGGGGGAATTCTGCTGCTGGTGCTGCTGCGAGTCGAAAGGCGCCTGCCTCGTCTTGACCGTTACCAGCTGGGTTCGGTGATCCTGTTGGGCTTGACTGGCGTTCTTGGATACAACGTGGCTTTCTTCTATGGCTTGCAGACGGTTTCTGCCGGAAAGGCGGGGTTGATTATCGCCCTCAATCCAGTCGGGATAGCCCTGCTCTCAGCCCTGTTCGGTGGTGAACCGTTGCGCCTGGTCCGAACCATTGGTGTCGTGGTTTCGGTCGCCGGAGCGATCCTGGTCATCAGCAACGGTCACCTCTCGCTGCTGGCCGGCGACGTCGGTGTCGGCGAACTGACACTGCTGGGATGTGTCCTTTGCTGGGCCCTTTACTCAGTGATCGGACGACGTGCCATGCGCGGCATGTCACCCTTGACGGCCGTGACCTACTCGGCCATTGCCGGGACCCTGTTCCTCGCCCCGGTGGCTCTGGCCCAGGGAGTGATAGCCAAAATTCCCGATTACGGTCCTGAAGCCTGGGCGAGCCTCCTCTATCTTGCGGTCCTCGGCACGGTCGTCGGCTTCCTCTGGTACTACCAGTCGATCCATGAAATTGGTGCGGTCCGGTCCGGGGTCTTCATCAACTTTGTGCCGTTGTTCGCCATGCTGTTCGGCCTGCTGATCCTTGACGAACCAGTGTCCCTGACCTTGCTGCAGGGCGGCGCGCTGGTGATCGTCGGTGCCTGGATCACCAACAATAAAGGCTTTTGCAGGAAACTGCATAGCCAAGTTTCCTGACCAAATCCGCCTGTGATCCGGCTTAAATTATCGCAAACATTGAAAGATACCCATGCACCACAGGCAGCTGCCGCAGGGTTCATTCTTGACGTGACAGTCCTGCTCGAAATCGTCCGTTTGAATGTAATTGCAGGGGGCCAGGCTGCAGCTGGCACAGTAGGGATACTCATAAGAGATGACATTACCCCGGAAACTTCGGAACTCATGTGAGTTCCAGATTTCCAGAATGCTTTGCTCGGCCAGGCTGCCGAAAGGTTTCGGGACAACTTTCTGTTGCCAGCCACTGGCAAAGCATTGGTAGTGATGCCAGAGGAAATAACAGGGGTGAATGCCGCCATCCCAGGAGACAAATGCGCTGCCTTCCTCGACAAAATCGCATTGCCGTTTTTCTTTGAGCATCAATTCGGGGAGCTTGAGCTCGATGTTATGCTCTTTGGCAATTTTTCTTGCTTCGGTAAAGACCGCGGTGACCCGGTTGAGCTGCTGCAGGTCGAGAGCAAATAGTTTTTTGAGGTCCAGAGAAATACCTTTTTGCTCGGCCTCGTCTTTCATCGCATTGACTAGATCGATGAGGCGTTGTTCATCGGCGGTTTTGACATATTTCCAGAGGGTTATGGGGTAAAGAGAGAGGTCAAGACTCAGGGCTTCAGCTTTGTTCTGCCAGTCCTGAAAAAGCTCGACGGCTTCTTTTGAACACGTCTCATAGGCCGCCTCGTCGGCGTGCATGGCATCGTAGGGCAGAGTGTGCGTGATCAGGACAAAGGATGCTCCCCGCACAGCGGCCCAGTGCACTGCCGGCAGCAGCTCCTGCAGATTGCTGCGCATCAGTACAAACTCGACGCCCACCTGAAACTCCGGCCTCTGCAGTGCCGTCTGTGCTTTTGTTATGGCAGAAAAGGCTTTTTCGATAGCAACAATTTCGCCGCCCTGCCGGACCTTTTTGAAGAGATCCGGGGAGATGGCATCCAGCGAAAGGCAGATTTTGTCGAGTCCTGCTTCGAGGAGCGACAAGGCGCGTTGTTCGTTCAGAAGCAGACCATTGGATTGAAATCCGACCCAGCTTCCCGATGGCATCAGCTGTTTGGCCCTCTTGATAAACCGTTCCAGTCCGGGGTGCAGCAAGGGCTCGCCGACACCATTGAGGATGAGCGCTTCGAGTGTCGGCAGGGCCGGTTCCAGCGCCTTGAATATCTCGTCAGAGAGATCGCCTTCAGCAATATGGCAGTCATCTGCCTGCTTGACGCACATGAAACAGCTCAGGTTGCAACGCGTGGTTGTCTCTACGAAGAGTTTGGACGGATAAGCTCGCAGTGCAGCTGGCATAGATTTGGATATTTCTGTTGTTGTCTTCGTTGGTGACATCTTGTTGATTCTCTCGGCTGCAATTCGTCCTGGGAGGCAATCTGTTAAAAATCTGATTGCCATTTAAGCTTGAGGGTAAACAGTGAATTCTGGTTTTTTATTAAAAGCAAAAATCAGAACATGAAGAGTTGTCTTATATGACACAATATCCTCATTATGAGGCAAAGCAGGTCTGAGGAAAAGCGCTTTCCCCAGACCTGCAATATACAATTCGTTATTAAAAAGGAAGTTTCCCGAATCCCATGAGCCCTATAGCAGGGACATAGAGACAGGTGAAACTCAAGACAAGAAACATCCAGGCAGCGACCTTCGCATTTATCTTGCCGTAAGTCACGCCTACAACCGTTAAGCAGATAATGACAAACGTCAGGTTCATGAATGCCAGGTAGGGGGTCACGCCGATGATTGTCGTGCCATCGGCTTTCAGGCCGCCGCCGGTATAAAAGAGATAGGCATACATAGCGCAGACAATGGCAACTACCAGAGCGCCGTTGCCGACGGTGCGCATATCTTCCAGTCCCGTCCAGAGAGCATGAGCCGTTTGCAGATAAAGAACGCCAAACACGAACAGCAGGCCGGCGGTAAACGGGTCGGCGAAAATGGCCGCCTGAAGAATCGCGCCTATTACAACCAGGGTACCGACAACGCCGGTGACAAAGCCGGTACTTTTGGCCTCGCCCTTACCCAAAAAAAACAT
>JBPPMD010000209.1:0-4603 GCA_051305875.1 Desulfuromonadales bacterium | reverse complement strand
AGCTATGTCGTGACCAAAGGTTATGGCGAAGTGTTTGCCGAGCTGTCTGGGAATTTGTTCTATACGACAAGCTCTTCTCTCGACCTGCCGACCACCGGAGACTGGGTTTATGCGAATTTCTATGATGATGACTCTCTTGCAATCATCCATGGGGTACTCCCCAGAAAGACGCTGCTGAAAAGAAAATCAGCCGGTAAATCAATCGATTTTCAGCTTATCGCAGCCAATATTGATGTTGCCTTTATCGTTCAATCTGTAGATGACAATTTGAATCTCAGAAGGTTGGAACGATATCTAGTCATGGTCAACGAAAGCGATATCGACCCAGTGATACTACTGAGCAAGTGCGATCTTGTATCTCAAGACAAGGTGGAGGAAATCGTTGCGAGTATTTCAAACGTCGCTCCTCAAACGACGGTCTTGGGTATTAGCAGCTTGAGCGAGGATAACATTGATACGATAAAAAGCTCACTATTGCCTGGTCAGACCTACTGTTTACTCGGTTCCTCAGGGGTTGGAAAAACGACCCTGCTAAACAGTCTCTTGGGACATGAACAGTTTGAAACCCAAGCTGTGAGAGAAAAAGACAGTAAAGGACGACATACTACGACAAGTCGGGAACTCATACTGTTAGAGAATGGGGCGCTGCTGATCGACACTCCGGGGATGAGAGAACTCGGTAGTATGTCGGTTGATGCTGGTCTGGATGAAACCTTTTCGGAGCTATCTGAGCTGGCTTGGCACTGCAAGTTTGGCGATTGCTCACATACCAGTGAAAAAGGCTGTGCAATATTGGCTGCTGTAGAAAAAGGTGAATTAGCTGAAGGGCGTTACCAAAACTATTTGAAAATAAAAAAGGAATCAGCGTTCAACGACATGTCTTTTTATGAAAAAAGGAAGAAGGATAAGGACTTCGGAAAGTTGATCAAGTCAGTCCAGAAAAGTATGAAGCGGCGGTAGCACCTCTATGGCATGTCTTTTATTTCTGACATTGAGACTGTATCTCTGCAGAAAAAAGATTCCGGCAAATAACCACTGCCGAGACAAAAACAGGCGTGTTATTGATAGAGGTATTTAAGACGACAAAATGATGGCCACCTGGATCAATTCCGGGTGGCCATGTACTATTTATCAGGACTTCTGATAATTTAGCAAATTTTCCAAATTGGTATCCTCAATACAATATTGGAACAATTGCGAGGTGCCTTTAAATGTTTCTTATATGAGGTAATCCAGGATTACGATTCAGTTAATCCTCTGCTGCGGTGCGGATGGATAGCGGCTGGCAAAGACGCTAAGGTGTGTTAAATTTGAGCCATTCATAACACTTCTATTAATTGCCTGTTTACAAGGATGCACTATGGTTTGGACAAATCTCTGGGCCAGTCTTCTGCATTGGGTCACAGCGCATCCAGAAGCTACCTACCTGCTTGTCCTGTTGATCTCTTTAAGTGAATCCCTGGCTCTGATCGGCTTGCTTGTCCCCGGGACAGTCATGATGATCGGCATCGGCGCCCTGGCCGGGACAGGTGCAATCTCGGTAAACCTTACCCTGCTGGCCGCCTTCGCCGGAGCGGTGGCTGGCGATGGCCTGAGTTACTGGCTGGGACGCCATTACCATCAGGGGTTGAAACGGCGCTGGCCATTTTGTCGCTATCCGAAGATCCTGTCACGTGGCGAGGAATTTTTCCTCCGACACGGCGGTAAAAGCGTTTTTTTAGGCCGTTTTGTCGGCCCGGTCCGCGCGGTTGTTCCAGTCATCGCCGGCATGCTGGACATGCCCGTACGACAATTTGTCCTGGTGAATGTCTTTTCCGCAATCGGCTGGGCCTTGGCTTACATCCTTCCGGGGGTCGCACTGGCAGGTTCATTGGCCCTCATCGGTGCAGTCAGCGCCCGACTGAGCCTGCTGCTCCTGTTGCTGGTGATCCTGTTCTGGCTGACGTTTTGGCTCTGTCGCAAAGCCTTCGTCCTGTTGGGGAGACTGGGTCCTGAGAAGGAGCGGTTTCTCTTGCCGATCCTCTGCCTGACCCTGGTTGTGGCTGGCTGGGTCTTTCTCGGGGTCCTGGAAGATCTCGTCCACGGCGATCCGCTGGTATTGGTTGATCAGGCGGTCTACCAGTTTCTGCAGGCGCTACGTACCCAATGGGGCGACCAGGTGCTGGTGGTCGTGACCGAGTTGGGAGACGGCGTCGTCAATATCGCAATTGCATCGGCGGTCTTGCTGGCACTCCTGTTCCGCCGCCAGTTCCGTGCTGCAGGGTTCTGGTTGCTGGCGCTGAGTGGCGCCGCCGGACTGGTCCAGCTCTTCAAATTGACGCTGCATCGACCGCGCCCGATTGACGTTTATCAGGGTGTTGCCTCCTGGGGCTTCCCGAGTGGCCACACCACGATGAGTGTTGTCCTCTATGGCTTTCTTGCCATCTTACTGGTCCGCCGGTTTAAACCGGGGCACCGTTGGCTCCCTTTCGGTTTCGCCATCGGCATGTCGATGCTGATCGCCTTCTCGCGACTTTATCTTGGGGCGCACTGGCTTTCCGATGTCCTTGGCGGCTTGGCCCTCGGTTGGGCCTGGGTGACATTCCTCGGCATCATCTTCTTGCGCCGCCCGGAAGCCGCCCCGTCCAGAGTGGCTCTCCTCATTCCAGCGTTGCTGGTCATGGTGTTGACAGGAGCCTGGCATGCCCGCAGCCAGCACGCCAGCGACCTGGTCCGATATCAGCCCCAGAGGGCCGTACAAAGGATCAGTGCCGGGGATTGGCGGGAGATGTCCTGGCAAGAGCTGCCGGGCTGGCGTATTGACCTGGCCGGGGAAGTTGAACAGCCACTGTCTCTCCAATGGGCCGGGGACCCCGACCATCTGGCCGCAGTTTTGACTGGTCACGGATGGTCTCGAACCGACAGCTTCGACTACAAGCAGCTGCTGAACCTTCTGGTTCCGCGCGCAAAAATCCAGCAGCTGCCGTTGTTGCCGCAGATGGAGAATGGCCGACAGGAGCGAATCCTGATGTTGATGCCAAAGGATGAAAAACGGCTGGTGCTTCGCCTCTGGCCTACCGATTTCAGGCTTTCTGACTTTGACCAGGAGCTCTGGGTCGGAACTGTTGACTTCGAATATGCCTATCCAATGGCTACCCTGATGACCCTGCCGCGCGGCAGCGGGCATTATGCTGCCGCGCTGGCTCTGTTGCTAGAGTCACTAAATGCCGATCTCGATGTGCATTGGGGGCAGCAGCCCTTGCCGGGAGAACCGCTTGCTTCGGGATGGGACGGCAAGACTTTATTGCTCACCGCCGGGAGCCTGAGCCTGCCAGTGAATTGATCTCATGACACCGTTTCAGCCAGACAAGCACGTGGCCCATGGCCGCAAAATACATCCCACCGTCTGGGCGCTCGGCTTTGTCAGCCTGTTCATGGACATCTCCTCAGAGATCATCCACAGCCTGTTGCCGGTTTTCCTGGTCAGCGTTATTGGAGCGAGTGTCCAGACCGTCGGCTTGATCGAAGGCGTTGCCGAAGCAACGGCGATGGTGACCAGAATCTTTTCCGGTTCACTCAGCGACTGGCTCGGCAAACGCAAGGTCCTGGCAATGGTTGGCTATGGACTCGGCGCTCTGAGCAAACCTCTTTTTGCTTTGGCTTCCAGTTCCAGCATGATTTTTTCCGCACGCTTTATCGACCGAGTTGGCAAAGGGATTCGTGGTGCGCCGAGAGACGCTTTGGTCGCTGATATAACACCTCCAGAACAGAGAGGTGCCGCTTATGGCTTACGCCAGTCCCTTGATAGTGTTGGTGCCTTTGCTGGACCCTTGCTTGCAATTGGCTTGATGATTCTGACCGGGAACCAGTTTCGTCTGGTTTTCTGGATCGCCCTTATTCCCGGTTTGCTGGCGGTTGCCGTGCTCTTCTTCAAAGTTAAAGAGCCGGTCACTATGGCAGGCAAAAACTTCAGGTCACCTCTCAGCCGCCAATCTCTAGCCTTACTTGGTCGACGTTATTGGCTTGTCGTGCTGATAGGCACAATTTTCACTCTGGCACGCTTCAGTGAAGCATTCCTCTTGTTGCGTGCCGAAAGCGTGGGGCTTAATATCAGCCTCATTCCACTTGCACTCGTGACAATGAACGTTGCCTACAGTCTGACGGCTTACCCTGTCGGGCGCTTGTCCGACCGGATCGGACGCCAGGGCCTGTTGGCAATGGGGCTGATTGTACTGATCGGGGCGGATGTTCTGCTAGCCCTTGCCGGGGGACTCTTGCTGTTCTTTGCCGGAGCGGGGTTGTGGGGGCTTCATCTGGGGTTGACCCAGGGCTTGATTTCTGCGCTTGTTGCAGATGCCGTATCCCCTGAAGTCCGGGGCACTGCCTTCGGAGTGTTTGGTCTGATCAGCGGCATGGCCCTTCTGTCGGCCAGTTTGTTGGCCGGTTGGCTATGGCAGAATCTTGGCGCCCCTGCGACCTTCTGGGGCGGGGCATTGATTGCCGTCTGTGCCCTGTTCGGCTTTTTGTTCCTGCACCAGGGCTCGAAAGGCCAGACAGTAAACAGTCTCAATTAGCACTACTGCCAGTACGGATTAAAGCCACCATTCAGTTTCTTGGATTGCAG